>CAZXVT010000267.1:0-5076 GCA_964644015.1 uncultured Maribellus sp.
GTTATATTATTTCTTTTCGATCTGATTGAAAAGAAATAATATAACCGGATTTTTACTTTCCTACCTATTTGACATTTTTCAAAATCAGTTGTTTTTCAAATATTTATCATATGATTTTGCTTTTGCTTCATCGCCAAAACGCGCATAAATATTGGCAAAATAACTTGCATATTTTTTCCCGGGCTCAATGCTCCAAAGTCGTTCAAGATATCCAAGTGATTTTTTAAAATCGGCTGTCGATTTGTCAAGCTCTTCCAACAGAATTTTATACTGCTTGTTGGTTTTATTCTTGTTGTATTTATCCATTTCACGCTGGTAACGGTTTTCTCCTTTCCAGTAATATTTGAAAGCATTCCATTCGAGTGCCGCCACATTTTTCGCATCTTTTTCCAGTAAAACAACCGCCAACGAATCACACACCAACGTGTCCTTCAGGTCTTTCTGCAACTCAAAATATTGATTTAAAAGTTGCAAATCATTTTGTTCCGTTTGATTCATATTTTTCCAGGCATTTAAAGCTTTTTCAGGATCCTTTATTTCATGATAAATTTCGAATAATCGCGTACTGATAACACCTGATTTTTCGGGATAATGGGTTTGGATGTACTCAAGCGCAGTGAGTTCTTTTGAAATATTTTGCTGCCCTTTGTAAATCTCAGCCAAAGTCTGGTACATTTCGGCACTGGCAAAGTTTTTATACCGTGCCTGATCATACCAGCTAACAGATTGCGTAGTGTTGCCTGCTTTAAATGCAACCTGCGCCGCCTTTGCAAAGTCACCGCCCGCAACCTGTTCTACCGGAGTTTTTGTAAAATACAGCGTCCACAGTTCAAGTGCTTTCTCGTTATTACCCGATAATTCAGCCTGTTCAGCCAATTCTTTATCAGAAACAACAGGAGTGGTAACTTTTTTGGGACCGCTGCATGAAACAGCCACAACAAAAACAGCAACTAAAAAATAAAGTGCGAATCGTTTCATAACTTAAATTTTGAAGCGACAAAACTAATAAAAGTACCAGCCAATTCAGCCTGAAATATTGATCCATTAAACAAAATTCAGTTTTTCAGAATAACATGGAGAATCTTTTTTTAATTTCAGAAACCAAAACGGAGAGATGCCAGAGCGGTTGAATGGGGCGGTCTCGAAAACCGTTGTCCCGCCACGCGGGACCGGGGGTTCGAATCCCCCTCTCTCCGCAATACGGTTACAAAGACTTCACTTTCTGCAACTTGAAGAAACCGCTGTAAAACTTGAACATTTGTGATGCAAAGTTTGTATTTTTAAGAAATCTCAAGATTGAATAATCAGATGCAGACTGAATTAACAACCATATCGCTTTGGGGGCTCAGAATTGACGAACCAGTAGTCACTTTAACCGATCTTTTAGTCTCTGCAGTCTGTTTTTACAGTGCTTACAAACTTCATAAATCACAAAGGCCCGAACGCGTTTTTCTATATTTCAAAATCTACTTTTTCAGTATGGGAATTGCCACTTTTCTGGGTGGAGTTATCGGACACGCATTTTTGTACGCCTTCAGTTTTCCCTGGAAATTGCCGGGCTGGATTACCAGTATGATTTCGATTATGTTTGTTGAACGGGCTGCCATCGAACACACAAGAATCTGGCTGAAACCTTCAGTGGTAAAAACATTGAGCGTGATTAACATCATCGAATTTCTGACATTTTTAACACTGACCATTGTAACGCTCGACTTCTTTTTTGTTGAATTTCATTCGGGTTACGGGTTGATGTTTGTGGTGCTTTCGCTTGAAGGATTTTTGTTTCTGAAAACCCGAAATGAAGCAGGAAAATACATCCTGGCTGGTGTGGCATTTGCAGCCATTGCCGCCCTGTTTTTTATGACCAAAACATCGCCACACCGCTGGTTCGATTATTTGTGTGTGAGCCATGTTTTGATGGCCATTGCAGCCTGGCTTTTTTACCTGGGAGCAATCAGAATCGACATGAAACAAGTGCAAAATATCAGTACGGTCAAATAGCCGGCGAATTTTTTCAGATTGAAAAACAGAGAGACTGTTTTAAATTAGTTTAAATGTTCCGTCAGGAACAAAATGTGGGTAGAAATACAGCAAAATGGTTAATGTTTTGTCCCGGATGGGACAAAATTTTACCATGGATTTCTATTTTGCTACCCATCTATTTTCCCTATGGGAAATTTCAAAACAGTCTCTGAGTTGCATTTTATCTTCAGATTGACAATTTCAGTTATTTCTTGTTTCGTTACCATCTGTAAAAGTTCTGCTTTTTTGCTCATTTTTTAAAAGCATCATGTAACGCTTTCGGGGTATTGAAGTCTTACTATCAAAACCATTTTTATATGAGAATTGCGCTTGTCTTACTTTTCTTTTTTATCATTTCAGGATTAATTGCACAAGAGTCAGAAAAAAAGAATTACAGAGCACAGAAAATCAACAATTCAGAGTTTAATATCGACGGAAATTTCGTTGAAACACAGTGGCAGCAGGCAGTATGGGAAAACGATTTCAGGCAGTTTGAACCATACAACGGCCAACCTCCGGCACAAAAAACAGAATTTGCAGTTTTGTACGACGAAAACAATGTTTTTGTAGGCATCAAATCATACGATAATATTCCCGACAGCATCTCATTTAGAATGACCCGACGCGATATTGATGATGGCGACATGGCCGGAATCATTTTTGACACCTACAACGATAAACGCACGGGCTTTTCCTTTCTCGTTTCGGCAGCCGGTGTGAAAACTGATTTTATGATAACAAACGATGGTGAAAACGAAGATCCCACCTGGGACCCGATCTGGTGGGTAAAAACCCGGAAAACGGAAACCGGTTGGAATGCCGAAATGAGAATTCCGCTTTCACAACTCCGTTTTAAAGAGGGAGACGAGCAACTGTGGGGAATCCAGATTCTGCGTTACATTTTCCGCAAGGATGAACTCTCTTCCTGGCAACATATGAACAAGGATAAAGCAGGGTTTGTATCACAATTCGGAACAATGGGCGGAATTAAAGAAATAGAACCCAAAAATACTTTCGATGTTACTCCCTATATGGTGGCCAGAACAGAAAGATTCGAAAAGGAACCGGAAAATCCTTTCAGAAGTTCGGGGAAGAAAAACAGCCTGAATGCAGGACTCGACGCCAAAATAGGTTTAACCAATTATCTCACGCTCGACCTTACTATCAATCCTGATTTTGGACAGGTGGAAGCTGATCCGTCGGAAGTGAACCTGACGACTTATGAAACTTTTTTCCCGGAAAAACGCCCGTTTTTTATCGAAGGGAAAAGCATTTTGAGTTATTCGCTGCAATTCGGCGACGGAGACCTTGCTTCTGAAAATCTTTTTTATTCCCGGCGTATCGGTCGCACGCCGCAATATTATCCTGATGTAAATGACAATGAATATGTTGAAGCTCCGGAATTCACATCAATTCTTGGCGCAGCAAAAATTACCGGAAAATCGCCTGATGGCTGGTCGGTGGGTGTGCTGGAAAGTGTAACTGCTGAAGAATTTGCTGAAATAAAAGGAATTGGTGACGGACGAACACAAACAGTTGAACCGCTTACCAATTATTTTGTCAGTCGCCTGCAAAAGGATTTCAATGATGGAAATACTTACATTGGCGGAATGGTGACAGCAGTTAACCGCAGCATCAACGATGCTGAACTGGAATTCCTGCACAAAAGTGCCTATTCCGGCGGAATTGACCTTGTGCACAAATGGGATGATAAAAATTGGATGCTGGATGCGGGTATTTATGGAAGCCAGGTGAACGGGACTCCCGAAGCGATTACAAGAACACAAAGATCTATGATCAGAAATTACCAGCGTCCTGATGCTGATTATGTTGAGGTGGACTCATCCTTAACAACGCTGAATGGATTAGGCGGAAAATTTGCCGTCGCAAAAGTGGGTGGAAAATTTAATTTCGGAACCATTTTTGCCTCAAAAACCCCGGGACTCGAACTCAACGATATTGGTTATGCCCAGCAGGTTGACCAAAACCTGGAGGTAATCTGGACAAACTATCATTTTAATGAGCCTTTTTCGATATTCCGAGAAATGCACCTCCATGGCAACCAGTTTGCATTAATGGACTTTGGCGGCAATCTGAATGTGATGGGTGGAAACGTGGGTGGAAATGCCCAGTTTACAAACTACTGGCACACTTTTGTTTCGCTGAATTTTAATGGTGAAGAACTGAATAAGAATGAACTCAGGGGTGGCCCTTCAATTCTTTTGCCGGGTGAAAAAAATCTGTTTATCGGAGCCATCACCAATGGCCAAAAGAAGCTTTCGTTTGAGCTGGAAGGTGGACTGACCCTGAGCAATGAAAAAGATTTCAAAAAAATGACACGGGCAGAATTAGCCATTAACTACAGACCCCTGAAATCGCTGAGTTTTGAGATAACACCCGGTTACAGTAAGTATTTTAACAACCTGATGTATGTTAACCAGGCTGATTTCGGTACCGATAAAAGGTACATCATGGCGCACATCGACCGGAATACGGTCAACATGTCAATCCGGATCAACTACAATATTACTCCCGATATGACGATTCAGTATTGGGGACAACCCTTTATTGCCACCGGTGAATACAATGATTACAAGTATATTACTGATAGTAAAGCGGAATACCTGAACGATCGATATCAAAATTATTCTGCTGAACAGATTTCATACAATGAGTCGCAGGAGGTATATTTTATTGATGAAAATACCGATGGAATGGGTGATTATTCTTTTGAAAAACCTGATTTTAATTTCAAGGAGTTTCTTTCAAATTTTGTTTTCCGCTGGGAATACCAGCCTGGCTCAACCATTTATCTCGTGTGGTCGCAAACCCGCAATCACTCTGTAAACAATGGCAATTTTGAGTTTTCAAACGATATAAATGATCTATTCACAGAAGGGGCCAACAATATATTTCTCCTGAAATTTTCATACAGGTTCGGGAGGTAATTATTCGCGGAGCAGTCTGATTCATTTTTCTTTTTATCTTTATCAGAAACCTAAATTAACGTGAGTTCGATCTAAGCAAAAGTAGCAATTTGGTTATTGTCAATAA
>CAZXVT010000268.1:0-4914 GCA_964644015.1 uncultured Maribellus sp.
CCTATTTCTTCTAATATCTCATTAAACTGGGTTTTAATTTCATTTGTTAACATAGCATTTAGTTTTATATTTCAATTGTTTTGTAAAAGCCATTTCTTTCTTTGTTTTGGTCATATATTATTAAATCCATATCTGCTTTGGGCATCCATATTCGACCAAATTCTATTGCTGCCGAAACTGGCATTGCTGGGAATACGTGAAGTTTATTATCTTGTCCATGTTTGGCTTTTGCTATATCAAAAAAATATCGACATATTTTTCTAAACTTAGATAAGATAATCTTGGATTTCAAGAAGTCATTATTCGGATTGTCATGGGTAATTGTCCAAATACAAATCTTTGAGTCAAAAAGTTTTTCAATTCTATCATTTGTAATTGTTGCACTCAGCGAAATATTTAAAACAGGTAATCCATCAAATTCTTTTGGCATAAATAGATTAAATTCATCAAAATCAGTTTCACCTTGCCATTTCCATGTTTCTGGTTCTCTATGTCTCTGAAATACTTGCACATCATACAAATCATTAAATAAGGTTCCAAACTTTATAAGAAGTGGTTGAGGTGCAAGTCCAAATGCCGAAAAAGATTTGATTGGACTATGTATTTTTAAATTCTCAACTTTCTCCTTAAACTGCCGTTCAAGATTTTGGGATTCTAATTCCCAAAACAAATCTTCTTTATCTTTGATAATGCTATTTGTTATACCTAACTCAACTCCATAGCTTTCCGTTGGGAATTTATCTGGAATTATTGCTTGAAATGCAGATTCATAGTTCAGAGGAGAACCTTGATTCCCAATATTTGCACCATATAAAATTACATGTGTTTTCTTTGACGATGAAAGTGAAGTAAGCAATTCAATCCTTTTCTCATGTTCTTTTTTCATATCAATTAACAAACTTTCAGGATGTCCATCAACATCTTCTTTGTCAATTAGCCTATGATGTGCGTCGCACATTAACATTAGATTACTAAATGATTTCGCAAGTAATGGGGAACGTTTTGAATCTCCTCTTGGTCCATCTTTACTATCTGCAACAATGTGGGCAATATAAGCATTGTTCATTTTTGCCATAGACAATTCATCTTTCCACAGTGGTTTATTACATCCTCTATATTCGCATCTGCCAGCTGATAGAGTCCATAATTGTGTTTTTATTTTCTCAGGTATAGAAGTCTTTGACATTTTATTATATGTTTCAAGTTTGAAGTGTTTCTTTTAGCCTTGCCCCTAACGTCTGTGCATATGTATTACATTTATTTCGCTATTACCAACTTGGTTTATACACCCAAATTGGGTGTGTAAATGTGATTTTGTGCAGGTACGGTACATTTTTTTGATGTTTTCTTTGTGGCCTTAGTTTTTATGCCTGGTTAATTTTTCCAAAGCTAATAAATTGATGGATAGGTGATATCGCAGTTTGCCAGATTTTTATGTAAAACAATGTAAAAAACGGGAAGGGAAAAGCAATCCTGCACTTTTGCACCCTTTGGGGGTACTTCGGAAGTACTCCCCCCCACTTCAGAAGTAATAATTTGCACCTTTTTACCTCAACATTGCACCTCTGAAGTACTAATCTGAACCTTTTTACCTCAACGTTGCACCTCAGAGGTAAAAATTTGCACCTTTTTACTCCGACGTTGCACCTCAGAGGTAATAATTATCACCTTTTTACTTCAACGTTGCACCTCGGAGGTAATAATTATCACCTTTTTACTCCAACGTTGCACCTCGGAGGTAATAATTATCACCTTTTTGCTTCAACGTTGCACCTTTGAAGTACTCCCCCCCACTTCGGAAGTACCCCCCTCCACTTCAGAAGTACCCCTTCCGGATCAATTTTGCTGGCAAAAAGGTGAAAAAAACGGGGCGCTTTGGCGGGCGCCCCGGCAGAAGATCAATCGGTTGCAGGAGGTGGTGTATTCCCGTTGCCATTTTTGGTCTTTTCAAAACGTTTGCGCAAATCTTCGTAAATGGCTTTTGCACCGGGCACATCCATTTTGGCAGCCTGTTTCACCGAGTTGTAATAACCCAGCGCCACCAGGTAGGCTTCAGCCCCCGATTCCATAACCGTGTCGTCGAGGCCATCGAACAAGCCTTGTACAATCCTGAAAAGCGGTGTGAGCTGGTTGTTTACCATCAAATCGCCGGCCAGCGCTTCTATGTCCATATAAGGCGGGGCAAATTGCGGTGCTGAAGTGGAGTAGTCGAGACACTTTTCCACAAAAGGAGCTGTTTTGTCACTCATCTTGGGGATCGATTTGCGTTCGTCGGGCGAAAGCGCAATCAGGTAGGGTTTCAGCAGGTTGGCTGCTTCGGTCAGATGTGTTTTAGTCTGTTCAACGACCTCTTCAGGGATCGTAAAATTGATCTTGTTTTCCATCATTGGAGATTTAAAAAGTTAATTAATATGGTTAATTATGCCTGCAGGCGTTTACAATTTACGATGAATAACAGATAGTTACAATAGCCGGGATTTAAAAAAATGCATTTTATGTTTTATAACATAAAAATACAGGAGTGAGAAAGATATCCCTCTGCCCCTCGTTTCAACGTACTGTGCGAAAACTGACTAACACCGGCATTTATGCCGGTGATCAGGAAAGTTAAGAGAAACTGGACTTTAGTCCAACGTGTAGATATTAAGGGCTAAAGCCCCTCGTTCTCGTTTTGTTTATCCCCTGGCATAAATGCCAGGGTTAGTTAAAAATCATATTTTCGCACAGCCTGTCAAACGAGAGGTAGATGAACTTAGCCCTGATATCTCCCGATTTTTAGAATTATCAGAACAGATAATCGATTGCCGAAAACATTTTTGAGCCCGTCAAAGTGGTTTAAGGAAACGAAAAAAGAGCGTGTAAATGGTGTTTGTTTAATTTTAGCCGATTTTAAATTAAACCGGTAAAACTATGGGGATCACAGTTACACGCACATTTGATATTCTCGAACGATATCTGCAGGAATTTCCGCGCCAGGACGCACTGGGTGGTAAAAAAGACGGCGCCTGGTACACATTTTCAACCGAAGAATATAACCTGAAATCGCACCAGTTTGCGATGGGTATTATGGCGCTCGGGTTGAAACCGGGTGATAAAATTGCCACGGTTACCACCAACCGCCCCGAGTGGAATTTTGCGGATATGGGAATGGCCATGTGTGGCGTAATTCATGTGCCCATTTACCCCACCATTGGCGAGGATGAATACAAATACATCCTCAACCACGCCGAAGTAAAAATGGTGATTGTGGGCGACCAGAAACTTTTTGAAAAAATCAGCCCGATTGCCGCTGAGTTACCGGATATGGCAGGTGTTTATGCCTTTGAGGAAGTAAAGGGAGCCAAAAACTACGAGGAAATCCTGAAACTGGGTGAATCAAAAACTTCAGCATTAAAAGCGGAACTCGAAGAACTCAAAAAGTCGGTGCAGCCTGACGATGTGGCCACTTTGATTTATACTTCTGGAACGACAGGCGTGCCTAAAGGTGTGATGCTCACACAGCGGAACCTGGTTAGTAATTTCGTGGCTCATGCAAAAATGCACCATCTCGGGAAAGACCACCGGGTGATCAGTTTTCTGCCGCTTTGCCATGTTTACGAGCGCAGCGTGAATTATCATTTTCAATACAAGGGAATGGGCATTTATTATGTGGGCAACCTCAGCCAGATTGTTGCGGCCATAAAGGAAATTAAACCCCACATGTTTAATTCGGTTCCGCGTTTGCTGGAAAAAGTGCACGATGGATTTGTCACGAAAGGAAAAGAACTGACCGGTGTCAAAAAATCGCTGTATTTCTGGGCGCTCAACCTCACGCAACATTTTGAATACAACAAAAAATACGGTCCGCTGCTCAGCCTGAAAATAAAAATAGCCGACAAGCTGATTTACTCGAAATGGCGCGAAGCGCTGGGGGGCAACATTGTTTATGTTGTATCGGGAGGCGCTGCCCTGCAACCCCGTATTGCCCGGGTTTTGGGAATGGCTAAAATGCTGAACCTCGAAGGTTACGGACTTACCGAAACTTCGCCGGTAATTGCCGTTAACAACCCGGCCAAAAAGGAAATGAAAATCGGTACAGTCGGCCCCATCCTCGAAGGCTATGAAGTGAAGATTGCAGAAGATGGCGAAATTCTTTGCAAAGGACCCGGCGTGATGAAAGGTTATTACAAGGCACCTGAAATGACCGCTGAGGTAATCGACAGCGATGGCTGGTTTCATACCGGCGATATTGGCATTCTTGATGAAGGAAAATACCTGAAAATCACCGATCGTAAAAAAGAAATCTTCAAGCTTTCGGGCGGGAAATACATTGCCCCGCAAATGATCGAAAACAAGCTGAAAGCTTCGGAACTGATCGAACAGGTGATGGTGATCGGGGCCAACGAAAAATTCGCGAGTGCGCTGATCTCACCCAATTTCCCGCTGTTGCACGACTGGTGTGCCGAACACAAACTTCATTACGAGAACAACATTGCACTGATTCAGTTGCCACAGGTAATGGAGAAAATTCAGAACGAAGTGAACCTGGTAAACAAAACACTGGGTTCGCACGAACAGATCAGCCGCATCAGGCTGGTGTGTGAAGAGTGGACTCCGGCAACCGGCGAATTGTCGCCAACACTGAAACTCAGAAGAAACGTTGTGGCTGCCAAATACCAACACCTGATTGATGATATCTACTCGGTGGGGAAAAGCTGATTTCGACGGGATTAATCTGTCTTTTTATTCACCTTAATGCTGGTATTTTTTCAATTTCAGGTTCTTTACAATTAAAAAGATATTTATTTTGTAACATTGTTGTCCGGTAAAAGTATTTTTAATAATGAGATTCTTTCGCTTCATTTCATTTCGCTCAGAATGACAACGATTTAGGTTTGGAGAAGCTGTTGGCAGGGGCTGGGTTCGCGGCAGAGC
>CAZXVT010000269.1:0-4905 GCA_964644015.1 uncultured Maribellus sp.
TTTAAGTATTATTTGGTACTGATATTTTTATCGACAGCGTTAAAAATAATGAATACCGGTTATTGTAAATAAACGAAGCCGGTTATTATTCAACCAGTTGTTCCTGAACAATTTCTTCTGAATCAACTTTATTTTCGTCTTCATTATCAGGATCCAGCCATTCCATAATCAGTTTATAACCGAGGGTCAATACAATTGCACCTGTAAACAAACCGATAAATCCACTCATGATAAATCCGCCTATCGTTCCGATAAAAACAACAAGCATCGGAGCAGGGGCACCAATTCCCATCATAAAGGGCTTTATGATATTATCCACCACACCAACAAACAACATCCACGCTGTCAGCAAAATAGCAGTCAAAGTATCCCCGGTTGACCAGATGTAAATTATCACACCCAGCGAAACAGGCAACAAGCCAATCTGTACTATGGCTAAAACCATTCCTATTAATGCCCACAAGCCAGCTAACGGAATCCCGGCAACGATCATTCCGACTCCGGCCAGGACTGCCTGGATAAACGCAACACCTAAAACCCCCTTTGCAACATTTCTGACAGTGACTGCAATTGAGTTTTCCATTTTTTCTCCTTGTTTGCCCACCAGTTTTGTAAAAAACAAATTTGCAATCCTGCTTGCTTGATCGCCATAAACCAGAAAAGCCCCACCCACTAAAAATGATGCCATCAATAACAAAATACCCTTCCCTGCACTTGAAAGAAGTTCGATAAATTTTAAAATTACCGGTTTAATGTCTTCATAATGTTTTGCAATAAACGCTGATATGTTGGAAGAAGCTTCAGACCAATATAAATATAACGAGCTCCCGATTACCGGCCAGTCTTTCACGCTTTCTTCGGGTGGTGGAATTTGTAATACTCCTTCTGAATAGGCATTGCTGATTACTTTAAACTCATCAATTGTGGCAAGTAAAAGCGAAGTTGCGGGTCCGATAATCAGTAAAAACATAACAACTGTTATTATTATTGCCGAAAACCATTTTCTCCCGCCAAACCATGCGGTTAGTTTCTTATGCAACGGAAATAATGTGATGGCCAGCACCGATGACCAGATTATCAAAGTGATGAAAGGTTTTATGATGGCAAAACAAAAATACAGTAACAACGAAAGCGCCAATAACTGGATAGCGTAATGAATCACCGGATTGCCAATTAGTTTGCTGTTTTTGGTGCCCTTTATTTTCATTTTATGCAGGATTTATTTCACTCAAAATTAATACTTTTCACTTCGATTTTAATTTTATGTAAAAAAGATTTGACCAGCAAAAGTGAATCAATTCTCATTTTATTTCAAATTAAAATCACTTCTCAAGACCGAACAAATCAAAGGGTTTTAAACTGAAAAACTCACCAAAGAAAACAAACAGTACTGCCACAAAAGCAATGAAAATCATTAAAATAATCAGGTGCAGCCAACTTGTTTTCTGAATCTTGTGTCTGTCTTTTACTTCACACACTTCACCCGGGCAATACTGCACTTTGTCTTTGAAAAAAAGCGGGTAAAATTTACACCCCAGGCAAATGCCAAATGAGGTTTCAAAAAACAAAAATATGAGGCAGACAAAACAGATTAGTCCGGTTATCGGGCTGTATGAATTAACAAGAACCAATAAAACAAACATCGTTATTGCAAGAACAAAACCAATGATCCAGGCAAACTTTTTTTGTGGTGCCCCAACATATTCAGGCACCTGGTTTCTCACAATCCAACGTCCGATTATTAATGTTGGCGCATATTTCGGGTTGATAAAAACGCGGACTGAAATATCGGACAGAAAAATGATTACGGCATATTTCAGCATGGTAAAATCGCCTTTCATGATTACGGTTAAAATTGAAATTAACATCATCAGAAACAAAATTCCGGCGGCCGCTCTGATTTCACGTTCGTTTAAAACCCTGATATTGAAACCTTCAACATCTTCTCCAAATTGAAATACTTTATTCATACTATGATTTTTTTATGTTAAAACATATCTGGTCTTCCAAAAGTTCAGCATGAACAGTTTCAGTTAAAACGAGTTAAAAAGTTTCGCAGGGTTGTGAATATTTCTGAAGTTAATTAGCCCGGAAATATTTTTTTACGACTTTTGATTTTAATTCGATAACAGAATATGAAATCAATAACATTTGCCATCATTGTTTTACTCCTTTCCACAGTTTTAAAAACAAACGCTCAACCGCAAATTATTTTCGACACCGATATTGGTGGCGATGCCGACGACCTTGGTGCACTGGCGATGTTGCACAATTATATCGACCATGGACATTGCCGCCTGTTGGCAATTATGGTGTGGAGTACCGATGAATTTGCCGTGCCTGCTGTTGATGCTATCAACCGTTTTTACCGTCATCCTGATATTCCGATCGGTACCCGAAAAGACGGTACTTACAAAAGTGTAACAAGTTACAACACGGTTATTGCCGAAAATTTTCAGTATAAACTATCATACAACGATGTACCGGATGCTGTTGAACTTTACAGACGAATACTTTCAAAAGCCGCGGATACAAGCATTACAATTGTGACTGTAGGTCCGCTGAAGAACATTGAAAGACTGATAAATTCTCAACCTGACATTTATTCTAAACTAACAGGAAACGAACTGATTTCGAAAAAAGTAAAGAAATTTGTAATGATGGGCGGGCAATTTCCAAAAGGTGAAAATGAATGGAATTTTAACGGCGATATGCCCGGTGTTACAAAGTTTGTGCTTAATAATCTGAAAGTTCCGGTGGTATTCTCGGGTTTTGAATTGGGAGCCAAAATAAAAACCGGAGCAACATTTAATAATATCGACCCGGAAACACCACTATACAAGGGTTTTATGTTCTTCAGCGAACATGCACCCTGGATAAAAAAAGATTTCAAGGGAAAAATTCTGAACAACTCTACCTTCGACCAGACTGCTGTGCTTTATGCAGTTAATGGCGGTGAGGGCGTTTTGTGGGAAAAAGTTACCGGCGGTTTTTGCCAGGCCGACGACAAGGGCGGAAATAAATGGATTAAACAACCAGACTCAAATCATGCCTACCTGAAACTGATTGAAACGCCGGAATTTATGACCGCCCTGATTGAAGCCATTATGCTCAACCAGTTTGATAAAATTGCCCCGCAAGAGGAGTAGTCTGGATACTCCCTGCCCGACTGAATTAGTTCAGGCGGGGATACTGGATACCCGATATTGGATACGATATTGGATTCTGGATAATTTAAACCCGAAACTCGTAACCTTTCTTACTTTATTCTCTCAAGTACATCGACCAAATGTTTCCAGAATTTTTGTGTAGTTTCAATATCTAACCTTTCTTCCGGCGAATGAGCTCCTTTGATTGTTGGCCCGAAGGAAACCATATCGAGATGCGGGTATTTTTCAAGAAAAAGTCCGCATTCCAGACCTGCATGAATGGAGCGAACAATTGGTTTTATCCCGAAAAGATTTTCGTATGATTTCACGACAGTTTTCAGTATTTCAGAATCAGGATTCGGAGCCCACCCCGGATAACCATCGCTGCGTTCAACAGCAGCACCGGCAAGCGTAAAAACCGATTCCACCATTGAAGCTGCCATGTATTTTCTCGACTCTATCTCACTGCGCTGGCTGGTGGTTACAACTATCTCACCCGGTTTGGTAAATTTCACGGAAGCAAGATTTGTCGAGGTTTCCACCATTCCTTCCATGCGTGTGCTCATTTCGAGAACCCCGTGCGGACAGCCATCCAAAGCAGCCAGTATTTTAATTTTCGAAGATTCATCAATTACCGATTCCGGCATTTCAGTACTGCCGATTTTCAGTTTCAGACCCGGCTCGTTTCGTTCAAATTCATTGTACAATAACGCAGCAAAAATATTAAACTCAGCCACCGTTTTTTCTTTTTGCGAGGCAGGTACAGTGATTATGGCAAAAGCTTCGCGGGCAATGGCATTTCTGAGATTGCCACCATCAAAAACCGCCAGTTCAAAATCAATCTCTTTGGCAAGTTCAAGCAGAATCCGTGTCAGTATTTTGTTGGCGTTGCCGCGGTTTTTATGAATATCGTCACCCGAATGTCCTCCGGTTAAACCGGTTACATTAATTCTCAAAGCTGCCGACCCGGCAGGAACGGCCTGTTTTTCGTAACTAAAAGTTGCCAGTGTATCAATTCCACCGGCGCAACCAATAAACATTTCTCCTTCGTCTTCCGAATCAAGATTCAACAGGATTTTACCTTCCAGAAATCCGGGCTGCAAAGCGTTCGCTCCGGTTAACCCGGTTTCTTCATCAACGGTAATCAGGCATTCAATGGGGCCGTGATTTATATTTTGGGATGTGAGAACCGCCATTTGTGCAGCAATGCCAATACCGCAATCGGCTCCAACCGTTGTTCCGTTGGCTTTTACCCAGCCATCCTCAACAAAAGGTTCGATGGCATCATTATCAAAATCAAAAACTTTATCGCTGTTTTTCTCACAAACCATGTCCATGTGTGTCTGTAAAACAACAGCTTGCACATTTTCATATCCTTTAACAGCGGGTTTTTTGATTACAACATTTCCAACCTCATCAGTTTTCGCTTCAAGTTGATTGGCATTTGCAAAATCGAGCAGGAACTGCCTGATTTTTTCTTCCTTTTTTGAAGGTCGCGGAACCTGGCAAATCTGTTCAAAATAGTTAAATAATGGCTGGGGTTGCAATTCGGATAGTTTGTTCTTCATCTTTTAAAAATTAAAAGCCAAAAATGTAAAATTTGTAATTCAAAATTGCTGATTTTATCAGTATTTCGAAAAAGTTATCACAAAACAACTACAACCGACAAATGTTTCGCTGAATACGAAACCGTTTAACAAAATTTTCAGATTTACGTATTTTTGAAAGAATTAATTGATTTTGGAAGAATAAGCAG
>CAZXVT010000270.1:0-4887 GCA_964644015.1 uncultured Maribellus sp.
TCATCGGCCAGTTCGCCTTTTATAAAAAGCTGCACCACAAATTTTCCCTCTTCGCGGCCAAATTCTTTGATTAACCGGATTGTCTGTTTTTGAACCGGATAAGTCTTAAATTTCCCTTCGTAACCGGGCATTCCGGCATAAATTTTTATACTGTCGCCTATTGATGCTGAGAAAATCAGTTCGTCTTTTGGAAGATTGAATGAAACTTGCAGCAATTCCGGAAATTCAGCAATTACGTCCACAGCGCCTTCGTTGTTGGTCCCAAGGTATTTTTCTGAAAAAGATTCGATGTCGGCAACTGCGTAAATTTTGTTTTCAATGGTATCCAATTGAAGCTGTTCGTGGTTCCACAAATCCACAAAATGAAAACCGGTTTTGGGTTGAACTTCGAAAAGTGGCTTGTTAAATCCCTGCGGAACCAGGCTGTAAATGCTGTAAATGGTTTTATTTTCTGCAGGCCAGCAGTTTACAAAAATGCTGTCGGCAGTTGTTTTCACAAGCGGAACCCAGTTTTGTTGTGTGAAGTTCCCTGCATTTTCTCGCTGAATCATTAATATCCTTGCCAGGTATTTCCATTGTTCATCTAACCAATACGGTCGACCGGGAGAAAAAAGGTTGTTTTCGGTCCCGTAACCGTTAAAAAGCGACAGCGAATACTCGCGCCGGATGCGCTCCTTCCCCACTTCCACTACCCTGAAAATAGCGAATTCGGGTTTAATCAGTTTGTTGAGATTCAGCATGGGGCAGTAATACAAAGCATTGTGAACGCGACCACTCACAATTCCCTGCATGTCTTTTGGAACTGCCATTCCTTCGCTGTACATTACCACACCGTTGCCGCCATTGTCACCGGCTTTTTGCAACTGTTCTGTCGATGCGCCAGAGCAATCCAAAACCACGCCGTCGGCACCGGTTTCCTTGATGGATTCAGCCAGAGCTTCATAAGGGTCTTCTTTTCGGGTGGCTGTGTCCCACGGTTTAAAGGCGATATAAAAATGTGATTTGTTTTGGTGGCACAAATCTGCCAATCCTTTTACTGCTGTCATTCCGCCGGGCATGCTGCGATACATATCCCACTGGTTGCGCTGGTCCATGCCAAGCGCGGGCCAGGTGGGCCACAAACCATAAATCTCAGCTCCACCCAATACTTTATTATTGAACGCGATAAAATCTCCCAACGTGTAACGACCTTTTTCGATGTCGTAAACCTGGTGGTCCCAGCCCATCATCAACTGGCAGAGATAAGTGTGGCGCACCCATTTCAGATCGTCGCGTTCAAACATCGTATTGTCGAATTGCTCCACATCAAACAGCATTTTCTCCTGAAAAATCTTTCGCAATCCTTCCTGCCAGTCGCCTGAGAAACTTTCCATCCAGATGTTGTAAATGACTTTTCCACCCGGAAAAACAAGGGTTTCGAACCGGCGACGGATGGCGTTTTCCCAACTTGCACGGCGGGTAAGCGCTGCAATTTTTGTTTCACCCAAAGCGAATGCTGAATAGCCCAGTTCCCAGGCATTGTCGGGCAAAATCACATTTACCGGATTGTATCCCGGGCGAAAAAGATGCGCGCGGGAAAGATAGTGGTCGCCCAAACCGGTGATATAAACCCGCTCCTGATTTTCACCCAGCGGAACAATGTTGTGCAGTTTCAGCGTGTCTTTTGAAATATTGGTAAAAACAATCTGTGCGTGCCAGCCGTTGTTTTTGATTTCGGGTTGTATGATTTCAAGCTGAAATTGCTTTTCAAAAGATTCTTTCAGGTTTGAAAAACTAAGATGATCGCCGACTTTGAACGACACAACCGGAATACCGGGGTTAATTAATTTTTCATTTGTTTTGATGGTTTTAATGGCAAGTCCGTTATTTGCATCCACATCAACCTGGGTAATCTGGCTGAAACCTGCAATTACGATAAGAAGGGGAAAAACCAATAACAGCGCTTTTTTCAGTGGCATAGGCCGATAAATTTTCAACTAAAATAACCTGAAAATTTATCAAAAAGCAAACCTCAAATATATTTTGGGCTAAAGTCCATAGCAAGACTGAAATCACTAACCCCAGGCTTAAGCCTGGGATTAATAAGCAAAAGGGAAACAGGACTTTAGTCCCAAATTTTCACTCAGATTTTTTCCGGTAAACCAGGTTGATAATCCCGGTATCAAAAAGCTCTGTTTTGATAGTTTCGAATTGTGTTTCTGCCGGTTCGTCAGCAAATAACCTGATCCCTTTCCCCAAAATATGGGGAACGATTGAAATCGTCATTTCATCAATGACGCCAAGGTTCAAGAACTGAGTAACAAGACTTCCGCCACCTGCCAGCCAGATATTTTTTCTGCTTTGATTTTTCAGAAACTGAATGGTTCCGGTGTCAATCTTATTCAGAACAAATGTGTTGGCAGTTGAAGGAACAAAATCCAGTTTGCCGGTTACCACAAAGGTTTTGCAGTTTTCGTAAGGCCAATCAATGCCAAAGCCCAGAATTTCGTCATAGGTTTTCCGGCCCATCACAATCACATCGGTATTTGCAATCATTTCGTTGTACCCGTGGTCGGTTTGCGAGGGATTGGGAATATTGACAAGCCAGTCCAGCGAACCATCTTCACGGGCAATAAAACCATCAAGCGAGGTGGCGATAAAAAGACGGATTTCTCTCATATTCTGACTATTACTTATTTACTTATTTGCAAAATCGCTTCTTCCAAGCCTGCAATTTCGGCCAAACCTTTCAGTCGGCCAAGCATCGGGTAGCCGGGATTTCCGTTCAGTCCAAAATCGTTGGCGATTTTTATACCGTGGTCGGGGCGCATGGGAATGCGGAAGTCGGTACGTCCGCTGTTCTGGCGGTTTTGCATTTCGTCAATCAATGTTTCCATCAGTTTTGCCATGTTTACACCGCCATCGATGTGCCCTGATTCGTAAAAACTGCCATCATCCATCACCTCTGTATTCCGCAAATGCACAAAATGAAAACGATGACCATATTTTTTTGCCATTTCCACCAGATTGTTGTCACGACGGGCGGAAAATGAACCGGTGCAAAAAGCAATGCCGTTGTTGCGTGCCGGGCAGGTATGCTGCAGCCATTCCATATCATCGGCAGTGCTGAAAATACGCGGTAATCCGAGCACCGGAAATGGCGGGTCATCGGGGTGAATGGCCAGGTTGATGCCAGCTTCTTCGGCAATTGGGATTACTTCGTTTAAAAAATATGCGAGATTGGCGCGCAATTCGTCTCGGCCAATATTTTTGTAGCGGTCGAGATGGTCGAGAAATGCACGTTTGTAATCAGCAATGGTCGGGTCAATCACACCGTCGATAAAACCCTGTGTTACCACAATAATATTGTGTGCCAGCGTTTCTGCCTCTTTTTCGGTCATCGAAGAAAAAACAACTTCGGCTTTGGCAACCATCTCCGGAGAATAATCAGCCGCTGCGCCGGGACGTTTCAGGATAAAAATATCAAAAGCTGCAAATGTGGGGTAATCAAACAACATCGATTCACCTCCGGTTTCGAGCCGAAAATGCAGGTTAGTGCGTGCCCAGTCGAGCACCGGCATGAAATTGTAAACCACTGTTTTGATGCCACATTCAGCCAGATTCCGGAGCGAAGTTTTGTAATTATTTATGTGTTTTTCGCGCAATGGCGAGGCGGTTTTTATGGCTTCGGTAACCGGCAGACTTTCCACCACACTCCACCCCAACCGCGCATTTTTAATTTTTAATTGCACCTTTTTAATTTCCTCCACGGTCCACACTTCGCCGTTAGGGATGTGATGCAGCGCTGTAACAACTTCCTCAACACACATTTGTTTCAGCCATTCCAGTTGAACCGGGTCTTTTTCGCCAAACCAGCGCCATGATTTAATAAGTTTTGTTTCCATTTACTGTACAACAACAAAGAATTTCAGATAGTAAACACATTTTTTAACGCAAAGAACGCTAAGGACATGCAAAGAGTGCAAAGAAAATAATCAATCATTGCGAACTTTGCGTTTTTTCCCTGCGATCTTTGCGTTGAATTTTTCTTATCGTTTAAAATAATATTTCAGCCTGGTTTTATACCCCGCTGAAAGAACTAAATCCGCCATCGACAGGAATGATGGTTCCGGTGACAAAACTGGCAGCTTCGGAACACAGAAAATGCACAGTGCCATTCAGTTCCGAAATATCGCCAAACCGGCCCATCGGGGTTTTGGCAATAACTTTCTGGCTGCGTTCGGTGTAAGAGCCATCCGGATTAATCAGTACCTTTTCGTTTTGGGTACTGATAAAAAAGCCCGGAGCAATGGCGTTTACCCTCACTTTTTCGCTGAATTTGGTCGCCATTTCCATCGCCAGCCATTTGGTGAAAATTTCGACACCCGATTTTGCCACCGAATACCCCGGAACCCTTGTAATCGAAGCCATTGTAGCCATGCTCGAAATGTTGATGATTGATCCGCTTTTCTGGTCGGCCATTACTTCGCCAAAAACAAGGCATGGATAAACAGTTCCGTTCAGGTTGAGGTCGGTCACCTCATTAAAATCTTTGATTTTCATATCGAAAACCGTTTGTTCTGTTGTAAGGGTGGCACCCGGCAGGTTTCCGCCGGCTGTGTTAACCAGAATATCAATGCGCCCCCATTTTTCGATGATTAAATTGCGGGCATTTTTCAGATCTTCCATGCTCAGAACATCGCAAACCAGGCCAATTCCTTCACCACCGGCTTCCAGCAGTTTTCTCAGCCGCAGATCCACATTTTCCTGAGTGCGGCCAATCACTGCCACTTTTACTCCATTGGCTGCCAGGTATTTCGAAATACTTCCACCCAATGTTCCGGAACCTCCGGTAACCACTGCCACCTTTCCGCTGATATCAAATAAATCACTCATTTTGTACATTTT
>CAZXVT010000271.1:0-4841 GCA_964644015.1 uncultured Maribellus sp.
AAAAAAATTATCATTTTAAATTTGCTTTTTAACACAGTTCATTCTGAGCGAAATGAAGCAATAAAATCTCATTTTCGAAAAAATTTATACCGGACAATAATGATTTTTATATCACCAATTTGATTTGGAAAATAGAATACGTGGATATATCAAGGGACAGAATTACAGATCAATATAGAAAGTGGTGCCTTCTTCGGGAGTGCTTTCAAAACCCACCTTTCCGTTCAGGTATTTTTCGCCCAGAAGTTTCATGCTGTAGGTGCCGATTCCACGCCCCACACCTTTGGTGGTAAACGATCTTTTGAATAACTGAAGCTGAATTTCGCGTGGAATAAAGGTTTGATTATGCACCAAGAACCGGTTGCCAACCCCGTTTTGCTGACATTTCAGAACTACCTGCGATTTTCCGGATTCAGCTTCCAGCGCGTTTTTGATCATATTCCCGATAATTCTGCGCAATAAACTTAAATCAGTTTTTACAATAAAATTCTGGCTTGTTTTGTCAATGACAATGTATTTATCGCCGATAACTTCGTGTTTTGAATACAATTCGGCAAGTTCCTGCAGTATTTCAACCGAAGCAAAGGGCGATAGATTGATTTCAAGTTCACCCTGTTCTGCTGAAACCAATTGTTTTTGCGACTGTATTTCATTTACCAGGTTATCACAGGCACGGCTGATCAAAGCTGCAATTTCCGCTTTCTCGTCAGGGTCTTCCAGTTCCTTCAGAATACTTGAAAGTCCCGAAATACTGCCGGCACTGTTTAATACATCGTGGTAAAAAACCTTTTCAAGGATATTCTTTCTTTTTTCGTGACTGATGTCGTTGACAGCAAAAATTGTGAGTGTTTCGTTTTCGGTTTCAAAAGGCGTAGCCAATACTTTTAAATCGAGTGCATTGTTTTCTTTTGTCAGAATCTGGCACTCTTTCTCCGACTGAATTCCCGATTCTGATTCAAGGATTGCATTCACGGCACCACAGGTTTTGCAGAATTCGGAGGTGCCGCAACCTGCCTGGCATTCGTATGAATATTTGCATTTTACCGCTTCACCCGGCCGTTTGCCAATTATGGACTGCGGGTCGGAAATACCCAGAAAATCGCAGAATGGCTTGTTGGCATAAACAATTTGCCGGTGCCGGTTTAAAACCAGCAACATCTGCGAAACGGAATTAGAAATATTTACCAGCAACTCATTGCTGATAAGCTGGTCCCGTTGTTTGATCAATATATCAGATCCGGCACGCTCTGCTGAAGCGTAGTAGGTTTTTAATGGTTTGTCCTTCATCAATAGCAAAAATTCAGGCCTAAAATAGTGTTATGAAGGAACAATCACAACATGAATATTGACAATAATGCTGTAAAATGATATTAAACAGTAATTTAGAAACGGTCTGCCTTTTTGATGGTTTCGATATACAAATCTTCCACCTCTTTCCGGGCCCAGGGTGTGCGCCGCAGAAAAACAAGGCTTGATTTGATGCTCGGGTCTTTTCTGAAACAATTGATCCTGATTCGGTTTCCCAGTTCCTCCCAGCCATAATAACTGACGAGATAAACCACAATGGCTTCGAGGGTTTTGCTGTGTAACGGGTTGTTAGGTTGTTCCATCATTCAAGTTTTAAGTTACAGGTTAGAATCCAGTATCCGATATCCAGTATCCAGCATCTCTCTATCCAATATCCAGTATCGTTTTTAAAGTACCAGTTCTTCCAGCAGTTCGATATAAAGTTTGATCCCGTCGGTAATTTCGCTTTTCAAAATGTATTCATCAGCAGTGTGTGAACGAGCTGAATCGCCGGGACCCATTTTCACCGAAAGAAACGGAATGATTGCCTGATCGGAAGTGGTAGGGGAGCCATAAACCGGAATCCCTTTTGATTTTACCAGTTTAACAAAGGGGTGGTGCTCCGAAATTCCCGAAGAGTTCAGTCTCACCGATCTCGGAACAACTTCCGAATCAATCAATCCGGCAATTATATCGGCGACTACCTTGTTTTTGTAATATTCGTTGGTACGCACATCGGCCACAAAATGGCACGTATCCGGAATTACATTGTGCTGTGTTCCGGCATTGATTACTGTTACTGATATTTTCACTTCACCCAGCACATCCGAAACCTTTTCAAACCGGTAGTTCCGGAGTTTCTGAATATCGTCGATTGCTTTGTACAAGGCATTTTCTCCTTCGTTGCGGGCTGTGTGACCCGATTTGCCGCGGGCGTAACAATCGAGCACCAAAAGTCCTTTCTCAGCAATGGCCAATTGCATTTTTGTCGGTTCGCCAACAATGGCAAAATCAACCTGACCGAGTTTGGGTAACACCACTTCCAGTCCGCGCCTGCCCGAAATTTCCTCTTCAGCCGATGCCACAAAAACCAGGTTAAATGGCAAATCGCGTCTTTTGTAAAAATGAATAAATGCTGCCAGCAGCGAAACCAGCGGTCCGCCCGCATCGTTGCTGCCGAGCCCGTAAAGCTGGTCGCCCAGTTCAACCGGTGAAAACGGATCGTTTGTATAATCGCTCACCGGTTTTACGGTGTCGATGTGAGAGTTCAGCATCACTGTCGGCTTTTCTTTTGCAAAATATTTATTGAAAGCCCACGTGTTGTTGAATTCGGTTTTAAACTGAATCTCCTGGCTGGTGAGGAATTCACGCAATATAGCAGCTGCTTTTTCTTCTTCCCTGCTGATGGAAGGAGTGGCAATCAGTTGTTTTAGCAGATCAATATATTTTCTCATTTACGATTCCTGTTTTGAAATACAAAGTTCCAAAATCTTTTCAGACTGTTAAAACTTCCACCTCAGTTTTACCCAGAGTTCGTCACCCAGCTCCCACCATTTGTCGATCACCGAGCGCGCATAAGTGTTGGTGTAGTTTGTCAGATATTGCCTTGCAAGTTGTGTTTCCTTGCCGTTTGCCGCATTTTCCTTGTCAGTTTTGAGCAATTCGGCAGCTTGTTTTTCAATAAAGACTATTTCGCCAAAGAGTTTTTCTTCTTCTTTGAGTACTTCCGGCTCAACGGTTTCTTTGCCAATTTTCCAGTTCACCATGGCCAGGCGGCTGGTTTGACGGAATGCCCACAAAGCCGATTCACGGCTGAAATGGTCCTGGCCGCAGACATCGAAGCTGCCCGGAAAACCGAGGTTGCTGCAATAAATGGGGAAACGCGGGCTCAGACGTGGCACATCAAAACTGAAAAACAGGCGGCCACCAATCTCATCGGGCAGATCGGCACGAAGCTGGGCTACCCACGAATAAGCACAAAACTGCACCGAAACCGGACGGTAAAATACGGTGGCGTCTTTTTTCAGCGAGTTCAGAAGATCCCGTTTTTCAATGGCCATCCAAGGGTGAGCTGCCGGACTGACAATCGTGTCAATAACCTCTTTCCCGTCTTTGTCTTTGGTTTTTGATGCCACTTTCAGGTCTTTGATCAGTTCCCATTCGGTGCCATCGTAAGTGGTTCTGTACAATTCAAGAATCTGGCGAACGTTTACCGGTTTTTCAGGTTTTACCGAAAAAGGGAGTTCTGCGCTGTCGTATTTCAGGTTGAGCCCGGGTGCCAAAGTATTGAACACAAAATATTCGCGGATGTTAAACGGTTTAGTAACGCCGCCGTAAGCTTCCCAGAATTTAAATGGTTTTTCTCCATCCCAGAATCCCATCTTTTTGGCCACTTCAAACACATTTTCAGAGTACATAAAAAAGTCGGGCTGGTCGGTTTTTATTTCCGAAATGCGCGAAATATTAGCCGAAATTCCCACGTGGTCGTCGGGAATACGCTGTGCAGCCCAAACACCGCCAATTTTATCCGGTCCTTCACCAAAAATCTCTAACTGCCAGACTTCTTTTTTATCGGCAATGGTAATGCATTCTCCGGCATCGGCATATCCATATTCTTTAATCAGACCGCCAATCAGCCTGATGGCATCGCGGGCAGTGGTGCAACGTTGCAAAGCAATCCGTTGTAATTCTTCAATCAGAAAAAGACCTTTTTCATTTTTCAGTTCTTTGCGGCCGCTGATGGTGGTTTCGCCAATGGCCAGCTGTTTTTCGTTGATGCAAGGATAGGCCGTATTTAAATAGGCAAATGTGCTTTTTGCTTCCGGAATTTCACCTTTCAGTTCCACTTTGTCCATGCTCCAGGCAGTGTGTGTGTGCATGGTTCCCCAATATACCTTGTGGGTGGTGTCGCGCTCAAATTTTTGCGCCGGAACAAAACGCAGCCACGTTCTGTAATAGGCATCGCAGGTGTGGGCAGTAATCACCGAACCGTCGTCGGTGGCTTTGCGGCCTGCCATGATACTGGTACAGCTTTCGCGGTACATTTCGTCTTCAGGACTCTGAGACAAAACAGTGAATGCCTGGATTGAAAACAGGAAAAATAATGCGATGCTGAAAAGTCGAGTTTTTGCCATTGTTTGAAATTTTAGAAGATGTCAAAAATAGGATTTTTAGGGAATCGGATTGATTTAGCCTGAAAAAAAGACAGCTCCTCCGGTTAACCGGAAGAGCTGTCTTTTAAATACATCCCTGAGGATTTGCGAAATGCTGCAATTACTTTTTACCAGCTTTCAGCGCTTTTTCAGCAGCCAGCCAGTCGCCTTCCGGTGTTCCTTCAACGCCGGCAGCAACGCGTGCATTGTAAATTTCTTCAGCTTTTGCGCGGATATCAGCCTCAGTAACGGCTTTCTTTGTTGCGGTTTTAGTCGTTTTGGTTGATTTTACGGCTGCTTTTTCAGCTGTTTTCTTCACAGTTGTCTTTTCAGCAGCAGGTGTAGCTTTTTTTGTTGCCATATTTTAATTTTTTGTGGTTAAAATCAGTGCAAGAATAATAA
>CAZXVT010000272.1:0-4773 GCA_964644015.1 uncultured Maribellus sp.
ACATAGTACAATTAGTTAAAGAATTTATATAATTTTGCAGTGGGAAGAGTTCCGGTACTTACCGGAGTTCTTTCTGTTTTTTTTAGGTAATAGATTAAAAAGGAGGATAAAAAACATGTCCCAGGTATATTTGACAAAAGATGGGCTCGCAAAACTGAAAAAAGAACTGGATCATTTAATGAATGTCGAAAGACCGGCAATTTCACGAATGATTGGCGAAGCTATCGAAAAAGGTGATATTTCGGAAAATGCAGAATATGATTCAGCGAAAGATGCGCAGGGAATGCTGGAGGCTAAAATCGCTGAACTCCAGTCAAAAATTGCCAATGCCCGCATTTTGGATGAATCAAAAATCAAAACTTCAAAGGTGCAGATTCTGAATATTGTAACAATCAAAAATCAGAAGAACGATGCAACTATGAAATACACCCTTGTTCCGGAAAGCGAAGCTGACCTGAAACAGGGAAAAATTTCGATAAACACGCCCATTGCCAAAGGTTTGATGGGGAAAAAAGTTGGCGATGTGGTCGAAATTAAAGTTCCGTCAGGAATTATACCTTTTGAAATTGTTGACATTTCAATCTGAAAAAAATGGCAAGCATTTTTACAAGAATAGTCAATGGCGAAATTCCGGCTTACAAAGTTGCAGAAGATGAAAATTTTCTGGCTTTTCTCGATATTTTCCCGGTTGCCAAAGGTCATACACTTGTAATTCCAAAAAAAGAAGTCGATTATCTCTTTGACCTGGATAACGAACTTTATACCGGTCTTCAGCTTTTTGCAAAAAAAGTGGCCGAAGGACTGAAAAAAGCAGTACCCTGTCAGAAGGTAGGGGTTATGGTACTTGGTCTGGAAGTTCCGCATGCCCACATACATTTGGTGCCCATGCAAACCGAAGCCGATTTGCTTCAATTTTCGACGAAACTGAAATTCTCACCTGAGGAATTTCAGGAAACAGCAAAGCTAATTGCAGAAAATATAAACTAAAAGCCTGGTTGACACCGGGCTTTTTTCTTCTCCAAAATTTATCAACACCCGCAAATCGACCCTCTTAAAACCGTATTTTTAAGCATTATAAATCAAAACAATTTTTGAGAATGATTCCGTTTACACATCTCCACGTACACTCCCAGTATTCCATCCTAGACGGAGCTGCCAGTGTTCCGGCGCTGGTGGGGAAAGCCAAAAAAGATGGAATGACAGCCCTCGCGCTTACCGATCATGGAACTATGTTTGGCATCAAAGAGTTTCATGTTGCCTGTAAAAAAAACGGAATTAAACCCATTCTGGGCTGCGAGACTTACGTGGCAGAACGTACAATTTTCGATAAAAAAGACAAGGTTGACCGTTCCGGGTTTCACCTCATTCTGCTGGCAAAAAATAAAACAGGTTATAAAAATCTTGTAAAACTGATTTCA
Organism: uncultured Maribellus sp.; assembly: GCA_964644015.1. GTDB lineage: Bacteria > Bacteroidota > Bacteroidia > Bacteroidales > Prolixibacteraceae > Draconibacterium. The sequence goes on from CAZXVT010000272.1 coordinate 1,419, forward strand.
ATTGCCAACAACGAAGGATTTTATTATAAACCCCGCATCGATAAATCACTGCTCGAAAAACACAAAGAGGGATTGATAGTTTCGTCATCCTGTCTGGGTGGCGAAATTCCGACTTTGATAACAAATAACCAGTTAAAAGAAGCCGAACAAACCATTCTCTGGTACAAAAAGATATTTGGCCCCGACTTTTATCTCGAACTGATGAGGCATCCTTCAGAGTTTGCCCAGCAACGCGAAGAAGTTTACGACAAACAGGTAATCGTCAACAAAGCAATCGTTAAACTGGCACAACAACTGGGTGTAAAAGTAATTGCCACCAACGATGTTCATTTTACCAATGCCGAAGATGCCGATGCACACGACCTTTTAATCTGCCTGAATACCGGGAAAGATATCGACGATCCGGCGAGAATGCGTTATACCAAACAGGAGTGGTTCAAAACCCAGCAGGAGATGAACGAGCTTTTTGCCGATGTTCCTGACGCATTAATTAATACTTCCGAAATAGTGGGAAAAATCGAGGAGTTCGAACTGAATTCTTCACCAATTATGCCTGTTTTTCCCATTCCTGCTGAATTTGGAACCGAAGAGGAATACACTTCAAAATATTCGCAGGAAGAGGTATTTAGTCAGTTCGGCGAAAAAGATTTTAATCGTCTGGGTGGATACAAAAATGCGCTCAGGGTGTTGTTCGAATCTGATTATCTGAGACATCTCACTTATAAAGGTGCCAAATTAAGATATGGAGATCCGTTGCCCGAAGATGTTTCTACACGACTGGATTTTGAATTGGATGTGATCCGGCAAATGGGTTATCCTGGGTACTTCCTGATTACACAAGATTTCATTAACAAAGCACGTGAAATGGGTGTGATTGTTGGTCCGGGGCGTGGTTCTGCAGCCGGTTCTGCCGTAGCTTTCTGTACCGGTATCACCAATATAGATCCCATTCGCTACAACCTTCTTTTTGAGCGTTTTCTGAATCCCGACCGTATTTCGCTGCCCGACGTGGACATCGATTTTGATGACGACGGGCGTCAGTTGGTTCTCGATTATGTAACCGAAAAATATGGCCGCGAAAAGGTTGCGCATATTTGCACATTCGGAACCATGGCTACAAAACTGGCAATCCGGGATGTGGCGCGTGTACTGAAACTCCCGCTCCCCGAAGCCGACCGCCTGGCAAAACTGGTCCCCGACACTCCAAAAATGACTTTTGAAACAGCTTTTAAGGAAAGTCCCGAACTGAAACAGGAAACAAAATCAGCCAATCCGCTAATTGCCAAAACTCTGAAATTTGCTGAAACATTGGAAGGCTCAGTCCGACAATCGGGTGTTCACGCCTGCGGAATTCTCATTAGCCGCGACCCACTCGATGAGCACATTCCGCTGATGCCCACCAAAGACGAAGAAAAACTTTTTACCACGCAATACGATGGCCGTTTTGTGGAAGAAATCGGCCTGTTGAAAATGGACTTTCTGGGATTGAAAACCCTTTCAATTATTAAGGAAGCCATTGAGAATATCAAGCTTTCAAAAGGCATTTCAATCGATGTGGATAAAATTCCGCTGGACGACCCGAAAACTTATGAGTTGTTCAGTCATGGCGAGACCACTGCAATATTCCAGTTTGAGTCCGAAGGAATGAAAAAGCATCTCCGCGATCTGAAACCCAACCGTTTCGAAGATCTTGTAGCGATGAATGCCTTGTACAGACCGGGCCCCATGCAATACATCCCCGATTTTATCGGTCGTAAACATGGCCGTCAAAAAGTGGATTACGACCTGCCGATGATGGAAGAGCACCTTAGCGAAACTTACGGAATTACGGTTTACCAGGAACAGGTAATGTTACTTTCGCGCCTGTTGGCCAACTTTACCCGCGGCGATTCAGACAACCTCCGGAAAGCGATGGGGAAAAAACAAATTGAGGTGATGAACAAACTGAAGGTTAAATTCCATGAAGGCTGCAAAGCCAACTTCCGTTTTATGGATGAATGTAATCTGAAAGGCAAAAAAGCAGATGACCTCATCGATAAAATCTGGAAAGATTGGGAAGCTTTCGCATCCTATGCCTTTAATAAATCACATTCGGTTTGCTACGCATACATTGCTTACCAGACCGGCTATCTGAAAGCCCACTACCCAGCCGAATTTATGGCTGCCAATATGAGCCGTAACCTCAGTAATATAACCGATATTACCAAGCTAATGACGGAATGCCAGCGAATGAACCTGAATGTATTGGGACCTGATGTAAACGAAAGTTTTATCAAGTTTACCGCAAACAAAAACGGCAATATCCGTTTCGGGATGGGTGCCATAAAAGGCATGGGCGCCAATGCCGCGCAGGACATTATTACAGCCCGCAGTAAACACGGTGAGTTCAAAAATATTTACGAGCTTGTTGAAAATGTTAATCTGCAAAGTGTTAACAAGAAAAACCTTGAGGCGCTGGCAATGGCAGGCGCTTTCGATAATCTTGAAAGCGTAAAAAGAAGTTGCTTTTTTGCCGGCGACGATGCGAATGACCCAACAACTTTTATCGAGAAACTGATTCGCTATGGAAACAGGGTGCAACTGGAAAAACTCAGCGCGCAACAAAGTTTGTTTGGTATAGCTGCCAGCAACCAGGCAATCAAAAAACCTGATATTCCACCGGTCGAGGAGTGGCCCACACTTGTAAAACTCGAAAAGGAAAAAAACCTGATTGGTATTTACCTCACAGCCCACCCGCTCGATGATTACAGGCTCGAAATTGATAACTTCTGTTCACGAGATGTTTTTCTGAAAGACCTGAATAATGAGATTGAAAAATACAAAGGAAAAGACCTGGCATTCGGCGGAATGGTAACTGCTTCGCGCGAGGGGACAACAAAAACGGGGAAACCATACAGTTCATTAACTCTGACGGATTATACCGATTCCAAAGAATTCATGTTTTTTGGGCAGGATTATGTGAATTTTTCGCGTTACTGCAAAACGGGGCTGTTTGTATTGATCAGGGGAAATATTCAGAAAGGCTTCAGAGGCGACCAGCTTGAATTCAAAATCACCAACATCGAATTACTTTCGGAAGTAAGAAAAAACTATGTAAAAAGTATTACACTGAACATGCCGGTAACCGGTGTAACCCGAGATATGGTTGAGAAACTTGAAAAAATCTCGCTGAACAATAAAGGAAGAATATTGTTGAGATTTAACATTTACGATCCTGAAAGCAACATGAACATTCAGATGTTTTCCAGAAATATTAAAATTGAACTGACCGACGAAATGATCGGGTTTTTCAGAAACGAGCTGAAAATGTCTTTCAGAATTAATTAGTTTTGTAAATCAATATTAATATTAAAAC
>CAZXVT010000273.1:0-4739 GCA_964644015.1 uncultured Maribellus sp.
ATCAATCGCTTATCGATTAAGTATTTATATTTCTATTGCTGTTATAACCGTTTTTTTGATTTTTATTCTCATAGCTTACTTATTTAATAGCAGTATTTTAAAAAGCAACATCGAGAATAAAGCAATGGGATTGGGTTATCAGTCAATGATAATGGGTGAAAGGCAATTGGTCTCCACAAAGGAAATAACCCAAAATATTGCCGATCTTTCCATTTATTTCGCACAACATAATAATGTTGAATTACTTGTTTCGAAGTTGATGACAAAGTATCATTTTCTGAATGCAATCCATATCAACATCGATTCTGTTATTCCCGAAATTGATTACCATAATTATTACTGCTTTCGCGACGTAGATTCACTGCAGTTTTGGAAAGGTAACGAATTGGTTTTTCACTGTGGCAAGGAGAAAAGCATTTTTATGGAGGTGATGGACAAAAAAAATCCTGCCTGGACGCAAGAATTTACATGTAGAAAAAATGATCAGTTAGTTGTTTCTTATTATGTTCCGATTGTAGTTCAAAGCAATGATGGAATTTCCAGGCAAATTGGCTCTGTTATCAGCGAATTAACATTACTTGAATTAGCCGATACAATAAATTCAATAAAAATAGGAGAAAGGGGTTATGCATTTCTGGTTAATAAAGATGGCACTTATTTAACCCATCCTGAAAAGGAATTTATTTTTAAAAAAAATCTGTATAATATCTCTGCTCACGAGTATCAAACGACTCAAATCAATATAAACGACTTGCTTAAAAATGGGTTAACAGGTTCAACCATTGCATATCCTGAATATCTGAATCATGAAAAATGCTGGATTCATTACACACCCATGAAAGAAACAGATTGGACACTCATTTTTGTTGTTCCGTATAATGAATTGTTTGTTCCGTTATACCTGATTGTTCTCAGGATGTTGTTTTTTGCAATTTTGGGAATCCTGGTAATATTCTTCATTGTAACCTATATATCAAACAAACTCATTCAACCTTTGAGTACTGTAACCAGTCAACTAAAGAAATTCAGCAGCAGTGCCGCAGGTAGTTCTGATTATAACACAAAAAATGAAGTTGAGCTCCTTTCATCAAGTCTTGAGTTTTTAAAAGATTGGTATGAGAAGTTTAAAATTGATCAGACGCATGAGGAAAAACTGAATTCGCAAAGAAGACAAGATTTAATGGAAGCCTCAGAAATTCAGATGAGTTTAATTAATTCTGACTTTTCGATTGCAAAAAAAAGGAACGATTTTGATTTATTCGCCGTTTATCACCCGGCCAGAATTGTAAGTGGCGATCTTTATGATTTTATTTTATTGGATAATGAAAATCTTTATTTCACAATAGGTGATGTTTCAGGAAAAGGATTGTCGGCCGCATTTTTTATGAGTGTTGCACAAACATTATTAAAAAACAATTCAAAATACCGGTCGCCCGGGAAAATAATTGCACAAACAAACAACGAACTTTATACAAACAACCAACATCAATTCTTTTTAACCTGTTTCACCGGTGTTTTAAATCTTAAAACAGGAATCTTAAAGTATTGTAATGCAGCGCACACGGCATCGCTTGTATTAAGTAAAAATGGTGATTTGAATGAACTTAATAACTCTCATGGTATGCCGCTTGGTTTGTACCCGAACCGGATTTACCCCGAATCTGAAACCAAACTAAAACCTGGAGATTCAATTATTCTTTATTCTGACGGAGTGACCGAAATGCAGGACAAAGAAAAATTGCATTATGGTAGCGAAAGATTTGGTGAGATTCTAAAAAAATCGGCTGGTTCGGATCCTGAAAATACGATAAAAAATATTGAAAATGATCTTAAAATTTTCAGGGGAACCACCAGCCAATCTGATGATGTAACAATAATGATAATCAAATTTCAGCCATAAAAAAAGGCCTTGTTACAGGCCTTTTCCTTATTTTGCAGTTGTAAGAATCTTCATTTGCAGTTTTTCATGTTTCTTATCAAAACCAACAGAAATGGTATCTCCTTCTGTTATTGAAGCTTTAATAATAATTTCTGCCATTTCGTCTTCAAGGTATTTCTGAATCGCCCTTTTTAGCGGTCGGGCCCCAAATTGCGGATCGAAGCCTTTTTCAGCAATAAAATCTTTTGCAGCAGCCGAAATCTTCAATTTGTAATTTAGCCCTTCAACACGTTTGTACAGGTCTTTAATCTCGATATCAATGATTTTATGGATGTGTTTCATTTCAAGCTGATTAAACATTACCACGTCGTCGATTCGATTCAGAAATTCGGGCGCAAATGCCTTTTTTAACGCTTTCTGAACAATATATTTGGCATGTTCATTTTCACTTTCAGGTGTTTTATTCATGTTAAACCCAACCCCTTGTCCGAATTCTTTGAGTTGTCGTGAACCGATATTTGAGGTCATGATAATAATCGTGTTCCTGAAATCAATGATTCGCCCCAGACTATCTGTCAAACGACCTTCATCGAGAACCTGTAATAACAAGTGAAATACATCAGGATGCGCTTTTTCAATTTCATCTAATAAAACAACCGAATAGGGTTTTCTCCTTACTTTTTCGGTGAGTTGTCCACCTTCTTCATAGCCAACATATCCGGGAGGTGCACCCACAATTCTCGAAACTGAGAATTTTTCCATGTATTCGCTCATATCAATTCTGATCAGCGAATCGATACTATCGAACAAATAAGTGGCCAAAACTTTTGCTAACTGAGTTTTACCAACACCAGTCGGCCCCAGGAAAATAAATGAACCAATAGGGCGGTTCGGATCTTTTAATCCGGCCCGGTTACGTTGAATTGCTTTAACAATCTTCTCAATGGCTTCTTCCTGCCCTATAACACTGCCTTTCAGGTCGTGCGCCATGTTCATCAGTTTTTTGCCTTCAGCAGTTGCAATTCTCTGCACCGGAATACCCGACATCATGGCAACAACTTCAGCAACTTTGTGTTCATCAACAATTTCACGATGGTTGATTAATTCTTTCTCCCAATTATCTTTTTCTTTTTCAAGCAATTGAAGAAGATTTTTTTCTTTATCCCTGAAGTTGGCTGCCAGTTCAAAGTTTTGGCTTTTTACAGCGGCAATTTTGTCTTCCTTTATTTTTTCAATTTTCTCTTCAAGCTTGATAATACTTTCAGGTACGTTGATGTTTGAGATATGTACACGCGAACCCACTTCGTCCAAGGCATCAATTGCTTTGTCGGGTAAATACCTGTCGGTAATGTACCTCGCTGTCAGTTTTACACAAGCATCAATAGCTTCTTTGGTATAAGTTACATTATGGTGATCTTCATATCGTCCCTTGATGTTATTCAGAATTTCAATGGTTTCTTCCACCGAAGTAGGGTCAACCATAATTTTCTGAAACCTTCTTTCCAAAGCACCATCTTTTTCAATGTGCTGGCGATATTCGTCCAATGTTGTTGCGCCAATGCACTGAATGTCGCCGCGTGCCAGTGCCGGTTTCAGCATATTGGCAGCGTCAAGTGAGCCGGTTGCCCCACCTGCACCAACAATGGTGTGAATTTCGTCGATAAACAGAATAACGTTGTTCACTTTTGCCAGTTCATTCAAAATTGCTTTCATGCGTTCTTCAAACTGTCCACGGTATTTTGTACCTGCAACGATGGATGCAATATCGAGACTGACAACTCGTTTATCGAACAGAATTCTCGAAACTGTTTTATTGACAATCCTGAGTGCCAAACCTTCGGCAATGGCTGATTTTCCAACACCTGGTTCTCCAATCAATATCGGATTGTTCTTTTTTCTGCGGCTCAGAATTTGGGCAAGGCGTTCAATTTCCCGTTCTCTTCCAACAATCGGATCAAGACTGTTTTCTTCAGCCAGTTTGGTAATGTCAATGCCAAAATTATCAAGTACAGGTGTATCGGATTTCGATGGAGCACCTTTTTTCTGTCCTGGTTGCTGGCGCGAAGAACCTTTTGAGAAATCATCGTTGGCGTCATCATCTTCGCTTTCGGGATAATCTGATTTTGCTTCCACATCTTCCCTGTAATCCTGAATCTGCGTCCTGACCATGTAATAATTTACGCCGTATTCAACCAATAGCTGGGTTACAATATTTTCGTTGTCTTTTAATATTGCCAGCAGCAAATGGCCACTGTTAACGGTCTGACTTTTAAACGAACGTGCCTCGAGATATACTAATTTCAAGGTCTTTTCTGTAGATTTCAGCATTACAATATCTGCTTTCTGGTCAATTGCCCTGTCTGTCCTGATCTTTTTTTCAATCAGGTCTTTCATCTCAGATAAAACAATGCCCAGGTTTTCAAGTATATCAGTGGCAATTCCTTCGCCGTCGCGTAAAATCCCCAGAAACAGATGTTCCTGACCGATATAATCGTTTCCCAAACGAATTGCTTCCTCCCTGCTATACCCGATAATATCTTTAATTCTTGGTGAAAACTGTGAATCCATAAAGTATAATTTCAATAAATATCCTCAAATTTTGACAAAAACTATTCCCTTTATTTAAAAATACTAAATTACTTAAAAATACGAAGTGGTTTCTGAGAACCTGTCAGAAGTTATCACAGTGTGGTGTTTAAAAACTGAATTATTGACAGTTGAAATGTTAATATCTTATCATTACCCCGAAGTTAAATCACCTTAAAAAAAGCCTGTTTCAACAATGTTTTTGCTATTTTTGTCAGTCTTTTTCGAAAACAGAAAAAAATAATAAAAACAATTTGTAAATGATTGAAGAAGA
>CAZXVT010000274.1:0-4734 GCA_964644015.1 uncultured Maribellus sp.
ACCCGAAACCCAGTCAGTTATTTCCCCGGGGAAATCTGCTTTTCTTACAAAAATATCAGTTTCAGGATTATATTCCCATAAATCTTTATGATAGGTACCCAATCCGAGATAAGCTTTATTGCCAATAACAAAATGTACCATATTATTTCGAAACTCACCCGGAAAGTCCTGAATTTTTCTCCAGGGAAACCAGAGGTCAAACATTGTGTTTGATTCGGTTTTCATATCTGCCGTTTCAACAGAAATTTTCACTTTTCCCTGAATTGTAAATTTAGGGAGTGTAACTATTAGTTTAGTTTCCGAAAACGAATCTATTATTGCAACTACATCCCCTATTTTTACAAAATTTTCGGTTTTTGACAGTGCAAAATTATTTCCTTCAATTTCGATTTTTGTACCGGCTTTCCCAAAATCAGGTGTGAATGAATTAATTTCAGGAGATAGGCTTCTAATACTTTTAAACTCTATCGTATTCCCATAAATTGTATTAAATCTGGTCTTTAAATAAGAACGAACATAATAATAACAATCTTTTTTTAATCCTCCATTCACTCTATATGTAAAAGCTTTATCTTTTGGGTTATTACCCCAAACTTTTAAGAAATCAGCGGTTTCAATGGTTACATTATTATTATAGCTCCAAATAAATCCAAATTCAGTTATTTCTTCTTCCCCTGAATCCATTATTACTGCGCTAAAATTCACACCGGATGCATCAATTTGCGTTACGTCGTTTGTTACAACAAAAGGAAAATCTTTGGGTTGTATCTCTGCATCTTTTTGGCATTGCCAGAAAAAGACTGTTACGAACAGCAGTAAGATAAAATTAATAGTTTTCATTATCAGAAGTTTATGCCGGTGATTAACTGTAATTCATTATTGCCAAGGGTATTTTTTGACATCCCGAATAGTTTGTTAAATCTGAGTTCAAGAAATAATGCATTTTTATTATTAATTTTTCGTTCGATTCCCCCTCCTGCTGAAAATCCATATTGAAATGGAGAAATTACAGAAATGTTCTCCAATTTATTAATTTCAATGGTGTTGGTACTTTTGTTTGTAATATAAATCGCATTTTCATTTTCATAATTAAACCCGATAATTCCACCGGCATTTATAAATGGATTTATTTTTCCTCTGTTAAATGTATAACGCAGTAGTATTGGCATCTTTAACGAATTCTGATTAACTGTAAGATCATAAATTTCATCGTCCATTGTTGCAGACTCGGAAAAACTATGGCTTGAATGATAAAGTTCAGTGTGTATAGAATAGTTAGTGGGAATTAACGGAAGATCAGCAAACACACCTATGATGAAAAAACCATTAAACTGGTAATCAAAATTTTCGAGTAACGATGGGTTAACCTGCGAAGTATTTGCAAGACCGGAAAGTTCATATCCTCCCAGAACTCCGAATTTAAGAAACGGGAAAGGTTTATCTTCGCAATTATTGTATCTGTTTATCAGTTCTGTTAAAGATTTTCTGCGATAGGTAACCAATTCAATGGCATCAGCAACTTCAGGGCAATCATTCGTAACTTCGCTTAAAACCGATTGATAGTAATGTTTTTCCTTGTCTCTTTTATTGGGAATTTCAACTAACGAAGCAGAATCTTTACTGATATAAAACGTTTTATAATCCCTGTTTTTATAAAAATACAGGGTCGTCTTTCCTTTGAACAGTACTTCCAGAAATACTCTTTTAATGGTGTCACTTGATTGAATATTTCTGGCAACATAAATCAGGTCTTTTGAAATTCCATACTCATTAATTTCATAAGGTGAAAAAGTAAAAGTGCTATCTTTTTTTTCGACCTGGCAGGATTCTGCATTAAGAATACTTCCCCTGTCGATAATTTTTACGCCAATTGTTTTTGTTGAATCATCAGCGTAATAACCGTTCTGTCCAAAAATTTTAGAAATAAACAGAAAGAAAAATGCTGTGGTAAGAAGGATTTTATACATCGTTCAAATAGTTTAAGGAGAAATTAAAATTAGTTTTTCAATTCATTCTTTTTATGTGTTCTAATCAGTTAACCGCTGTTTAATTACAATTATTATGCAGCCTTTGTGTATTTTAACCAAATCTCATTCAATAATAATTTACTGCAAATCATTTCTGTGATTTTCATTTGGATATACTACTGATCAATTGAAATGACTTCTATTTTCGTATTTTTTCGTCCGGGTAACGTTGTGCCCATTCTTTCCAGAAAAGTTTAACTTCATTTTTCATCTCTTTTGAAAGCGACAGAATTCCAAACAGGTTCGGAATCGTCATCAATGCGATGGTGATTCCAGAAAGTGTCCAGATAATGGTAGTATCAGTAAAAGAAGCCAAAAAGAACCCTATTACATAAATAATGTGGTAGTAAATAACTTTTCCTGAACCCCACAAATAAGTAACTGCCCTGTCGCCGTAATACGACCAACTAATGGCCGTGGAGAATGCAAAAAGCAATAATCCGAATGCTACCACGTATTTTCCGTAAGGGCCAAACCAGCTTTTTGTAAATGCAATAGTAGTTAGAGGCGCGCTGTGCAATAACGATTTCCCGGTTAAACTAATACCAGTCTGACTGACCAGTTTTCCGTTGTTAAAACTGATTTTGCCTGAATAAGGTTGATTGTTCAGCCAAACCTTTACATCTTCGGCTACCGAACGAGAATGAATCATGGTTGGCTGGTTTTCAATAACTCCATCAGTTACGATTAATTCACCCGAAAATAAAGGCAGGGTGGCTTTTTTCGCCAGAAAATGGTACAATTTATCGATATCCTGCTCATTCTTGTCAGAATATGTTCCATCCAAAACAACAAGGTCGGCAGCCTGGAATTTGTTTTCATATTTTTCCTTCCATACACCCGATGAAAGAATTACAAGTCCTGTAAGTGAACAAATGATTATAGTGTCGATAAAAGGTTCCAATAATGCCACAAGCCCTTCTGAAACAGGTTCATGGGCGCGGGCTGCAGCGTGTGCAATCGGCGCGGAACCTTGTCCGGCTTCGTTTGAAAACAGGCCACGGTTTACGCCGCGGTTAAATGCGAATGCAACACTTCCGCCCAGAAACCCTCCGGCAGCGGCTGTTCCGGTAAAAATATCAGTGGCAATGGTAGTTATTGATGGAATAATGTTTTCGTAGTTAAATAATATCACAGCCAGCGCTCCCAGAAAATAGACGATAGCCATAAATGGCACCAGTTTTTCAGTAACTTTTGCAATGCGTTTGATTCCGCCAATGATGATTGCCCCTAGCAAAATCGCCAGAATTCCACCGGTGAGCATGTGGTTGATTCCGGCAGTTTCGTAAAGCGAGTTTGCAATGCTGTTAACTTGTGGCAAACTACCGGTTCCGAAAGATGATAGAATGGTTGCAATGGCAAAAATTGCTGCCAGCCATTTCATGTTCAGCCTGTTTTTCATGTAATACATCGGACCGCCGGAAACAGATCCATCGGCAGCAATTTCACGATATTTGTGCGAAAGTGTTACTTCTACAAATTTTGTAGTCATCCCCACAGCAGCCGTTACCAGCATCCAGAAAAGCGCTGCAGGTCCACCCAGGTGGATGGCTAATGCAACTCCAGCAATGTTACCGGTACCTACAGTGCCTGAAAGCGCAGTGGCCAGCGCCTGAAAGTGTGAAGTATCTCCAACGTCTTCAGCTTTATCAAATTTTCCCCTAACAATTCTAAGTGCCGGTTTCAAATATCTGAATTGTGGAAATTTCAGGTAGATGGTAAAAAAAACACCGGTTCCGAGAAGCAAAAAAACAAACCATTGCGAACCACCTATATGACTGTCGATTACGGATAAGACTTCGTTGAGTTTATGCATTACAAGCTGGTTTTTTCAGTTAGATTGCCTAAAAGTAATATTCTGTTTTAATTACAGCGGTTGGAAAATATCAAAATGTAAATTACAGGCAAAAAATAAAAAAAATCAGTAATATTTCGTTTGAAAACCGCGGAATAAGCCAATAAATTGTAAATTCGTGAGCAATAACCATAAAGTAAAAGCCATGTTACCAAAATTCCTGCTTGCTGATAATTCTCAGGAAACTCCTGAAACCATTTTTGTTGTTCATAACGAAACGCCACGATTTATCATTGAATCGGATATTGACGATTTCTGGAGCAATCAGCAAATCCACTGGATTGACGGTGAGCCGGGCGACGAGGAACTAATTGCAGAACTGGTGGAAGCCGCTGAAGAGTTTCTGGAAAAAGAGTTCGAAAACGAAGAAATGCTCGACGAAGAAGACGAAGAATAGTCAATAACCATTCCATGGTAACTTTTCCAAAGTTTCTAACTTTGGAAGAGCAGCTTTTATAGAGATTCTGAAATACACAGTATTAGTCTGATTTATTCCCCTGTTGAATTTGCCTCCCTTTAATGGGGTTTGATTTCAATTTATTAAATAGCATCAATACCTTTGATAAAACTAAATGCGGAATAATATGTATTCAGCGATTATTAAAAAGGAAAAATCAGGTATTTAATATTCAATCCCTTATTCAACCTTGAAATTTTACCAGACATTTTTTTATCCACTTTTAATATCCGAATTGTAATATTTGTCGAACCGCGATAAATTCACCAGAAAGTCACACTTCCTGAATCAAAAAAGACATGGACATTATCAGATTTTTACATCACTTGACTTTTTGTATTAAAGTTTGTATATTTAATAAAATACTTTAATATCTTAAAATCACTCATTATGAC
>CAZXVT010000275.1:0-4689 GCA_964644015.1 uncultured Maribellus sp.
CTAAAAATGAAGGTAAGTGGACAAAATTTACAGCAATAGATTTGCAAAGAATCGAAAATTTCAAAAAAGCAGCCGCTAATCGAGTAGATGGCCGTTAAGCCGTTAAGCCCGCTGGAGCACCTCTCACACCACCCCAATTGTAATCGGGGCAAGCAGTGCAAACGGGTCTTGTAAATGGTGGTTCGTCAGATATTAACTTTATCTTGGTTTGTCAGGAAAGTAGCCCGTAATTGGTTATGCCACATTCAGGAAACCGTTATAGGCAATTTTAACAAACATAGCCACAGCACATTAGACTCAAATTAGATTACCAATAAATATTCATAGAAAGCCTTTTACGATTAGAATAGATTTTTTAAATTTGTATCCAACTGAATACAGTTTAATAAATGTACATAATTGAGAAGACTGAAGAATTTGACAAATGGCTGAGAAAACTTAAAGATTTAAGAGCCAAAGCCAAAATATTATTTCGAATTCAGAAGATTCAGACTGATGAGCACTTTGGGGACTGCGAACCTGTTGGAGGTGGCATTCGTGAATTGAAAATTGACTATGCTAAAGGATACAGGATATATTTTAAAGAATCTGATGGGAAAATTATCATTCTGCTCGTTGGCGGAGATAAATCAACGCAGCAGATAGACATTGAAAAGGCAAAAGAGATTTTAAAACGACTAAAAAAATAGAGAAATGGAAACTTCAAAATTTGATATAGCTGACTATTTAGATAGTAACGAAATGATTGCAGAATATCTTAATACTATTTTAGCGGAAGGAAACGAATCGGATGTTATTACAGCTATCGGACATATAGCAAAATCAATCGGGATGACCAAAATTGCTCAGGAAACCGGATTAAGCAGACCAAGTTTATACAAAGCTTTGTCGGATGGATCAAAACCTCAATTTGAAACAATTATGAAAGTATTAAAAGCAATCGGCGGACAGATACAAATAAATCCTATAACTGCATAAAGAAAAACGCACCACAAATAGGTATTTGGCAGGTGAGCCACTAAGCCCAACCGGATCACCCCCGCCTGAAAGGATTCATACGTACGGTTCTCGTACAAGCCGTTTCTGAACGTTACCTTGCTCTTAACACTCAAAAAGAAATCACTCAAAACAAACTGTTTTTATAAATTATTGCTGACTTTTGCAAAACAATCACATTAATCCAATATGAGTCAGCAAAATACGGCAATTGCTTTGGGTACCGAAGACGTGGGCAAACTGCTCACACGCTACGCCTGGCCTGCCATTGTCGCCATGACTGCCACCTCGCTTTTTAACATCACCGATAGTATTTTTATTGGCCACGGTGTGGGGCCGCTGGCTATTTCGGGGCTGGCTATCACTTTTCCTCTGATGAACCTGGCGGCGGCTTTCGGGTCATTGGTCGGCATCGGTGCGGCAACTTTGATGTCGGTGCGGTTGGGACAAAAAGACTACGAAACTGCCAACAAGGTTTTAGGGAATGTGTTTGTGCTGAACATCATTCTCGGGCTGGCATTTTCGGTTGTAACACTTACTTTTCTTAGCCCGATTCTTATGTTTTTCGGGGCCAGTGCCGAAACGCTGCCTTATGCCCGCGAATACATGACCGTGATTTTAGCCGGCAATGTCATCACCCACATGTATCTTGGCCTCAACGCGCTGCTGCGCTCGTCGGGCAATCCGAAAAAGGCGATGTTTGCAACCATCTTTGCTGTAATTATCAACCTGATTTTGAATCCGCTTTTCATTTTCACCTTTAAAATGGGCATCAAAGGAAGCGCGCTGGCTACCATTATTTCGCAAATTCTGATGCTGGCCTGGCAGATTACCATTTTTAGCAATAAAAAGAATTTTGTGCACTTGAAAAAAGGTGTTTTCAGGTTGGAACGAAAAATTGTGCTCGACTCGATGGCCATTGGTCTTTCACCATTTTTTATCAACGCAGCATCCAGTCTTTTGGTGATTATCATTAACCAGTCGCTGAGCAAATATGGCGGCGATTTATCAGTGGGTGCCTACGGAATTGTAAACCGCGTGGTGTTTTTGTTTGGCATGGTGGTGATGGGTTTTAACCAGGGAATGCAGCCCATTGCGGGGTACAACTACGGCGCTTTGCAGTTTAAACGGGTTGACGCTGTTTTCCGCAAAACGATTGTTTTATCCACCATCGTGCTGGCAGCGGGATTTGTAACCGGGCAGTTTTTCCCGCACGCCGTGGCTTCGATGTTCACCACCGATGAGGAGTTAACCGAAAGAGCTGTTGAAGGATTAAGAATGGTTACGCTGATTTTTCCGTTCCTGGGTGTTCAATTTGTTACCGTGCAGCTTTTTCAAAGTATCGGGATGGCCAAAAAATCGATATTTCTTTCGATGACACGGCAGTTGTTGTTCTTTTTACCCTGCGTCGTAATTTTCCCGTCAATCTGGGGAGCTGACGGCGTTTGGTACAGTTTTCCGGCAGCCGATATTGCGTCGGCTATTGTTGCCACTACGTTTCTGGTAAAGTTGCTGCGGAAATTTAAAAATGCAGAAGAGCCGGAATTTGAGTAGCCGGTGTAGCTGAAAAATTTAAGAGGAATTGTTATGAACGAAAAATTTATCATCACAGTCGGACGGCAATTGGGCAGCGGAGGCCGCATCATTGCAAAGGAATTGGCGCAAATACTGGGCATTTCGTTTTATGACAAGGAACTGATTCAGCGGGTTTCGGTTGAAAGCGGTGTTTCCAGCAAATTTTTCGAGAAAGCCGACGAAAGCGTTAATCCGGCTTTGACAGGTGGTTTGCTCACCGATTTTTTTCAGGATGTTTTTCTGAGCAACGAATCGCTTTTCCAACTGCAAAGCGATGTAATACGAAAAATTGCAGAAACCGAATCGGCTGTATTTGTAGGCCGTTGTGCCGATTATGTTTTACGCGACCATCCGCATTCTGTGCATCTTTTTGTTTCGGCAAACATTGACGACCGTGTTGAACGGGTGGCAAAATACCAGGGAATTTCGCACGAAAAATCGCTGGCACTGATAGAAAAAACCGACAAAAAAAGGGCTTCTTTTTACAATTACTACAGCAATAAAACCTGGGGAGCCGCCAAATCATACGATTTATGCATCAACACATCGGCTTTGGGAATTGACGCTTCCACTGCGTTTGTGCTGGATTTTGTAAAGAAAAAACTGAACCTTGAATAAAAAAATGGCTGAAAGATTGTCTTGATTTTCCTTCAGCCATTCCGGTTTATTTCAGTTCCTTTTTATCCGATAAATCCTGTATGTTTCAGCATAAAATTATGCAAGTCGGTATTTTTTACAAACGTTGGTAATGACTCGCTACCAGCGCCAAACATGGCCAGTTCAACAAACTCGCCGGTGTGGTCCATTCCCGACCAACCCACCGAAGTATAATTCTGCTGAATCTGGCCCAGTCTTTTAAACGGCAGTTTGTAAGCATTGTAAATTCCTTCGTTGTCAAGGTCGGAATAATGGGTCAACAGTTCAGACGCTTCCTCTTTGGTAATGGCAATTCCCTGTGCTTCGTGTAAACGGTCGATTACCTGTTGTGCGGTATCTGTTTTGCGGATTCCGTTGAGTACCCATTCGTTGGTGTATTTGAATTTCTGAACCCTGTCAAAACTCTCATCCACTTTGCTGCTTTTAATTAATCCGGGACTTGCATTCCCGTGGTCGGTGGTAACAACAACCAAAGTATCCTCATTTTTTTCGGCAAAAGCAATAGCCACAGCCACAGCGTCATCAAAAGCAATCTGGTCGTAAACCAAAGCGCCGAGGTCGTTGGCATGAGCAGCCCAGTCCACTTTTCCACCTTCAATCTGCAAAACAAAACCATTCGGATTTTTGCTCAGTTGTTCAATGGCTTTTTTGGTCATTTCTGCCAAAGAAGGGATTGTAGCAATAAGTTTCGAATCTGATGCGTGGTCGAGTGCGTATGGAAGTCCATCTTCGTGAAAAACACCCAACACCGGCGTTCCGGGTTTAAAGTTCTGCATTTCGGTTTTGGTACGTGCAACCTGAATGCCGTTTTTGGCAAACTCGGCAAACAAATCGCGGCCATCCTTTCGTTTATCCGCGCTGAAGAATTCAGTTCCGCCTCCCATCATCACGTCAAATTTCAGGTCGAGATACATGGTCGCAATTTCCTCCTGGCTGCCTCGGTTTTTGGTGCTTACACTAAAACCGGCCGGTGTGGCGTGAGTGATCGGAACTGTGGTTACGCAACCCACTGCTTTTCCACCGTCTTTGAATTTCTGGAGAATGGGTTTATGCGAAGTCCCATCGGGACCAATATTGAGTGCACCATTATTAACACGCACTCCCCCGCCCCAGGCAGAACTTCCGGCAGCAGAGTCGGTAACCATCGAATTGGCCGAAGCCGTGTCCATGTATGCACGACGGGCTTTCTGTTCGCGATACAAACCAATCCAGTTACTCGAACGGCCTTCTTTGCGTTGTAAAAGCAAATCGGCCATATTCAGTGTACCGTGGCTCATGCCGTCGCTCACCATAAAAATGATGTTTTTGGTTTTGCCTTTTGGCGGCATCATTTTATTTGAAACCCCACCAGCAAGCGCATTTACCGAAAATGCACCACCCACCGCTGTGAGCGCGCTTATATTTAAAAAATCCCTTCTTTTCATTCTTTATGTCATTAAATTATTTACTTCAATTTTAGCC
>CAZXVT010000276.1:0-4633 GCA_964644015.1 uncultured Maribellus sp.
TGATAGTTTTCATAATCGTAAGTTTTAATCGGTTTGAATGGAAAAAACATCTTGATAAAATTCAGAAAAGAAATGAACCGGTTGATTGTAAGAAAATGAGATAAGTTTTAAAATTTTGAGAATTACTTGTATTATTTCTGAAAAACTTGCAATTTTTTGAAACAGGTCGTATTTAAAGAACATATTTAAATGCAATAAAAAATTACTACGGTGGTAAAAGTATCGACTTGCAACAGCATTTTTTAATCAGCCTGTACTTTTTAAGATATCCATACCAGAAAGTTTACTCAAAACCAATCCTGCCTGTTGGTTTGGCAGAAAGCTCAATAGCCAACTTGTTTCGCTTACTAATCTTTGACACAACGAACACTAAAACCATTATTCTTTTTAAAATTTGAGGTACGGTAGACACCGCTGTAACCTGCCGCTAGGTATCGAAGCCATGCATTCGACGTAGCGTACTCCGAAGCACTCCACCACAAGCCGAAACGAATATTATCGCTGAAAAAACCACCAATAATATCATTAGTATAACTAAAATGGCCACCCGGGAGAGCCGAAAAACCATAATCATCAGTTCCATTACCATTATCATACCAACCGCTTAGGGCTCTTAATTTAGTACCCGCGTTTATTCCTCGAGATTCTGTTGCATCGGCTTCACTTTCGCTCATGCCAATTGCCATTTCCAATTGTTTCCACTCGTTATCAGAAGGTAGATGCCACCCAGAAGGGCAGGTAGCTAGTGCAGCCGGCCAGTTGTATAATACGCCGTAAGTAGTGTAGTTGTATGTGGCCTTAGCTTCAGTTGCATTCGTGCCATCATAGTCATATACATAATAATATGGAGTTGTTACTGATTCAGTGCCTGGGCCAACAACAGCAGGTAAATATGCCAGGTTTTCCGCCATCCAGATTTGGTTGCCAATTTTAACCCATTTATATTCGTTATTATCACGTTCGTCGATAAAAGTTCCGATTAATCCTGCATCGATTAAATCCTGTTCGGGTAAGCCCTGTTGTAATAAAGAACCAACACCATAGCCTGCATTAAACAAATTCAATGGTGGCACTCCGGCATCAACAAGAGTACCCAATTCTTCCGAATGAATTAAAATACTCAAAACCAAGTCGCAGCTTGCGCAATTAGTTTCATTAGTAAGCAGAGAAGAAAGGTCAGCGCTTTTTGTTCCACCGGCATCAGTTACTTCCAAAGTCGTTCCGTTTAAAGCCAGGCTTTCAATTAATTCGTTGGTTACCGAGCCGTCAACTTCTTCAGTTAAATAACCGGCATCATTTGTAAAAGAACTTACGTTTGTTGGAACGGTCAGAATTGCTGGTTGATTTGTCAGGTCGTTGTAATCTTTGTCCCATGCATTAAATGCAGGGTCGGTTTCGGCTGCTGCTGCAGGAAGTTTTACAAATCCGCCATTACTTAAATAAATAGTATCGTTGCTGATACTCAATGCCTGTAACTCGTTGGTTACCGAACCGTCAACCTCATTTGTCAGGTATCCGGCATCGTTAGTAAACTTACTTACTTTAGATGGAACTGTTGGGATAGCTGGCTGATTAGTCAGGTCGTAATAGTCTTTGTCCCATGCATTAAACACAGGGTCGCTTTCGATGCTTGCAGGGAGTTTTACAAATCCGCCATTGCTTAAATAAATAGTATCGTGGCTGATAAACAAAGCCTGCAACTCGTTGGTTACCGAGCCGTCAACTTCGGAAGTAAGGTAGTTTCGCAAATCGCTTATCTGGCTTTCGGTTATGGATATGCCTGCAGATTTATCCCATGTTTCAAACACAGGGTCGGTTTCGGTAATTTCACCAGTTACATTTTCGGCTGTTTTTGCATGTAAAGCATACGGTACACTTAATAACTGGCTGGTGCCGGTAATGGTATAACTTGTTCCACCGGTTGGATCGGTTTCTGTTTTAATGAAATAAGGACCATTTGCCCAATTGATTCCGGTAAATGTTCCAATTATCGATATACCTTCTCCTATTTCTAATGTTAACAATCCATTAGCATTAGTTTGTGGATTTGGATTATAGATTTCTTTATACACTACTGTACCGTTTGCCGAACCTTGTAAAATACTGATTCGCACGCCAATTTGGGTATTTGTTACTAAGGCATCATTGCTGTTGCGGATTACTGCCTGGTAGCTCATTTTGTTTGGACTTTGAGCCCAAATTGTTGCTGTTAAAAATACAGCTATGAAAGAAGTAAATATTTTTCTCATTGTCTTAACCTCCTTAATTTTTGATGATTTTAAATGTTTTTATTGACTGATTGCCGGTAATTACTTTCACAAAATAGGTTGACGGAACATAGTTGCGCATGTTAATTTGAGTTGCATTTCCTGACAGTTTTTCGTTTCGCAAAAGTTTTCCGTTTAAATCATACAGTTGGTACGATAAATTTGATATGTCAAATTCACCAATTCTCAATGTGAGATAATCGGTAGTTGGGTTTGGATAAGCCGTAACCGAAAGGTTGATGCATTTGGCTTCATCAAGTCCTGTTACTATCGAAATTTCAAATGGTTGTTGAACTCCTTGTGATACAGAGCCTGGTGTTCCTGTGTTGGTAGTGTAAACAATTTGTCCAACGGAATAACTCACCGAGCCTTCACCTCCCGAAGCATTATTTCCCGAAGCGTTAATGCTCTCTTGTGCCTGAAGTCCTGTTAGTCCAAGAACAAACAAGAGCATGACACTTAACTTCAATTTGAAGTGCCTCATTTTGTGCCTCCTTTTTTAATTGTTATTTCAATTATCTGTTATTCAATGTGATTTGCTTGTTGCTGGATTTTAATCTTTTTATTTGTTTAGCATAAATAGCTCAGATTTATCGATTAAAAATTATGATAATAAATGACTTGAGAGCTAGTAAAAAACTTAGATAAACTTTCAATTTTTGATGATTTCTTGCAATTTTTTTGAAAAACTTGCAGTTTTTTTGAATCTGAAAGTTTTATAGGGATCTGTTTAATACTTTTTGCTTTCTTTCCTTGTTTTTCGAATGTTTGGACTTGTGGAAGAAATTTACTTTTTGTAGCGCTTGTTAAAATATGGTGTTAAACCGGTTTTTTCGACGATTTCCAGAAAGCGGGGGTCGTTATGTAAATTTTTAAATTCACGGCTTAGCGTTAAATAATCCATATTAGGCACCTGATTTTCGTATTTTTTTTCAAGCTAACGGATTGCATCATCAATAGAATCAATTTGTGTTGCAAAGTAATAATCGGTGAAATAATCGGGTCTATTTTTATATATCATTTTGTATAAGCCCGTCAGACCCGATGAATAATAAACAGGAAAAATCTGATCTGCATACACTTTGTACTCTTCGTATAAAGGATTTGTTGCTAAAATTTTCTGTAATAACTGTAATGCAGATAATGTATCACCGGCATCCAAATAGCACCAATACACATAAGTCTGTTCATCAAATTTTTCTCCTAACATTTCCTCTACCAGCGATATTTCCTGCAGCGCTTCCTGCCCTTTATTTTCCTGGTAATATAGATAAGAACTTATCCTCCTGAATTTAACTGAATATGGGGCAAATTCTAAAGCACGGTTTATATATTTGCGTGAAGTGGTATAATCGCCAATTATGTTTAAATACCTTGAATAATAGAATAAAGTTATCATATTGTTGCTGTCAATAGCCATCGCCTTTTCAAAATAAGTACGCGACTTTTCCCATTGCCAATAGCCTGTGGAAAAAACAATACCAAGAATTGTATAGGCTTCGGGAAGATTTTTATCAAATTTCAGTGCTTTGTTTGCCAATTTAATCGCTTTGTCATAACATTCAGCCGGAGTCTGACCATAAGATTTACTATAACTTGCCAAACTATAATTTATATCAGCAAGTCCGGCATAGGCCAATGCAAAAGTAGAATCTGCTTTTATAGCCATCTCAAAATATTCCCTGCTTTTTAATAAATATTTGAAATAAAATTGATTCCAATAATATCGACCCATTAAATAATAATCGTAAGCTTGCGAGTTACTGGTATATTTCTTTTCAATCATTTGTTTTTCTTCAGGAGAAATTGCTGCCTGTAGTTTATCGGCAACTAATTTGGCAATATCACTCTCCAAAACAAGTATGTCATCAATATCCCGGTCAATCTTTTCGGAGAGAATGTGCCGGTCATTTTTTGCATCAATCAGTTGAATGGTTATCCTAACCTTTCCATCGTGCCGTTGCACACTGCCTTCCAACAGGTAGTTTACTCCCAGCTTTTTACCTATTTTAGGTGCACTCTCTGTACTCTCCCTGAATTGTTCGACAGATGTCCGTGATACAACCCGGAGTTCGTTAATTTTTGCCAGTCTGTCGAGAATGTCTTCCACAACACCATCGGCAAAATACCTGTTTTCTTCATTTTCGCTCAGGTTTTTAAACGGCAAAACAGCAATAGATTTTTCTACAGAATTTGATTTAAAAAACGATGAATTTTGTATGAACAAGATGAAAATTATAATGGCAAGTACCACAAATGAAGCAGTAGTAAAATGCTTTGCTTTTTTTGATAGCTGTATTTTTTTTAGGGCATTATTACTAATGGGGATTTCAGCGGTATCAGGTTCATTAATTGTATTTTCAGAT
>CAZXVT010000277.1:0-4632 GCA_964644015.1 uncultured Maribellus sp.
TCATTCAGGAAAGCGCTTACCCCTTCTGTGCGGATAGGGTCTTTCTGTAATAATAGAGTAGCCTTTGCAAGGTCAGAGAGTATGCTGTCGACAACCTTATTCGCTGGCAGTAATGGTTCTATCCTGTTTTTGGTACTATTTGGGAAGATTATTTTTCCATCCATCATTTTGTGCAATTCCGGAAGCATTTACTTCCTGCGATGGAATCGGATAAACAAACTTCGCAACATCGTAATTATTAACCGGGTAGTTACCTCCCACGCGGGTCATAATTTCACCTGTTCTGCGCATGTCATACCAGCGATGTCCTTCTTGGAATAACTCACGACGACGTTCAACCGAGATAAAACTTAACAATTCACTCTTAGCTGTCGGGATAGCCGATTTTTCAAGGTCCGGATTGCGTTTTGCAATTTCCCATACATAATCCACGGCATCAGTTTCACCCAATTGAGCTTTGGCTTCTGCTAAAATCAAATACATTTCGGGAAGACGGAAAACAGGGATATTGCTTGTGGCAGCCGATGTTGGTAAACCCATATATTTTAATGCCCTGATCATTTCACCAGAACCTTCGAATAATGACTTTCTCATATCGTTTGCACCAAACAAATTATACAAACCTGAAGTTGCTTTACCATCGTATGAACCATACAATGTATTCAATGCGTTGGCAGATAGGTTGTCGTTTGCAAGTTTCGAAATGGTGAAAATATCTTCAGAAGTTGCATTAACCGATGCCCACATTGAATAATAATCGTCGGGATTGGTAACAATTTCGCCACCCGATTTGCTGATTGCAGCAGCGGCGGCTGTTTTTGCACCGGCAAAATCGCCCATATACAATTTAACTCTTGCTTCGAGTGCATCCAAAGCAGCTTCATTCATATAAAACGGGTCCATTTCAACAGCACTTATATAAGTACGTGCCGAATTGATGTCAGCAAGAATCTGAGCATAAGTTTGTTCCACAGTTCCTCTTTGTACTTCCTGGAATGCAACAATCGGTTCGTCGCCAACCACTACAATACCTGTAGTTGATTTGTTGGCAGCACTGTAAGGCAAACCAAAAATATTCACCAAAGTAAATTGCGACAAGGCTTTCAAACCGTAAGCCTGTGCAATAGCTGATTTAACAGTGTTTTCATCGGAAGCAGAAAGGCTGGTTTCAAGCATTTGCTTACCTGATTTAATCAAACGGGCTGCCCTGTCGATTGTTTTATAACCGCCATCCCACATATCCAGTAAATCAGCATTGTCTTCGCTGATAGTGTATTTGTAAATCTGATCGAAATGTCCTGATGAACCGGTCATCCAGCAGTTATCGGCTGCAATATCGCCTAATGCAACCACGTTACGGCCATAAAATGTTGATCTTCCAAGCGAATAATAAACACCATTCAATCCGTTTTCGACATCTTTGGCCGTTTTAAATGCTGTGGCATCATTTACAGCATTACTTGGCTCATAGGTTAAAAAATCATCGCATGACACGAAGGCAAAAACCAGGGCCAATAAATATATACTTACATTAAATTTCTTCATAATATACTTCATTTATTTATCTATAAATAACATCTTAAAAATTGATGTTTACACCAAATAAAAGCTTCCTTGAGATAGGATATTGCCACCAGATAATGCCATCACGGGCAGTTTCAGGATCGAGTCCGCGAAAATCATCGCCCAATGCCCAGGCTTTCAGGTTGTCGCCGGTAACATAGAATCTTACTGTACCCAGTTTAACTCTGTTGGTTACCGTAGCCGGTACTGTATAACCTAACTGAATTGTATTTAATTTGATGAAAGAGCCATCCATTAAAAACCTTGAAGAGTGTGATGTTACTGAACCATATTTTGGAGCTGGAACATCGGTCACATCACCTTCTGCCCTCCACATGTTATCGTAAACATATTTTGTGGTATTTCCCCATGGATTATTAATGTTTTCATCGTAACGGGCAGCACTGTTGTAAACCTGGCCTCCGAATGAATATTTGAACTGAATGGAGAAATCAAAATCATGCACTTTTAATGCACTGCTCAAACCACCATACACTTTCGCATCGGCGGCACCCATGTAACGTTTGCCGGCTTCATTGTAATTGGTTGTGGTTTCAGTTCCTTCAGTTCCTTTATACCATAATTGTTTTCCGGTTGCCGGGTCAACTCCTGCATATTCTTTCATTTTAAATGAATAGTATGGACGGCCAACTTCCCTGATTGTATAAGTTCCTTCGATCGGAAGATCTGTACTCAGTTTCACAATTTCGTTTTCATTGTGCGTGGCGTTCAGACCAATGCTCCAGTTAACGTTTTTAGTATTTATGGCCACATAGTTAACCGATGCTTCGATACCTTTATTCTTCATTTCGCCTACATTCTGCATTATTGATGCAAAACCGGTTGTACGCGAAAGTGGTACATTGAACAACATATTGGTGGTACGATCGATATAATAATCAACATCGAAAGAAAGATTTTTGAATAATGTAATCTCAGTTCCCACATTGAATTTATTAGTCTGTTCCCATTTCAAATCGGGATTTGCAATTTGTGTTGGAACCATACCCGGGTTATTTCTGTAATTATAGCCGAAACCATATAATCCCAAATGCTGATACCAACCCACATCCTGATTACCTGCTGTTCCGTAGCTGGCACGAAGTGTAAGATTTGTAAGCCAGTTTTCTGTTGAACTCATAAACGATTCGGCAGTAACACGATATTTGCCCCCCACTGACCAGAATGGAGCCCATTTATTGTTTACACCAAAACGCGAAGATCCATCATATCTGAAACTACCCGACAAATAATATTTACTGTCGAAATCATATTCAACTTTGGAGAAAAATGAGGCCAAAGCATAATCAGAAAATGAAGTGGATGCATCACTCGGTTCAGCAGCATTTTCGATGGTAAATACCAAATCAACCGGGAAATTTGAAGCAGCCAGATATGCATTTTCATCGCGGGCTTTCTGGGCTTCCTGACCTAACAATACATTCAGATTATGTTTGTCGAATGATTTGATGTAATTTAATGTATTGGTCCAGGTCCAGAGTGTACGGTAATTATTTCCTTCTTCTCCCAACATGTTCATGTCAGCACCCTGAGGTTGCAGGAATGACCAGCGGCCAAATTCTTTCAGGTTGAAATAATCCATCCCATAACGCGAGGTAAATGAAAAGTTTTCAAGAAATTTCACAGTTATCCAGGGAGAGAAAATTGCTTTGTACTGCTGCGAATAACTTTTATCGCCATAATAACTTCTCTGGGCAACCGGGTTGTAGCCATTGGCAGTTTCCATATTCCAGCTACCATCAGCCAGTTTTACAGGTTCTACAGGCAATTGCATGTAAGCCTGGGTAATCGGGTCAGAAAAATATCCGCCACCAGCACCGCTGTTAATTTGCGAATAAGATGCCGATAGGTTTAAACCAAATGAAACATTGTCATTTACTTTGTTTTCGAAATTCAAACGACCAGAATAACGTTTCATATCTTTACCAATTACGATACCTTCCTCATCGTAGTACCCAATCGAAGCAAAGAATTTGGAACTGTTAGCCCCGCCATTGATATCAAGATTGTAATCCTGAACAGCACCTTTTCTTGTTACTTCTTTGTACCAGTCGGTGTTTGCATCCGTGTGTATCAAACCTAACCAATCAGGATCTGATAACATTGAATCGTCCCACTCGTCTTTGCTTTCCATCCACCCACTGTTTACAAACATGGTAGAAACGAAATCAATCCACTGGTCTCTGTCTAACTGTGCATATTCGTTGCGTTCAGGAATAGAAGAAAATCCTGATTTCAATTTCAGGTTGAATGACGTTTCACCGCTTTTCCCTTTTTTGGTATTGATAACGATAACACCATTCGAAGCACGTGCTCCATAAATTGAGGTGGCAGTTGCATCCTTCAATACCGAAATTGATTCAATATCATTCGGGTTCAGCGTAGCCAAAGGATTGATAGTTTGTGATTCACCGGTACGCATACCAAATGCACCCGATGAAACAGGAACACCATCAACCACATACAAAGGCTGTGTTCCTGAGTTAAATGATCCTAAACCACGGATTAATACCGAGTTGTAACCTCCGGGCTGTCCGGTTTCTGCCGACATTACCAACCCTGCCACCGAACCTTCCAATGCACGGATCGGGTCGGCATCGGTTGTTCTTTCCAATTCTTCATTCTGAACAATTGCGGCAGAACCTGTAAATGCAGCTTTTCGGGTTACTCCATAACCAGTAACCACTACCTCGTCAATGCCAATCACATCCGATTCCATTGTAGCATTAATGGTAGTTTGAGTTCCAATTACAACCTCAATATTCTTCATACCAATAAAGCTAAAGACTAAAGTGGTTGCATTCTGGGGTACATTCAGCAAATAATTGCCATTAATATCGGTAACGGCCCCAACCGTTGTTCCTTTCACAGATACCGACACACCAGGAATAGGTTGATTGTCCTCGGCAGAAGTTACCAACCCTGATATACTTCTGGTTTGAGCATTTATCAACATACTCCCCATGAAAAACATAACAGATAATAGAAATGCAATTTTTTTCATAGAAAAAGTTTTAAAATTAATATTGATCACTATAGGTCTAAAAA
>CAZXVT010000278.1:0-4631 GCA_964644015.1 uncultured Maribellus sp.
ATTTTATGTCAACATTCTTATTTTGTCCAAATCCATTGGATTTTCAGATTATCATTTTTTGTTGGTATGATTTGCATTTTAATTATATAAAATCCTGCTTCCGGAAAATTAATTTCTCCAATCCGTGATGACGCAAAATTATCAATTACCCAATTCTCATTTGGCTCGCCAACGGTTTTACCGGTTGGTTTTGCCAAAGTTGTTATTTCGCTACCAGCTGCCTGTAAAATAATTTTGGCAGAATTACCGGAATAATTCTGATAACTGTACGAAACATCAAAATGCTTTTTGCCGGGAGTATCCACAAAAATTTTCCAGGTAAAAGTTTCGGGCTTCTCAACCAATAAATATTCAGGAATAGTCCCGTATTTTTCTTTTTTAACAAGATTTTCAGGATTTACCGGCACCATTTGATTGCCAGGTAAAAAAGAATAACCTCCTGATTTATTTTTTGCAACCAATCCCTCCGAAATTTCAGGATTTGAAACATATTCAGCTGCAATTACCGAAACAAATTGGTCAGGTTGTTCTTCGGGTAATTCAATTTCTGTGTATGCCCCTTTGTGTGTATATTTCAGCGGATTTTTTTCCATGTCACCCAAAAGCCAGATTTTTTCTGGTTTTGATGTAACACCGGAAACAAATAGTTTTTTGCTCAAAGGCCAGTTAAAAACATGAAAATATAATGTGGTCTTTTCTCCTGCCTTTTTACAGGTGATTTTGCCCCAGTCATGTTGGTTTTTTGGCAAATCAAAAGCACCTGCAGCATAAACTGATTCGCCATTTTTTTCAAGCCAACCGCCCATTTCGAGCAATCGTTGAGAAATTTCAAAAGGCACATCTCCGTTCGCGCGTGGCCCGATATTTAACAGCAGATTACCGTTTAAACTAACATTGTTAATCAGAGATTTCAACAAAGTAGTTGTCGATTTCCATTCACTGTCGGTGGCATGAAATCCCCACGAATGGGCAACAGTTGCCGGCGACTGCCACGGAAAATCTTCTTTTTTGTCGCCCAATGAGTTATCGCCCAATTCTTTGAAATCCACGTCAGGGTCTTCCTCAATCGAAAGCCCTAATCTTGAATTAATCAGACAGTTTGGTTGCAATTCCCTGATCAGCTTTTTTAATTGAAACAACTGTTCTTTTGTAACAACAGTTTGAGAATGATGAATCCACATATCAAACCAGATCATCGATATTTCGCCATAGTTGGTCAATAACTCACGCATCTGCGGAATGACTTTTTCCTGCCAGTATTTGTTGTATTGTTCAGGAGTAATTCCGTTAAGTTCTTTTTTGTGATCCCAGCCAAACTCGTGCTCCCAGTCAACCCAATGAGAATAATAAAGGCCAAGTTTTAATCCATGTTTTTTACAGGCTTCGGCCAATTCTTTAACTATATCGCGTTTGTGATCAGTAAAATCTCCCAAATCATATTTACTTGCCTGGCTGTCCCAGAGAGCGAATCCGTCGTGGTGTTTGGCCGTAAATGTCACATATTTCATTCCGGCTTTTTTAGCAAGAATCACCCATTCTTCGGGATTGATTTTATCCCAGTCGAAACGTTCAAGCAGTGTTACATATTCATCTTTTGAAATGCTGTTCCGGTAAAAAATCCATTCGGCATAATCGTTGTCGTTTCTGATTTTTTCGCCTTTCCAGTAACCTTCAGCAGCACTGTAAACTCCCCAATGGATAAACATGCCAAAACGGGCATCGGTAAACCATTTTGCCCGTTCAGAAGTTTGCGATTGGCTGAAAGCTGAGAAATACAAAATATTGAAAATAACAATCAGCATTAAGTTTTTCATAGTTGGTTGGTCTTATAATAAAATTCAAAAAATCGATTATTACGAAAGCCGTCCTTTAAAATCTTCATACCCAAATTCCCTGACAATCTGTAATTCATCATTTTCTTTCCAGATGGCAATGGCAGGATGGTTTACTCCGTTGAACATGGTGGTTTTCACCATGGTATAATGAATCATGTCGAGAAAAACAATTTGTTCGCCAATTTGCAGTTCATGTCCGAAATCGTATGAATCCATAAAATCGCCTGCCAGACAACTTACACCGCCCAAACGATATAGAAATCTGCTGTTTTCATCGGGTTCTTTGGCCCCAACAATTTTCGGGCGATAGGGCATTTCGAGTGTATCGGGCATGTGGGCTGTAAACGAAACATCCAGAATGGCTGTTTTTATACCCTTGTGGTCAACAATATCCTGAACAGTTGAGACCAAAACACCAGTTTCCCAGGCAATGGCGCTACCGGGTTCAAGAATAACATGAACATCGTATTTTGATTGGAAGTCTTTTAAAATTCTGACAAGATGTTCATGATCGTAGCCGGCTTTTGTCATCAGGTGGCCGCCACCCATGTTCACCCATTTTACCTGGTGAAGATATTTTCCAAATCGATTTTCAAGGTTTTTCAGCACCTCCTCCAAACTGTAGGAATTGGATTCGCACAAAACATGAAAATGAATTCCTTCAATTCCGTCAGGCAATTCATCGGGGAATTCATTACTGCCAACACCAAGCCGCGAACCGGCTGCGCTCGGATTGTATAAATCTGTACCGACATCGGAGAATTCAGGATTAACTCTTATTCCACATGAAATTTTATGTCCTGCATTTTTTGTTTTCGGATAAAAACGTTCAAACTGACTGAATGAATTAAAAACAATATGACTTGCATAATTCATTAGTTCACTGAATTCGTTTTCGAAATAAACAGGAGAATAAACGTGTGCCCGTGTTTTCATCTCCTCGAAACAAAGCCTGGCTTCATTCAGTGAACTGGCAGTTGCTCCACTCAGATATTGCATCACGAGCGGAAATGCGCTCCACATGGCAAAACCTTTAAAAGCCAAAATAATTTCGATGCCTGCTTTCTGCTGAACATCGTTTAACAGTTCCAGATTTTTCCGCAGTAGTTTTTCGTCTAAAACAAAAGCGGGAGAGGGTATTTTTGAGTAGTCCATTTTACTTCCTTTTAAAAAATAAGAAACTCATTCATATTTGTTAATGAATGAGTTTCAGTTTTATTAAATTTTCTATTTATCAAACTTCGAGATCGACGTTGAAAACTTCCTGCCAGGGCAATCCGTGTTCGCCGATTTTTTCCATAAACGGATCCGGGTCAAACTCTTCGACATTGAATACGCCTTTGCCGCTCCATTTGCCCGTCAGCACCATCATAGCACCCAACATGGCCGGAACACCGGTTGTATAAGAAACGCCCTGTGTGCCTGTTTCCTGGTAAGCAACCTGGTGGCTGCAGTTGTTCCATACAATATAGGTTTGTTCTTTTCCTTCTTTAATACCGCGGATACGGCACCCGATGGATGTTTCGCCCGTGTAATTTTCTCCCAGTTCACCGGGATCTGGCAGAACAGCTTTCAAAAACTCAAGCGGAATTACATCAACACCTTTGTATTTCACCGGGTCGATGCGCGACATTCCAATATTTTGAATCACACGCAGGTGAGTCAGGTATTCGTCGCCAAAGGTCATCCAGAAACGGGCACGTTTCAGCGTTGGAAAATTTTTCACAAGCGACTCAAGTTCTTCGTGGTAAATAACATACGAGTTCTTCGGGCCGATATTCGGGTAATTCAACGCTTTTTTAATTTCGTGTGGTTTTGTTTCAATCCACTGTCCATTTTCCCAATAACGACCGGGCTGAGTAATTTCACGAATATTGATTTCGGGATTGAAATTGGTGGCAAAAGCTTTTCCGTGGTCACCGCCATTACAATCCACAATATCGAGATAATGAATTTCATCGAAATGATGTTTGGCCGCGTAAGCAGTATAAATGCTGGTTACACCGGGGTCGAAACCGCAACCCAAAACGGCCATAATTCCTTTTTCTTTAAACCTTTCGTGATAAGCCCATTGCCAGCTATATTCGAATTTTGCCACATCTTTTGGTTCATAATTGGCTGTGTCGAGATAATTTACGCCAGTTTCCAGACAGGCGTCCATAATTGGAAGATCCTGGTAAGGCAATGCCACATTTATTACCAGTTCGGGTTTGAACTTGTTGATAAGCGCAACCATTTCCTGAACATTGTCGGCATCGACCTGTGCAGTTTGAATACGGCCTTTTCCCACTTCGCGAGCAATGGTTTCACACTTCGAAAGCGTGCGGCTGGCTAACAAAATTTCTGAAAAAACCTGTGGGTTATCAGCACATTTGCTTGCCACAACCCTGCCAACTCCTCCTGCTCCAACAATCAGTACTTTGCTCATTTTTCGTTTTGTTTTTTTTTCGTTTAACAATGCCTGTTCCACTGATGAATTTTTCCCTTTATTCAGGAACTATTCATCGGGGAGGCAAATTAAGCATTTTTTTTATGAATGGCACATTATAAAATTCTGAATTTGCCTCTTGAAGTCTTGTGTTAAACAGCAGTCTTTCAGGTTCTAACTTTTTCATTTATTAATATTACAATCCTTCAATTTTTCTGGTCTTTTTAATTCAGAATAAAAACAGAAATAGCAATATTTACATTGAAATTTTAATCTGAATTAATTCAGAAAAAATAGTTTATTTTGCCAAACTTATAAACAACAATAATTTTTTATGATTACGTAAATGAAAAATACCTATTTTGATT
>CAZXVT010000279.1:0-4521 GCA_964644015.1 uncultured Maribellus sp.
AATCGGCACCACTTCATTGAGTGATGCATATTTATCCAAAACATAACTCATTACTTTTTCGATTTCGTGGATTGAAATCCCGGTTTTCGGAGCATCCGGATTTTTTGTAATCACACTCAGGTCGGTATTTCGTTTGGTGATTTCTATTTTACCACCCTTTTCAAAGAAAATCTCGTAAGCGGTGAGGTTACTTTTACTGATAATTCCTTCACCATATCGCGGGTGTTCAACCCTTGTTCCAACTGCTAATTCTTCCATATTCTTTCAGTTAAAAATGTAAAATTAAAAATTCGAAATTATGGTTTAATTATAATTATTTCAACGGTGATTTTGGTTCTTTCGCAAAAACACGGTACAAAGCCCTGTCAACCAAATCGGCCCAAAGTTTGGCAACAAAAACCACCAACTGCCCGTCGACAAAATTAATGATGATTTTTCTGCGGCGTCGTTCAATGGCTTTTACAATCCTTTTTGCACACTCTTCCGACGACATCATTTTACTTTCGTCGCGCGGCGTTTCTCCCTGCTGTTCTCCATTAGCCACCAGTGCGTGTTTCCGTATTTCAGAAGCTGTAAAACCAGGTGCCGCCACCAAAACATGCAGTCCAGATTTCAGATATTCAATCCTCACCGTGTCCAGAAAACCCCTGACAGCAAACTTTGCTGCCGAATAACCTGTTCTTCCGGGCAAGCCAATGTACCCACCAACCGAAATAACACCCACCACAGACCCTTTTTGCTTTAATAAATGGGGCAATGCAAACTTGGTACAATAAACTGTTCCCCAATAATTTACATCCATCAGTTTTCTGAGAACGTCCAGTTCAACCTGGTCGAACGTGGCGCGCATGGAAATACCTGCATTGTTTATCAGAACATCAATTTGACCAAAACGCTGGATTGCTTTTTCTATCAGATTTTTACAATCGGCTTCCACCGAAACATCGGTTTGTACCGAAAGAATTTCTGTTTCGGGGTGAGTTATCTCAAATTCTTTTAAACGGTCAATTCTGCGGGCAGCCAAAACCAGTCGCCAGCCTTTTGAAACGTATAATTCAGCCAACGACTTTCCGATTCCTGAAGAAGCTCCGGTTATAATCACTACTTTTTTTTGCTCCATTTCTGAAAATCTGTAAAACGGTCAGTCGCAAATGTACCGAATCAGGGTTATTATTCAAACTTTATAAAACCTGTTTTACAAAATGACCGTTAATTTCAGAATAATTTCTGAAGTTCCTTTCCCAGTTTGTTTAATGAATTCTTCAGTTCACCTTTGGCTGCTTTGGCCACCACATCTTTGGTTTCGGTCAAATCGAGTTTAACTTCCGGCATTCCAACCGCGCCATTCAGTAATACCGATGCAGGAAGCAACTGGATTTTATCATTTCCGGGAATGGCACTTAAAATATTTTTTATATCCTGACCAAATGCATCGCGGTTAATCACAAAATCCATTTTCATATTCAGCAGACTTTCCGCATTCAACGTTCCGGAAAGGACTGTTTCCTGCCCTGCAATTTTTGTTTTGAAAGGTTTTAAACCGATGTTTCCTTTATCGACGGTGAGATTCGCTTTAAAATCGTCAACTGTCACATTTTTAAGTAACTCGGGTTTTATAATATTTTTAAGCTGACTGAAAACGGGTGATTCTTTGATCATTAAACCAAATGTTGAAAGTTGTGCAACTGCATCAACCGAAGTGGGAATAATACTCAGATCAGGTTTTAACTGGCCGCTCATTTTCAGCGTGGTGCTGATTTTTCCAACACTTTGCGATGCAACCGGCGCCAACTGTTTAATTCCGCCCAAAGTGCTGAAAGCGGCCGGAATATCAACACTGTTTACATCAAAAGTAAAATCGAAAAATGGTTGTTTCTGGGGTGTATTTTTATAGGAACCAGTCACTTTTACATCACCACCTAAAGTATTCATCGACAAACCGTTCATGGTCAGCTTTCCGTCGGCAACCGAGATATTTCCATTGATGTTGTTCATTTCGAGTTTGTCGTAAACCGCCTTTTTTATTGCCGATCTGAATGTGAAGTTGATATTGTCGGGCACATCAAATGCCAGTGTTTGCTTACTTTCTGATGTTTTTACCGAATCAGCCGCTGCAGGTGTCTGTGTGGCAGAATTGGTTTTGACCGCCGGATTTTTTTGCAAGGTCATCAATTGTGTGATGTTGATAAAACCAGACTGTAATTGCAAATCGCCTTTCAGAATTCCCTTTCCAAAAACATAATTCAGGTAATCTTTTACCTGTCCGTTTAGTCCAAAATCGCTCTCTCCCACTTTCAAATCCAACTGTTTCAGGTTCACGGCCACCGGCGAAAACTCCATTAAACCTGAGGGAATCTTCACTTCCTGCGACAAATCGGGCGAACTGTAAACAAAATCGTGCATTCTCACCGTTCCTTCGGCTTTTATCTTTTCGTAACTTCCTTTTTCCACATCCGAATAAACGCCTTTGAACCTGAGGTTTGCGTCAATTAATCCGGCCATATTCATACTGTCGGCTTTTAAAACCTCTTTGATGTCGGTAAAATTGATTTTCCCCACCAGCGAACCTTCAAATTGCGGATCGGTCATCAGTTGTTTCATGTTCAGCGCAAAATCAACCGGGTTTCTTTTTATTTCAGCATGAAGACCTGAAATATTCAGTTCAGTCAAATCAAGCGATCCCTGTGGCTTTTGTACGGATATGAGTCCGCTGACTTTTTCGATTTTTTCAGGCAGCCCACTGTATTGAATCAAACCATTTTCCACTTTCACATCCAGCAATATTTCCGGGTAATCTTCTTCATACAAAACACCGGCAATTTTTCCAGAAACACTGGCAGTTCCGCTGGTGGTGAGGTTTTCGAGATATTTTGCATAATCAGCCGGAACCAATGCCAGAAAATTCTCAAATTCAGAAGATTTGGTGGCAAACTGCAGGTTATAAATCTGGCTGTCGGCGGGCATTTCAATCGATCCGGTGAGTTGCAGCGGCAAACGGTTCACCCAAACATCGCTGGTGGTAATATCCACTTTCAGTTTGTCAAAATCAACGTTTACCGCCGATTTTGTTTCGAGTGCAACTCCCGAAATGTATTTTGTGCTGTCGTATTCAAACTGAAAATCTGCCGCCTTTCCGGCAAGTTGCAAAGCGGTTGAATTTCCATACATTTTGCCGTCAACGTCGAGGGTGATTCCGTCAATAACCACTTTCATCGGTGAGATTTCGTCGGAATAAACCATCCTGCCGTTTTCAATTTCTATTTTCTCTAGTTTTATTTCAAAAGGTTTTTCAGATTCTGCCGGCTGGCTCTGAACTGCCTGCCCCGGCTCACTTTCCAGGGTCACATCCCAGTTTGCCTTGTCGTTTTTATTGACCAGCAAATTCAGAAGTGGTTGCCGGATTACAATTTTTTCGATGCTCCGTCCCGAACTTTTAAAAAGCGAAAACAGGTTCATTGAAGCGTTAACCGACGATGCAAAAAAAAGTGTATCGCCCTGAAATTCATTTTTTCCGGTAACAGCCAAATCTGAAATCACCATCGTAGCATTCGGAAAATCACGAAACAGTGAAACATCAAAACCGGCAAACTCCACGGTGGCGTTCAACTGCTTATTGATGGCTGTTTTAGCGGCTTCCACGAGCCTGGGTTTAAACAAAACAGGTGTCAGAATCAATGCTGCAACCAATAACAGCACAATGGCCAAAACGACGATGACTATTTTTTTCATGCTCAATCTCTTTTTTAAAAAACGAAATTACCCTTCCATTATTACCTGACGCAGAAATTGTAAAGCAGTTTGTCCGGAACGCAAAATATTTCTTTCGCGGTTGTCGCCAAAAGTAAATTTCTTTGCTTTCACTGTTTTTTTTGTGGCAACTGCAATCCAGACTGTGCCCACCGGTTTTTCAGATGTTCCGCCATCGGGACCGGCAATTCCGGTGGTGGCAACCGCAAAATCAGCATTCAGCACTTTTCTTGCACCGATCGCCATTTCACAGGCAGTTTCCTCGCTCACGGCTCCAAAATTTATCAGTGTTTCAGCGTTTACACCTAGCAATTTTTCCTTTACTTCGTTTGAATACGCCGTGACTGAGCCTTTGTACCACGCCGAGCAACCCGGAACCGAAGTAACCAGATGTGAAATAAAACCGCCCGTACAACTTTCGGCAATTGCCAGCGTTTTTCCCAGCGGCAGAATCATCTTACCGATTGCTTCAGCCATGGTTTCATTGCCGTAACCATAAATCGCTTCCGGGATTATTTGCTGTAATTTTCCGGCTTCGGTCTCCACCCGTTTTTCCAGTTCATTTTTGTCATCACCGGTTGCTGAAAGCCGCAACCGCACCGACATCGGGCTGGGCAGGTAAGCCAGTTTTACATTGGCGGGAAGGTTGTTCTCAAAATCTTCAATTCTGATCGCCAGCATTGATTCTGGAATTCCCTGTGTAAGAATGGTTTTATGGTAGATAGCCTTTGTTTTCCCGGTTTTTTCGAGCCTGGGCAGCACTTCATTTTCGAT
>CAZXVT010000280.1:0-4433 GCA_964644015.1 uncultured Maribellus sp.
AACTAATAATGTAGGTTTCATATTCTGATTTTTGTTATTAGAAAATTTGTTTTAATAATATCTGGTTATAAAATGCGGGCATAAAAATAGGAAAAAAGGGACGTTAGTTTTTATATTTTGATTTTTCAGGACGTTTTTGTTGATTCAGTTTAATTGAAAAAAACATCAGAGAGAATGGTTCAGCAAGTTAAGACGTAATACTTTCAAAAAGTCACATGTTAATTTTTGAACTCAATTTTAACTTATGGGGTTAAAAAGTGACAAAATGATAAATTGGAGGTATAATTTTTCTATATTTCGTGGAAAATTGCCAGAAAATGACATTACGTAACAAATTAGACGATATTGACC
Organism: uncultured Maribellus sp.; assembly: GCA_964644015.1. Classification (GTDB taxonomy): domain Bacteria; phylum Bacteroidota; class Bacteroidia; order Bacteroidales; family Prolixibacteraceae; genus Draconibacterium. The sequence continues at coordinate 352 of CAZXVT010000280.1, forward strand.
TGAAAATTTTGGATATTATTACCAAGAATGCCAGGATCCCATTTAAAGATGTAGCCGTTGAGGTGGGTGTTTCGCGGGCTGCCATACACCAGCGTGTGAACCGGATGATTGATTTAGGCGTGATTGTCGGCTCGGGATATCATATCGATCCCAAAAAAGTTGATTTCAGAACCTGTACCTACATTGGCATTTTTCTCGAAAAAGGAGGGTTGTTTACTGAAGTGGTTGAAAGGTTAAAAAGTATTCCCGAAATTGTGGAATGTCATTATACAACCGGTGAATATGCCATCTTTATCAAAGTATATGCGCGCGACAACGAACACCTGAAATCGATATTAAGCGGAGAGATTCAGAAGATTCCTGGCGTTTCGAGCACAGAAACATTTATCTCGCTGGAAGAATCATTTAAAAGAACGCTTAAAATAATCGATTAGCTTCGCTGTCTTACTGCCTCATAAATCATTAACGCTGCCGAAACCGAAACATTGAGTGAGCCGATTTTACCCAAAAGTGGTATTTTCAGCTGTTCGTCGGCGAGCTGCAAAACTGAATCTGAAATTCCGGTGTCTTCCGAGCCCATCACAATGGCAACCGGCCGTTTAAAATTTCCTTCTGTATATATTTTATCGGTTTTCTCAGTGGCGGCAATCACCGCAATTCCCGAATCTTTTAAAAACCGGATGGTACGTGCAAGGCTTTTAACTTTACAAACCGGAATGAGATGCAGCGCTCCGGCTGAGGTTTTTACTGCATCGGCACCAATGCGGGCCATTCCTTTTTCAGGAATGATAATCGCATCAACTCCCGCACATTCAGCCGACCGGGTAATTGCACCGAAATTGCGTACATCGGTTATTTGATCAAGTACAAGAATCAAAGGTTCTTTGCCTTTTTCATAAACCATTGGCAAGACATCTTCAATGTCGGTATATTCGATGGGAGTGACAAAAGCCAGCACGCCCTGGTGGTTTTTACGAGTTACCCGGTTTATTTTTTCAATCGGAACAAACTGAAAAGCGATTTCCTTTTCCTTCATCAGGTTAATCAACTCATGAACCAATTCGTTTTTCAGTCCTGTTTTTATTAAAACTTTATCGATGTTTTTGCCATTTTGAATGGCTTCTATCACCGCGCGGGTTCCGTAAATAAAATCTTCTGCTTCCATTACCAGTTTTTTTTGTTTTTCCAGTCTTCCAGTTCAATATGTTGAACTTCCCAGTTTTCCACAACAGCTTTTAATTTTTCTTTCAGTTCTTCGTATTTTCCGAAAATTGAATGGTCGTCAATTGTGGTCGACGAGGATAAAATCTTATCTAATTTAGCGATCTCCGCTTCCAGTTGGCCGATTTCCTCTTCGGTTTTTTCCACCAGTTTTTCGAGCCTCGAAATGTTTTTGTTGATTTCCTTTTGGTCTTTAAAACTGATTTCTTCCTGTGTGTTTTTTGCGGCGACGTTTTTCTCTTCTTTTTTTGAATTTGATTTTATTTCAAGCTCTTTCAGCGATTCCATTTTCTTTTTCTCCAGAAAATCGTAAATGCCGCCAAGGTGCTGTTTTATTTTTTTATTTCTGAATTCGTAAACACAGGTTACAAGTCCGTCTAAAAATTCGCGGTCGTGCGACACCACCAAAACAGTACCATTAAATTGTGCCAGTGCATTTTTCAGAATTTCTTTGGTTCTGATGTCGAGATGGTTGGTGGGTTCGTCAAGAACCAGGAAATTCACAGGCTGAAGCATCAGTTTGATCATTGCCAACCTTGTTTTTTCGCCTCCGCTGAGTACACGCACTTTCTTGTCAATATCTTCTCCGGGGAATAGAAATGCTCCCAGAATATCCCTGATTTTTGTGCGGATATCGCCAACAGCAATCTGGTCAATGGTCTCAAAAACAGTGAGGTCCTCGTTCAGGAGTTGTGCTTGGTTTTGGGCAAAATAGCCAATTTTTACATTGTGCCCGATTGTAATTTCTCCTGAGTGTTCCAATTCGTTCAGAATAATGCGGGCAAGCGTGGTTTTACCCTCGCCGTTTCGACCAACAAAGGCAATTTTATCGCCCAGTTCAATGGTAATATCAATTTCGTTTAAAACCTGGAGTTCTCCATAATTTTTTGAAATATTCCGTGCTTCAACCACAACGCGTCCGGAGCGCGGAGCCGGCGGAAATGTTAATCTGACAGCCGAATTGTCTTCTTCTTCAATCTCAATTCTGTCAATCTTTTCAAGATGTTTTATCCGAGACTGCACCTGAACGGCTTTTGTGGCTTTGTACCGGAATCTTTCAATAAAATTTTCGGTGTCTTCGATCATTTTCTGCTGATTCCGGAAGGCCGCCAACTGGATTTCACGTTGTTCCTTCTTCCATTCCATGAATTTTGTATAATTCATTTTCTGGTCGGTGATTCTGCCAAGCGAAATTTCGATGGTCCGGTTGCAGACATTATTCAGAAATGCTTTATCGTGTGAAACAAGCACGACAGCGCCGTTGTAATTTTTCAGAAAATCTTCTAGCCATTGAATCGATTCAATATCGAGGTGGTTGGTGGGCTCATCGAGCAGAAAAACATCCGGTCTTTGAAGCAGTAGTTTGGCTAATTCGATACGCATTCGCCAGCCACCACTGAATTCGGAGGTGTGCCTCCCAAAATCCGAACGCTCAAATCCCAATCCAATCAGGGTTTGTTCAAGTTCTGCCTCATAATTATCGCCACCCAAAAGCTGGTATCTTTCATTCAGTTCCGTAATCAGGTCAATTTTTTTCAGATATTGTTCTGAATGAAAATCCTGCTCCACCGTAATTTCGTCGTGAAGCCGGGCAATTTGTTTTTCAATGGCAATCAGTTCACCAAAAGCAAGCACCGTTTCTTCTTTCAGGGTTCTTGTATCGGAATGCTTCATTTGCTGAGGTAAATACCCGATCGTGGTATTTTTCGGAACTCCGATACTTCCGGTACTTGGCTGGTCGATTCCTTTAATTACCTTGAGCAAAGTTGTTTTGCCGGCCCCGTTTTTACCAATAAGCCCGATCCTGTCTTTTGGATTAATTAAAAAGCTGATCTCTTTAAACAAGTCAAATCCACCAAAATTCAGGTTTATTTTATCAAGCGAAATCATAAATTACTTTTAAAAGTGCGCAAAGATAACGATTAATGCAGAAAGAAAAATTTGTAGAAGATGTTGAAATGATGAACCTTATAAAAAGAAGGAAGGGGAAAGAACTATGGACGCTTTTTGAAGATGATTGATGATTTACAAACCCCTAAACACAAAACCAATCATAAATACAGAAGTTACTTTCCCCTTTTAAGTTTTACTATAGAAATAAAACCAACCATTAAATCGATTCAAATATAAGCACGAAGAAGTTGAGTTTCAAAATATGAAAACGCTAAAAATCTGTAAAACCCTAAAAAGCGCCATTGTTTTCTCAAATTGGGAAATCCATTTTTTTTATGGGAAATGAATGAGTTTGCCAAATTGTTTCATTTTGTTTATCCAATTGTATCTTTGCCGAAAAAAACGTGGGAAGAAATAAAAGTAAACCATTGTACCGCGAAATCATGATTGATGATATCGGGGCTGAAGGTAAGGCAATAGCAAAAAACAAGGATTTGGTGATTTTTACACAGTATGCAATTCCTGGTGATATTGTGGATATTCAGGTAACCAAAAAAAGAAGCAGGTATGCAGAAGGAAAGGTTACGGGATTTCATTCATATTCCCCCGATCGTATTGATGCTTTTTGTGAACATTTTGGCGTTTGCGGTGGATGTAAATGGCAGATTCTTCCTTATGAAAAACAGCTTTATTATAAACAAAAACAGGTTTATGATCAACTGACGCGTATTGGCAGAATTGAAATACCGGAAATGTCTCCGATTTTAGGATCAGAAAAAAGTACTTTTTACAGGAATAAGTTAGAATTTACTTTTTCGAATAAAAGGTGGCTTGACTTTGAAACCGAAAATTATGAGTCAGCCAATTTAAATGCTCTCGGTTTTCATGTCCCCGGACTTTTTGATAAAGTAATCAATATAAATAAATGCTGGCTCCAGTCTGATCCTTCCAACCAGATCAGAAACTAT
>CAZXVT010000281.1:0-4420 GCA_964644015.1 uncultured Maribellus sp.
TCACCTTTTTTAACTCTTGAGCCTTCCTGAAAATGAATCGCCACCACTTTCCCTGATGTTTCGAACGAAAGTTCCACTTCTTCATCAGGAAGCAACGAACCGGTACTGTAAACAAGTTCATCCATTTTTGTGGGAACAATTACATAACCACTGGCTAATAAAATCTGCTGACCACGACCGGCACCAGGCATTCCGGGCATTCCTTTCTGTTCGCCCGACATGAACAGAGGTTTGAGTTTGGGATAAAAAATCATACCGAAAATCATCAAAACAATGATGATCGTGGTAGTTAACCTGAACATTTTTTTATTTGACACAATTCAGAATATTAAATTATTAAAAGGTACAATCAGTTTAGTAATGCAGTTTTGACTTTGGATATATTGAAAAGTTAAAAGAACGCATAAAAAAAATCAGAAAATAATCAATTTGATTTGAATACGTTCTGATTTACATGTTTTTATCTGTTATTCATTTTATACTTTTGATCACAAATTATAATCTCCCGCAGCTTCAGGCTGATAAATAATTTCTTCAATTTTCATTTTTGTTAAGCCTGCCGGAACAATCCATTCAATTTCGTCGCCAATCTTATAACCAATTAATGCTGTGGCAATTGGCGAAAATATTGAAATTTTGTTTTCCCTGAAATTGGCCTGATCGGGATAAACGATCTGAAACTGTACCTGTTTACTGTTGTTCGAAAAACTTAGTTTCACAATCGAGTTCATCGTTACAACATTTGCCGGAATGGCTTCAGGTTCCATTATCACAGCCGATTCAAGTTCATTTACCAGTTTTTGTAATTCACTTTCGGTTATCGACTTAAATTGGCGCGCATCGTTGATGCACTTTTTAATCCGGGCATAATCCAGCCGGTTAATAATAATTTTCTCCATGTCAAAACTTATTAAAATAAACCCGCAAAGATACCCAATTATTCCATCAAAAAAAGCTGATCAAATCATGCCAGTTTAATTTGCTGTCATTGTTTACGTTTCAATTTCCGGCGACGGATTCCAGGTTCGCCGTTTATTCTTTTCTTCTTTTTCCCTGAATGCTTTTTCAAGATCAATTCCTTTCCGGTTGGCAATGGCACACAGGTAAATTAAAATATCGGTGAGTTCGTCGCCAATTTCAGTAAAGTTTGAATTGGCATCAACAGCCAAACCTTCTGATTTTCGGACCGCTTTAAACAACTCGCCCACTTCCTCACCTAATAAAAGGCATTTGTCGATAATTGTCTGTTGTGCAAATCCACGTTCATTCTCGAGTTCTGAAACGTACTGCTGAAAGTTTTTCAAGTTTGGATTTTTGGTTAATTCGGGCATAATTATCTATGATTATCTTGTTTTTAAATGTTTAATTATTCTGAATCAGATAAATTCAGATTCAATAATTTATCAAAATCATAATTCGAATATTCCAGGTAAGAATCATTTTCCCAGAATTCCTCTTCATACTTGTTTTTGATTAAGCTTTTAGTGATTTCGTTATCGAAAATTCTGCGTCCATTGGAACGTTTTTCAAGATTAGCAGCACCATTGTCGTATGTTTTAAAAAATTGATTCACAGTCATATCCTTTCTTCCTGTTTCCGAATTGGTTAGGAATATTCCCGTGCAATTTTCCAATAAATAACTGAATCCATCTTTATAATCAAATTTTGTATAACCGATTATTTTTGTCTGCATTTTTAAAGTATCACCCTTTCTATTTTTGAGCCGATTTTTGCTAATCATTGCAAAAGAGTGCAGGCATGAATCACTTTTTTGGATTTTGACCTCGATGTGGGTAACAGAATCCTGGAAAGATTTTTTGTTCAGAAAATAAAGGCTAATGAATTGAGAATCCTGTATTTCAAAGTAGTTATAATACTTTTCAAATTTATCCCATGCAATCATATTGAATTGAGGAAATATAAAAATCCTTGAATTCAGTTTTATGGAATCCTCAGGATTTTCAACAATTCTTTCCTGGATTTTATACGGCAATATTTTTTCTTTCTGATTGAAACTCTTTTGCTTTTTCTGAACGATATCCAAATCGATATCAATGAGTTGTGTTGTATCCTTTTCTACCACGACCACTTTTCTCAGATAACCTCTCGAAATATTCTCCTCTTTCAGTTTTTCGTAAGTTTTCCGGCAACTTAATTCGAATAATCGGGCAGCATAATTGGCTGAAACGACAACTTCGCCCAAACTGTAGTTTTTCTCCTGCAGAATGTAATTATCGCTGATTTTATTAATCCTGAAATCTTTGATTTTATAATTCACGTGTTGAATCCGGACAGAATCGCCTATATTTCCGGAAAGTTGAAAAACTCCGTTTTTGTTCGTTGTCGATGAAGTTTGAGCTGTTTTATTAAAAATGGTTGCAAACTCAACAGGTTCGTGATTTTCATTAAGCACTTTGCCCGAAATCTGCGACTTTGTTACTAATGCGGATAATAGAAATGTGATAAAAAATAAATTTCGCATTTTAATCAGTATAATAATCAGCTATATTCAGGTTTTGGTTAAAGTTTATACCCCACGTTAAATCCGAATTTAATAATAAACGGAAGATTGTAGCCCTCATACATTTCATCTTTTATAAAAGTATTATTGAATGCCGGGATTGCCCAGCCTAATTCTGGTAGAATAAACCATCTTTTAGTTAAAAAAATTTCGCGCGAGAAATATAGATTGATAAAAGATGAATAACCTTCCTCCTGGGAATTATTTACGAAACTGAGCGTATAAGAAGAATTTAAACTCCACGGTTTGCGTTCACCTAATGTTGATGTTTTTCCGAAATGCCAGCCATAAATCAGGGTAGCAGTGTTATAAATATCGCCGGGAACAAAGTTCGAGCCCAGTTTAATTTCTATTCGTTGATTGTTGTTGAAATGATATGCTGAACCTAAATGATACATTTCAGGCACCGAAAAACCTGCTTTTAAATCGAAACCTGAAGTTTGGCAGGTTGCCCGGTAATTCAGTATCAATAGCAAAATAAATATGATGACAAATGAGTTAGGCAACTTTTTCATTTTTTAAAGCAATACAATTTACAGAATTCAGATTTGATTTAACGCTTTCCTTACATTTTCCAGCAAAACCGGTATTTTCTGATAAGGATCGCCGGCGCCCAATGTTTCCAATGGTAAATAGCCACGGTAACCGCTGTCTTTTATAATTTTAAAAAGCCTTTCAAAATCCGTGGGTGTTTCTTTTCCGTCAATCCACACATTTTCCTTGATCTGCCAGGTAATTGCATATTTAATGTTTTTGGCAATTTCCTCATACGGATCAGCCAGCCTGTAACTTCCGATATCAAGATTTAATCCCAGCCATTCCGAATCCACCATTTTGAAAATCCTGTCAACATCGGCAGCGGTTTTGATAAAATCGTTATGGTTTTGCAGGGCAATCATCACCCCGTTTTCTTTTCCAAAATCGCAACAAATTTTAATATCTTTTGCCATCCATTCGAACACTTCATCGCGCGAAAAACCATCGTGTGTGTTTGTTCCACTAAAAATCCGGAGATTTGAAATTCCCATTTTCGAGGCTGCAATAATCCATTTTTTGATGAGGCCGATATCCGTAAGACGGCTGTTTTTATCGGGGTTGGCGAAATCGTTTCTGATGCCGGTGCCACTGATTCCGAGCCCGAGTAAAAATGCCTGTTTTTTAAATTTCATCAGAAAATCGTCTGCCGGAACTTCGGGATAACCCGGAAAATAATAACCGGTCGGGTCGATGCCATCAAAATTATACCGGGCACAAAAATCGAGCACATCAAACAAATCAATTTTCTTTCCCATTAAAAGCGAATTGAAGGAATAGAGGTTGAGACTGAGCTTGAAATGATGTCCGAAATGCTGACTCACAGCCGGATTTCCGGGTTCAGCAGAAAAGGCCGGCAAAACAGAAGCAGCCAAAGGAACAGCAAGTGCAGATTGCAAAAACTTACGACGGGAGTGATAATTCTTCATCAGGTTTAATTTTCCACCAAATTAGAAATAAAAACTGACCAGAATTTTTTGAACTGAATATTAATCTGCGTTTGTTCTTTTCAGAATTCCCCAAAAAATTGCAGGGTCTGGTTATTTTACCTCCAGCATAAAACCACTTCCATGAATATTTCTGATTTCCACAGTCGGGTCGTCGGATAAAAACTTACGGAGTTTGGTAACAAAAACATCCATACTTCGGGCGGTGAAATAACCATCGTCGCCCCAGATTTTGCGCAAAGCCATTTCGCGTGGCACCAATTCGTTCCGGTTCTGGCAAAGCAGTTTCAGCAAATCGGCTTCCTTGGGCGAAAGTTTCTGCACCTGGTTTTCGCGGATAACCTGCCGCAGTTTTGAGTCGAACTGATAGGAACCGATGGAAAAAACCACCTCCTCGCGCACCGGACCGGTTGACTGG
>CAZXVT010000282.1:0-4394 GCA_964644015.1 uncultured Maribellus sp.
ATGAAAAGACTTCTCGTAATTATTTCAGTTGCATTATTTTCATTGAATGTCTCGGCTCAATCGAAAACTTACTGGTCGAGCGGTGGCGAAATGCTTTTCTCGTTTGCCAACATCAGCGATAACGGAACAAGCGGAGGATCAGTATTGCGTTGGGCTCCGGTGTTCAACGTGCAGGGTACTTTTAACAACGATTTCAGTCAGAATCTCGGAATTTTTTCAGGGCTCGCCGTCAGAAACGTTGGTTACATTTACGATAATTACCACGTCAGAAATACTGACGGGACTTTTGGCGAAGAGTATAAAAAGAAATTCAGATCGTATAACATTGCTGTACCGGTCGGTATCAAATTCGGCGACCTTGATAATATTTTCTTTTATGCAGGTTACGAAGTTGAATTACCATTTCTGTACAAGGAAAAAACATTTGACCAGGGTGATAAAATCGATAAAATCACCGGATGGTTCAGTAACCGCCAGGAAATGTTTCAACATGGAATTATTGCCGGAGTGCAGTTTCCGTATGATTTTACCTTGAAATTCAAATATTATTTCAGCGAGTTTCACAACCAGAATTTTACAGAGAGCAATGGTGTAAAACCATACTCAGGTCTTGAATCGCATGTAATGTATTTTTCATTGGGCTATAATTTTTCGTGGGAGTAGTCGTATCAAAATATTCTGAAAAAGAGACTGTCAACTGGCAGTCTCTTTTTCTTTATACCACCCTATCGTACTGCCAAAACCATGCATTTCAGCATACTCTTTTGCCTGGTGCATAAATGCCTGCAAACGCGTTTCAATGCCACTATCTTCCTGCCCGTCGTAGGCAAAATTCAGCCACGGAATATTGTGATGATCCTTCTTAAAATCGTTGGAAACAGAGCAAATAATGGTTCCCGGCATACAGGTGAAAGGTAAAATATTGGCCACGCCCGAGATATTCATTTCAACAAGACCCGCGGCGGTTCCCAGTGCAATGGGCGGATCGCCATCATAATCTTTGTGAATATATGGACTACACAGTTTAAGTATTTCATCTATTTCGAGCTCTTTTCTAAGCGTCAGATAATCACCAACCTGCCCCTTTATTTTATTTGCAATAAAATGCTGATAAACCTTCTGAATTTTTGATTTGAACAAACCTTTGATGTCACCTTTCCAGACACTGTCGCGCCAATAACGGTATGATGAATATTGAAGCCATTCACCAAACGGGGCAATGATGGTTTCAGCGCCCAATGCTTCAAGCCGTTCAATCAGGAATCCGCTGCAATAGGGATTGTCGCGCATAAAAATTTCGCCCACAACCGCTATTACAGGCTTTCTCTTTTCAAGATTTGCCTCCACTTCCTGAAATGCTTTGGCAGCGCGTTGTAAAACTCCACCTACATTTTTTGCGCCCGACTCAATCTCTTTTTCCAGTTCACCACGATATTTCAGATAAACCTGGTCAGATTGTCCTTTAGTAAGTTCATAGGGCCGACGCTCCTGTAACAACCGGCGCAGCAGGTCAATTCCAACTATCCCGTGCCAGGCATTTTTACGGAATTTTTTCGATTCTTTCCCAACCAGATCAGCATAAGCATCGTCGTTGCTGGGCGACATTATATGCACATCCTCAAATCCAAGTTTATCAAAAATTATTCGTTGCAATTTATTGTAATCACCAAACCGGCAGGGACCATTGTGATTGGGCATAAAAAAACTTATTTTTTTATGATCAACCCCAGGTTCGAGCAGCTTCTTCAGAAAATTCCCGGTTGTGCAGATTGCCGGGAAACACTCTTGTCCGTTAGTGTGCTTTCGCGCCAGTTCCAGATCAGAAGCATCCTGCATGGGCAAAACATGGGCATTAATTCCACAACTTCGAACAGCCGCTGCCAGTACATAAACTGTGTCGCCGGCGTAAGGAAACCAAAGCGTCCGACCTTCAAGATATTTAGAATGAATGACCTGCTTTTTTTGTTTTGCTGAAATATTTCCCTTCACTTTCTGGTAACCTTCAAGGCTGTCGAGAAATGCTTCACAACGGGTTATCATTCCTGCATCGGCGCTGTGTTCATCTACTTCAAGATGCAAATACGGTTTTCCATTCATTTCCTTGCGAACAAAATGGGTAAGAAACGAATCGGGTCCGCACCTGAAATTTCCAAGATAAACAGCAAAAAGGTTATCGGTTTTTTGCACCAATCTGCTGGCAGCCAGAATTTTTTGCCCGTTTGGCCAATACATCATCCTGTATTCGGCAAAAATATTCTCGTTCTGAAGCGGAAGAAAATCAACCGGAACCGGCAAAGTATTGAGTTTGATGAGTTTTTCAATAAGTCGTAAGTTCAAAAGCGGATCGGTTGTGTTGTAAGGTCTTCCTAAAATAACCAGCACTTTTTTATCTTTTGGAAGGTTGGCGAACACTTCTGCTCCTCTCTTTTTTACCGAAGATTCAAACTGATTTTGTTTTGAATCAGCCAACTCAATTGCTTTCATCGACTTTTTAACCGGAATACCAAATTTCTCTTTCATACATGCTGAAAGTTCTTTTTTCAGCACACGCTCAAAATACCTGAAATGCAAAGTTGGTGTCAGAAATTTCTCCCTGATTGAAGGATCCGTAAAAGCACTCCGCACCATAAACGGAAATGACTGAATCCACGGGCAATTACAGTTATTTGTCGGGTTATCAGAGGTTCCTTTTGCATTCACAATAAATGGCTGAAATACAAAATCGACTTTTTTATTCAGCAGATTTTCAACATGTCCGTGCATTAATTCCACCGGCAGACAGGTTTCTGCCACCATCAGTTCGATTGAACGGGTTACAATCTGTTGACTGGAAGGATCGGAAAGAACCACATGAAATCCCAGTTCTTCAAAAAAGGTTCTCCAAAATGGAAACTGCTGATAAAAAAGCATCAAAGAACGCGGAATTCCAATAGTGATTTTTCCATTGGAAGGTGTTTCTGTGAAACCATCCAGCAACATTTCAAGCCTTTCCTCAAAAAGATTGGGAATATCACTCTTTTTACTTTTTCTTTCGTCCAGTTCGTATTTTTCGCACCGTCCGCCATAAAATAATTTTCGCGATTCATCGCCAATTTTCACCTGCTGAATTTCGCAGTCGTTGTTACAGGCATGGCAGGTAAAACTTGAAACCTGGAACGATATTTTACTGATATCGAATCCCTTGAAACTGGTTTTCTGTCCATTTGCCATCGATCTCCGGGCAAGAATCGCGGCCCCAATGGCACCCGTAACATCGAAATGAGGCGGAATTATGATGGGTTTCCCGGTAACTTGTTCAAAAGCAGCCACAACTGCTTTGTTATTGGTTACTCCGCCCTGAAAAAATATTTTATTGCCAATGGGTTTATCACCCACCACTTTGTGTATGTAATTCTGAACGATAGAATATGCCAGTCCACCAACCAGTTCATCAACTCCGGCTCCCTTCTGCTGGTGTGAATTGAGATCAGATTCCATAAAAACAGTACACCTGTCGCCTAATCTGACCGGCTTTTCGGTTTTCAGGGCAAGATCTGCAAACTGATCCACAATATTGATATTCAGCTTATCAGCCTGTTCTTCCAGAAAAGAACCGGTTCCGGCAGCACAGACTTTGTTCATTTCAAAATCTACAACCACCCCGTTTTCAATACTGATATATTTTGAATCCTGGCCGCCTATTTCAAAAATTGTATCAACAGTGGGATCATAAGCAATTGCCGCAGTTGCCTGGGCTGTAATTTCATTCTGAATAGTATCTGCCCCGATAAAATCGCCGGTCAGGTATCGTCCTGATCCGGTAGTTCCAACTCCCACCACTTCAACATGTTCTCCAATCTCATCGTAAATTTCGCTCAATCCACGCTGAATTGCATTCAGGGGTTTTGAAGCTGTTGGCAGATATCTCCGGGCAATCACATTGTTTTTTTCATCAATCAAAACAACATTTGTGCTCAGCGAGCCAACATCAATACCCAGAAAAACAGGCGTTTTAGTGCCATTTTTTGGAATTGAAAAGACTTGTTTGTTGTATTCTGCTTTAGATTCTTTCAACCGGGTAAGACTTGCACTGTTGCTTTTATCACCCGCCAGGTAATTTCGTAATTCCTCGGTACCTTTAAAATTTGAAAGCTGCCCGTTTCCCGATTTCAGAATATGAAAAACAGCTCCCAAAGCTCCCATTGAAGAGTGATATTCAGGAACAATCAATTCATTTTCATTCAACTCGAAAATTTCTTTGAACGCTCTGACCATTCCGGCATTTGCAGCCACACCTCCCTGGAAAACAAAGGGTTTTTCAAATTTTTTTCCCCTGCCGAGCGTGCTTTTAAAATTACGGGCAACCGCGAAACAAAGTCCGGCAACAATATCGTGTAAAGGAGTGGCCACTTGCT
>CAZXVT010000283.1:0-4260 GCA_964644015.1 uncultured Maribellus sp.
TTTACAACGAATTTCTTCAATCTCCATCAATCTCTTTCCCCATCCAGTATCCAGAATCATTTTCAATCAATCTCTATAAATCTCGTTCTTCTTCTTACAAATTCAAATCAATACAAACCACTTTCTTCGAATCGCGCATCAGCAGGTAGCCATTGGCAAGGGCAAAAGGTGCCCAGGCATCGTGAGCGTCTTCAATAACTTTCACCTGTTCCAACTGAATGTATTTCGATGTGGATGGTTTTGCAATGGTGAGCGTGGCATCATCATTCAGAATAAAAAGCTTTCCGTCGGCCATAAAATAGGGGCCAAGTCCGAATCGGTTTTCCTGTCCGCTAATCCACACCGGCTTTTTCGGGTCGGCCGGATTTACACAAATCAATTGGTTGCGCATGGTTCCGCCATCTTTCGGCATGATGCCAAAAAGGTGGCCCTGCCAGTAAATGGGGGTTTGTTGTTCGCTGGCCAGCCCGTCTTTCGGAGCATATTCAGTAAGCACTTCGACACTGAATTTGCCACCATTTTCTTTGAGCTGCAGCATCATGCTCCCTGAACCATAGCCGGCTGTGATAAAAATCTTTCCATCGGGCATACAAACCGGTGAAGGAGCTATCACTGAGTGATTCCACGCTGGTGTTTCCCACAGCACTTTTCCGGCATCGGGACCGTCGGCTGCAATACCCACCAATCCGCCCACCGGACTGTAAACATACATTTTGCGCCCGCCGAATGTGTAAGGCATTATGGATGAATGACTCATTTTCCATCCATTCGGATTGGGTGTTTCCCACAATTTCTGACCGGTGGCACAATCCACGGCAATCATCAACGCTTTTCCACCGGTTGCCAGAATCGCAATGTCATTGTCGATTAACGGACACTGACCGGTGTACCAAAGCGGAATTTCCGATTCGTAGTCTTTTGCAATATCAAGTCCCCATCGCATAGAACCATCGGCGCGATTGAGACACATGACGTGGCACATCGGGCCCATTGTCAAAATATATTCTTCGGTAACTGCAGGAATGGTGCGCGACATGCCGTGATTGCGCTTGATGTTGAGTTTGTATCCGCGGTTCCAGAGTTCCTTTCCGTCGGTGAGCGCAAAACAACGCAGTACATCCATGCGTTTTTCCTCGTTGTAATCGAGAATGTAAGCAAGGCCTTTGTAAATGGCGGCTCCGGAGTGGCCTTCTCCCATTTCCACCGACCAGACGATTTTGGGGCCGGCGCTACCAAATTTTTCTTTGAGTTTAACCGGCGATTTTGAGATGTTATCAAAATCGGCGCCACGAAACCGCGGCCAGGTTTCAGAAAGCTCAGTATATTCTGTGCTGAACTGTTCGAAGTGTTCGCCAATTTTCACCTCCTGCGCAGCCACGCCTTTTCCACGATTGTCGGCACCCGGTTCGCTGGTTTTGTATTCGCGGGTTGGGTCGGTGTAAATCCACCAAAGCAAAACGATAACAGCAACTGCAACAGTTGTATAAACAGAAATATTTATAAATCGTTTGCTGTCCATTTATAGTTTTATGCTATACACCATCAACACATCGCCATGACGGAGGAACATTTTTCCATCGGCAATAAACGGATGTGCCCAGTGTGTGCCAGCACCTTTTGTGATTTTGAATTCGCTGATGAGTTTGAAACCTTCGGGCGATGGCTGAATCAAACCAACGTTTCCTTTTTCGTTGTAGGCGTAGAGTAATCCGTCGGCAAAAACAATTGCACCTTTTGAGTCCCAGGTCTGTTCCCAAATAATTTTGCCGGTCTGCCAATCCATGCAAACCCAGTTTCCTTTGTTGTTGTTAATCCAGTTCGAACCATACAAATACCCGTTATAAAGTATCAATCCGTGGTGGTGATTATCGAAAATGGTGTCGGTAAAAACTTCTGTAACCGAATTTCCATCAGGCGCAACCTGAATCATTTTGGCATTGTAATCATAGCCCATCGAAAGAAAAATCCTGTCGTCTTTAAAAACTGGGGTGTTGGCCCAGATTAACCCATTCTGGTCCCATTTTTCAGGATTGTGGTATTTGTAACTCCATTTTATTTCACCTGTTTCGGGAACCAGCGCAATTAAATCGGTACCAATAACCGCCAATACATAACGGGTGTTGTTGAAGTTGTATAAAGTTGGTGAAGCATAAGCACGTGGGCCACCCAGCGATTTGGTTTGCCAGATTAGTTTTCCGGTCATTTTATCGAGTGCAATCACACTGGTTTTTGGGCCACCGGGTGTGCAAATGATTTTGTTGTCAACAATCAGCGGTGTTTCAGAATTTCCCCAGATATGGTATTCGCATTCAAATTCCTTGTCCACTTCAACTGCCCAGATTTCTTTTCCGGTTTCTTTTTCGAAACAGGCAACTCTTCCGGTTCCACTTTGCACATAAATACGATTGTCTTCAACAACAGGCGTGGCGCGTGTATCCGGGAAGGATTTATTCCACGACCGGCCATAAGGAACCTGCCATTTGATGTTGCCCTGCATATCGACTGCTGAAAGGTAATCGAGCGTGTCAATCATCCCGGTTACATAAATCATATTACCTGCAAGAACAGGAGATGACCATCCTTTACCTATTTTTTCAACTTCCAGTAAAAGTTGTGGGCCACCTTCGGGCCATGATTTCAGTAACCCTGTTTCCTGAAAAATTCCGTCGCGATTCGGGCCACGCCATTGTACCAGTTGCGATTCAGCCTGCCACACGGTCAGTAATACTAAAATGATAGTTGCTATTTGTTTCATGTAATTGTTTTTGGTTTTTATTTTTCAGGTTTCAGTTTCCGGACTTGTTTCAGTCCGGATCAGTATTTTGTTTATTATTTGATTTTGTATGCAATCAGCGTATTGCCATGACGCAAATAGAGTTTCCCGTTGTCGATTACCGGGTGAGCCCAGTGTTGATCGGTTCCAAGTTCCACTTTTGTTTGCGAGGCAATTTTAAAACCGGCAGGTGTTGCTTCCACAAGCGCCAGTTCACCTCTTTCAGAATAGCAATACAGCATACCATCGGCATAAATTAAAGTTCCTTTGGCAATGGTTTTATCTACATATTTTTCTGCACCTGTTTTCCAGTCAACACAACGCCATTCGCGGCCAACGTCGCCTGATCCGTAAAGGTATCCGTTCACCAGCACCATTGCACCCATGCGGCTGTCGAGTTTTTCGCTGAACCATGCTTTTTTCACGCTACTACCATCAGGGCTCAACTCAAGTTTAACACCTCCCTGACCGTACCCGCTGAAACAAAAAAGCCCGCCATCATGATAAATCGGGGTATTTGGATGAATTTCATATTTGTTGGTATGTGGGTGCGACCAAAGCATTTTTCCGTTGGCTGCATCAAGTCCGATGATATTTCCTTCAACCATGGTTACCAGCAGTTTTCTTGCCGGAAGATTGATGAGCAGCGGAGTACAATAAGCCGAGAGTGTGCCTTTGGCAGGTGAAGACCATAGAAGACTTCCGGTTTTGCGATTCAGTGCAATTACATTGTTTTTCTTTCCACCGGGTGTCACATAAACGATGTCTCCATCAATTAATACTGTTTCGGTTACTCCCCAACGGATGTTTTCAGCGTCAAATTCTTTAAGTATATTTTTTTTCCATTTAATTTTCCCGTCTGCTGTACTCATACAAACAAGTTCACCCAAACCAGAATACATGTAAAGCAAATCGCCGGCAATTACGGGTGTTGAACGAGCGCCGGGATAACTTTCCGAAAATTCGGTTCCGTAAGCTGCTTTCCATTTTAGCTTACCATCTGTTGTGAGCACATAAATATACCCGGTGGTTCCTTCCATCCCCGACAAATAAATCAGGTTGTTATCGATTACCGGCGACGAATGGCCGATACCGAGTTTATCGAAATGCCAGGCAATTGCAGGCCCGCCGGCAGGCCATTTTTTCAGAAGCCCGGTTTCGTTATAAACGCCGTTCCCATTGGGGCCGCGCCATTTGGTGGGCACTTGTGCAAATGTGCCGGAACAATTGATTATCAAAATCGAAATAAGAAAGATTGTTCTTCGTATCATGGTTTTATTTTTTTTAGTTTTCGCCCCTAAAATAGAACCAAAAACTAATATTTACAAAGCATCAAAGTCATTTATCATCAGTATAAATAGTGTAATTAAACGTCAGGTTTACTGATTCGTTTTTGTTTTATTAAGGTTTTCAAATTCTTAAAATATCATGTTGTCTAAGAAGCAGCAGTTGTTTTACTTCAAAAGAAAAAATCAATTCTTTAAAGC
>CAZXVT010000284.1:0-4225 GCA_964644015.1 uncultured Maribellus sp.
AAATTAAATTTAAAATTCTAACATCTAATATAGCATGATTATGAAAAGATATATTGGAAAAATATTAGCGATGACTTTCATTGCAGCCTTTTTGGTAATTGGTTGTACTGATAGTTTTCAAGAGGTCAACACCGACCCTGACAGGGCCAAAGATGCTCCTGCAACCAACGTTCTCGCATTCGTGCTGAGATATCACTCTGCAACATTTTACGATGTATGGAACAACATGAGCGAACCATCAACTTATGGTGGACACCTTACAAAAATTCAGTACATCGATGAAGCACGTTATCAATACCGTCCTGGTACGGTTGAAAACAAATGGTATTATGGTTATATTACCTTGCAGAACATTGCCGAAATTAAAAAGAAAGCAGAAGCCGAAGGTGCATCCAATCTTCTTGGAGTTGCTAAAGTACTGGAAGCTTTCATTTACCAGGCGATGACTGATACCTGGAGAGATATACCTTATACTGAAGCGAACAGAATGTCAGAAGGTATTTTATTGCCGAAATACGACAAACAGGAAGATATTTACCCGGCTTTGTTAAATACACTAAAAGAAGCGAATGACCTTTTCAACCAGCATAGTATCGATGCTCTGGGTGATGGTGATTTACTTTTTGGTGGTGAAGTTGAACAATGGCAGAAATTTGCCAACTCGCTCCGTCTGCGTCTTGCCATGCGTATCTCGGGAGTTAACGCTGCTTTGGCAAAATCAACTGTGGAAACAATTATGGGCAACAAAGCATCTAACCCGGTTATGGAAAGCAACGATGATAACGCTTTCTTCTGGTGGCCAGGTGTAAATCCATACGAAGAACCCTGGATGGTGGATGCAAAAACCCGTGACGACCATGCAGTTTCCGATCTGTTGGTTAATCATTTGAAAGCTTTATCTGACCCGCGTTTGCCGGTTTACGCACTTCCTGCAACAGCCGATGGCGAATACAGGGGCTTTACAATTGGTGCCGCTGCGCAACCTGCACTTCCTACTGTATCACGTATTGGTCTGGCTTATCGTAAAGACCCGGCTGGTTTCTCTCCATATATGCGTTATGCTGAGGTGGAATTTGCCATTGCTGAAGCCGCTTTAAAAGGTTACAGTGTTGGTACAACTGCAGAAGCCGCTTATAATAAAGCTGTAACTGCATCACTTCTCGAAAACGGACTTGATCAGGCTGATGCTGATGCTTACCTGGCTGCCGGTGCTAAATTTAACAATACTACCGACCAGGTTTATGAACAACTCTGGATTGCCCTTTTCAAACAAGGCATGGAAGCATGGTCACTGTATCGCCGCACAGGCGTTCCGAAAGACCATTATGTAGCTCCAGGTTCAACATATACCGGGCACAATGTTCCGCCTTTCCGTTATCCGTACCCACAAAACGAAATGACTTACAACAAAGCAAATGCTGAAACATTTGTAAACGAAGTTAAGGACGATTTCTGGGGCAAGAAAATGTGGTGGGATACCCGCACAGGTGTTCAATAACATTGAATAACAGAATAATTAATAAAGGGAAGTCCCGGCAGTAATGCCGGGACTTTTTTTTAGGTAAAGTGGCAAAAACTTAAAATCTTTTAGTATGTCGTCATTAGAAGCAGAAGCCATTCGTTTAATCAAAACAAAAATGAAGGAAAAGGGTTGGAACAGCAGCGACCTGGCCCGGAAAATAGGGATGCACCCAAGTTTCGTGGCAAAAATGCTCGCGTCGGATCAGGTTAAACTCGACCGGTTAAAATTAATTTCCGAAGTACTTGGCTATAATTTTCTGCGGGCGCTTGCTGACCAGGTTGAAGTTGCCGAGCCACCTAAATATACCCTCGAAGCCCAGACTAAAGAACGTCTTCGCGAACTTAAGATTGAAAATGCCACTTTGCTGAAGATTTTGGGGAAATAAGGTGGATTCAGTCCCGGACAGGGGAGGCTATCAATAACTTTCCCTTAATAGCAGGTTGCCTGCATGAAAGGAAGATACCTTATTTTTTATGCTTATCTCTAAATGACAGGGTTGGGGTTGGTAAATAATTTTTCCTTCTCTTTTCAAACAAATAGTAAATCCGATAAATTGTAAATCGTAAATGATCTAGGTTTTCCGCTTTTTCTTTTTGGCGGCAGGGAAAAGCACGTTGTTCAGAATAAGCCGGTACCCGGGTGATGTTGGGTGCAAATTCAGATCGGTAGGTGGGTCACCTACGAGATGCTGGTAATCTTCAGGGTCATGGCCGCCATAAAAAGTCCAGAACCCTTTGCCTTTTTCGCCATGTATATAGCGTGCCTCGCCAGCAGCCTTATTTTCTCCCATTATCAGAACCGTTGGTTTCACCAGTTCTTTTTTATAGGCTGTGGTTTGACCCATAAATGCTTTGATCAGGTTTCGGTGGTTCTGGCAAAGCATGGTGGGAATCGGGTCCCATTTGGCAGAAAATTCAAATAAGGTAAAATAATCATTTTCCCTGGCAACATTTCTGGTGGTTTTTACATCAATGTTGGAAAATTCATAAGCATACGGATCCATGGTCAGTTTAAAGTCCCTGAATGCAAAGGTGTGGTTAAAATCAAGTTTTTCATTCGCGTGTTTATCGGCCGGATCACCATCAAACATGGGTTCACAGATGTCAATTCCCATGGCCGAAAGCGAAATATCGTAAGTATCGGTGGCCGCGCACATGGCAAACAAAAAGCCGCCATTCAACACATATTTTTCAATTTCGCGGGTAACAAACGACTTCATTTCCGAAACTTTCAGAAATCCGAGTTTTTTTGCCAGTTCGTTGTTGATGGCCACTTCCTGCTGATACCACGGTGTGTTCTGATAGACTCTCCAGAATTTGCCAAACTGACCGGTAAAATCTTCGTGGTGCAGGTGTAGCCAGTCGTATTCCTTCAATTTGCCATTAAAAATTTCTTCATCGTAAATGATATCGTACGGAATTTCAGCGTAGGTTAAAACCAGCGTTACGGCATCGTCCCAGGGCTGTTTGTTGGGAGGCGAATACACCGCAATTTTGGGTGCTTTGTTCATGGCCACCGCATCCTGGTTCACATCGGGCTGGGCAATTTCATCAAGGATGGCAGCCGCCTGTGCGTCGGTAATGCTTTCGCACGAAACCCCGCGCACCATGCATTCGTTTTCAAACGCTGCTGAATGTTGTATCAGAAAACTGCCGCCCCTGTAATTCAGCAACCATTTTACCTCCACATCTTTCTGAAGCACCCAATAAGCAATTCCATAAGCTTTCAGATGGTTTTTCTGGGTGTCGTCCATCGGTACAAGCAGGTAAATACTGCTGGCCCGAAGCGAAATAAAAACCAGGATCAGCAAAAGAAGATGTTTCGTTTTCATGAATGCTTTCTGTTTACAACCGCTAATATAGCCTGTTTGTTGAATTTCTAAAACGGCATGTTAGAATTGCCTAGCCTCTGGCTTTCAAAATTCTTGTTGAATGTCATACCGGTTCCGGCAGTTTCTGCATCATCATTAATTTTGGAGCTGAATGTCTGAACACCTCCAAACCCGCCGCCAAACTGGGTTTCCATATCGGTAAATTTGGCAAGTTCCTTTTTAAATGAAAGATGAACATCGCCGGTGGCACCGTTACGGTGTTTTGCAATAATGATTTCGGCAACACCCAAAAGCGAGTTGCCCGATTCGTCTTCTGTGATGCCATAATATTCAGGACGGTGAATAAACAAAACGAGGTCGGCGTCCTGCTCGATGGCTCCCGACTCACGAAGGTCGGAAAGCTGCGGACGTTTTCCTTCGCGCGATTCCACCGAGCGGTTTAACTGCGAAAGCGCCAGGATCGGAATATCGAGTTCCTTGGCAATTGCTTTTAAGGATCGTGAAATGGTACTTACTTCCTGCTCGCGGCTTCCACGATTGTCGGATCCGGCGGTCATCAACTGCAGGTAGTCAACAATTACCACATCAATATTGTACTGCATTTTCAGCCTGCGGCATTTTGCCCTGAACTCAAAAATCGAAAGGGCAGGGGTGTCGTCGATATACATCGGGGCTTTGTCTAGGCTCGAAATTTTCCGGTTCAGGTGTTCCCATTCCCAGTCTTCAAGCCTGCCCGATTTCAGTTTTTGTGAGCCCAGTTCGGTTTCCGAAGAAATCAGACGGGTTACCAACTGGAGCGATGACATTTCGAGTGAAAACAGGGCCACGGCGCGATTGTGTGTTACAGCCATTTCACGCGCCATTGATAAAAC
>CAZXVT010000285.1:0-4223 GCA_964644015.1 uncultured Maribellus sp.
GTCTGATTTCACTTGTTAAGTTAATATCGGGTAAAAATAGAGAAAAATCAATAGTCAGGAACTTTATAGTTACTCGCGGGAATTTAATGCATTAAAATTTGGAAATTTGATAACATGGAAACACAGTAATCAAAATTCTTATTTCAATTTTCTCTGCGGTTTATACAAAGAAACTCACAAATAGTGCAATATTCAGAATCGTAACGATTCCCCCGATTGAGTAAAGCAGAATTTTTGAATACAATGAGTTTTTGTATTTACCCATTACTTTTTCTGATGAAGTAAGATAAACCTGCAGGAAAATAGTGATTGGAAGCTGAATACTCAGAAACATTTGCGAGAAAATCAGTCCGTTAAACGGATTGGAGATCAGGAAAATAATTAAAAGTGCGACAACAAGCGAGATGGTAACACCCAAACGCGAATGGTTATCTTTTATATCGTAGGGTTCCTTGTACATTCCGGCGAAAATGGTTCCTGCTGCCATTCCCGAGGTAATGGTGGATGAAATCCCTGAAAAAAGTAGTGCGATAGCAAAAACAAAAGCTGCATTGTTTCCAAGCAATGGTGAAAGTAACGACTGCGCTTGCTCCAGTTCGGTTACCGGTGTTTTTGCTTTAAAAAATGTGGCCGCTGCCAGAATGATCATCGCACTGTTAATAGCCCATCCAATAATCATCGAAATCAATGTGTCGAGATATTCATAACGCAACTGTTTTTTGATAACGGTTTCGTTTTCAAGGTTCCATTGCCGGCTTTGAATTACTTCTGAATGAAGAAATAAATTATGTGGCATTACCACCGCACCCAGTACACTCATAACAATAATCATTGAACCGGAAGGAAATGAAGGAACAACCCAACCTTTAATCGCCGAGTTCCAGTCAATGTTAACCAGCGAAAGTTCGTAAAGAAACGAGAGTCCGATCACTGAAACAAAGGCGATTATCCATTTTTCAATTACCTTGTATGAATTGGTGAAAAGCATGATTATCACAAAGATGGTAACCAGCACTGCACCGGCTCTTACCGGAATTTGAAAAATCATGTTCAGTGCAATGGCACCTCCCAAAATCTCGGCAAGCGAAGTGGAAACCGACGCAAGCATGGCAGACGAAAGAATAACACGTGCATATTTATTCTTAATATGTATTGCTGCTGCTTCTGAAAGACAAAGCCCCGATGCAATACCCAGGTGTGCAACATTGTGTTGTAACACAATCAGCATCAAGGTTGAAAGTGTTACCATCCAAAGCAACGTGTATCCAAATTCGGCTCCGGCAGCGAGGTTCGAAGCCCAGTTCCCGGGATCGATGAAACCTACTGTAACCAATAATCCGGGGCCTATAAATTTCAGAATTTCAAGCCCCTCAAACCGGGCTTTGTAGCCTTTTCTGTCAATATTGTTTAAAAACTTAAACATATGTTTTGTATCATTTTTTCGGTAATGCTTATTAAAACCAGATACCAATGAAATGGTTTTTCAAAACTACAAATTTAAACAGAAAGCTGATCTGAAAATCTTGATTTGACTCAATTTGCTGATATTTAAATTAATATCCGTTTGTAAACGTTTATAAATGCTTATATCCGATTACAAATGTTTAAATACCGGATAAGTTTTGGAAGCCGGTTTACCTTTGACTCAACAATTTCGTTATCAAATTAATAACTTAAAAATTACAAAAATGAATGCACTTAGAAACAGCGTCAGGCTTATCGGCCACCTGGGCGATGCCCCGAAAGTAAGAAAGTTGGACGGCGGAAAAACCGTTGCTAATTTCAGCATAGCAACCAACGAAATTTATTATGATCAGAATGGTGTAAAACAAAGTGAAACAACCTGGCACCGGCTTGTTGCCTGGGGAAAACAGGCTGAAGTAATTGAAAAATACGCCCACAAAGGTAGTGAAGTTGCCATTGAAGGCAAACTGACTAACCGTTCGTGGGAGGATAAAAACGGTGAAAAACAGTATATTACAGAAGTGGTGGTTAACTCAGTACTTCTGTTGGATAAAAAGAGTGATGCTGCCGAAGCATAAATTTTCAAACTCTTGTGAAAAAAGCTCTGTCAGAAATGGCAGGGCTTTTTTGTTGTTGTCAGGTTGTCGTTGTTGTCGGGTTGTGATTGTTATATTCTTAGTTGGGATTCATTTCTTTGTGAGAAAATGAAATTATTTGAGTTTTTACCCAATCAACCAATCACATTCGCACTCCCACATTAAAAAGCCCATTTGATTCGGCCGTAAACCGCCTGACCGTAGTCGCCGTATTCAGTTCCCTCGCGGCCAAAGAAGAGCTGTCCGTTTACCATTAATTCGAGATTGTTTCCTAAAGAATAAATTAAAGTCGGACCGGCATAAAACGAACCGTCGCAAGGATTTATAATAGATGAAAAACTGGCATTAAACAATGGTGTAAAAGGGTAGGAGACTTGTCCGAAAAGATTGTACCTGCCCAACGACAGCATTTTTGCTGAAATATCGGGCGAAAAGAAACTGCGGCCTCCGGCATCGCTGGTTGTTCCGTGGCTGTTGTACAATACCGCAGCGTGAATATACAAACTGTTCTGAAAGTAATAATCGCCAGAAACCGAGGCAACAAGCGCTTCGTAACTTCCATTATCTTTTTCGCGGGGCTTAAACCAGGACATTTCACCCCTGAAACCGCCGCCTTTGATATCGCCCGACCAACCGGTGCCCAAAACATAATCTTTTCCCATCCATCCACCCAGAAACTGGAAATCGGTATTCATTTTTGAAAACCTGTACATTCCGGCGATTGCGGTTTCGTCGGCATGGTGACCGATTTTGTAAACCAGTTCGGCAGAAGAAGTTTCGCTGGTGAAATACTGCAGTTTGATTCCATCAGTGCCGGGGCGTTCTTCGTAATCAAATTCGAAATAAGAAAAAGTGTTGAAAATATCGTTGGGATTCCAAACCAAATTCACTCCCCAGTTAATTCTTTGCCGGCCTGCACGTGCCTGCAGTTTACCAAATGTGTAATCAACCCAGGCACGGTCGATGGCAGAATGCAAAAACCAACTGTCAGCCGAAATCAAAACTGCTCCCAAATCAAAATAGCCACCTTCTTCATCGATCATCTGTTCATAATCCGGAAATTTTTTCACCATTTGTCCGAAAAACAGCCGGTTACGGATTTCAAGGTCAAAAACCAGTTTTTCAGTGGCATTCCATTTAAAATTCAATCGGTTGTGAAACTGGTTGAGAAGAAGACTATTCAGTGAATCGGTTACACTGACAGCGATAGGATTCACAGGCTTATAATACATGGTCAGTTCTTTCAGATATCCGTTGAAACTGATTTTTTCCTGCGCACGAATAACGAAAGTTAGAATAACGAAAGTCAATATGAGCGGGTACTTTTTCATTAACAATCAGAATCTAAAATATCGAATAACGAATAAGAAATCAGAAAGTATGTTTCCGAAATGATCACCTTTTCAATTTTTAATTTTTAATTGTCAATCTTCATTCCCGTTGCAAAATCCATCACGCACATGGTACGGTACTCAGGGTGACTGCCACAGGCAACACCCACCAGTTTCAGATCCTGATTCAGAAAAGTTTTCCGGTGTCCGCGTGATCTCACGTTGTCGTCAATCAACAAAAAAATGATGGTTTGCCGTGCTGAAGTATTTCCATAAGCAATGTTTTCGGCAATCTGTTTCTCCCAGTCTCCGTGTCGTTCAATTCTGGTTCTCAGGTTTGAACGGTCGCCGCCAGTGTGGCCGGTTGCGCCTGATTTCGACTGGTCGCGGCAGTGGTCTTTCGCAGCCCGCGTTAATTCTTTGTTGGGATAAATAAGCGGAAGTGGTTTCATTCTTTTCAATTCGTGTACACATTCGTTTAGCGCCGATACACCTTCCACCGTTTTGATTGGCAAATCACCCGGATAAGTAAGAATTTTATTATTGAAGTTTTTGGCAAGCGGTGCAATATACTTTTCGGCATATAGTGCCGGATTGGAGCGAAAAAGATTGATTTCGAATATTATTTCCTTTTCTAATGGTGAAAGATAACCTGCTGCGGCTGCTGTATTCAGCATCGCTGACGATTCTGGTTCCACAGCTTTCAGTAAAACCGGCATAAAAAACAGCAGCAGAAGTGTCTTTCTCATTATTTATTTTGTTTTTGTGTCGCTTACAATTTTCCCATCTTCGAGCGTGATCACACGCCGTGCCTTGTTCACAACCCTGGCAT
>CAZXVT010000286.1:0-4222 GCA_964644015.1 uncultured Maribellus sp.
TTAATTAAAACCATTATGCTGAAGAAAATTCCACATACTTATGTTATAGTTTTTGGGCTGATTGTTTTTTGTGCAATCCTGACCTGGGTGATACCCGGAGGTGAATTTGCAAGAGAAAAGATTACGGTAAATGGCATTGAAAGGGAAGTTGTTAAAAGCGATTCGTTCAGATTTATCGAAAGTAACCGCCAGACCTGGCAAATTTTTACCGCATTTTTTGAAGGTTTTCTGAGAACTTCCAACATTATTGTATTTATTCTGATGATTGGCGGAGCATTCTGGATTATGAATGAAAGTAAAGCCATTGACATTGGGATTTACCGCTTTCTGGAATCGGCAAAAAAGTGGGAAAAATCAAAATTTCTAAAACGAATCGGAGTCAACAATATCATACTTGTTTCAATCATGTTTCTTTTCAGCCTGTTTGGTGCAGTTTTCGGGATGAGTGAAGAAACTATTGCATTTACCATCATTTTTGTGCCACTGGCAGTTTCGATGGGATATGATTCAATTGTAGGTGTATCGCTTTGTTTTGTGGCAGCAGCACTTGGTTTTGCGGGTGCTTTTCTGAATCCGTTTACAGTTGGAATTGCACAGGGGCTTTCACACCTTCCGCTTTTTTCGGGTATTGAATACCGTATTTTTATGTGGATCGTAATCAGTGTGGTAGGTTTTATTTTTGTTTTGCGATATGCTTCGTCAATACGGCGAAATCCCGAAAAATCGCTTGTTTATGATGAAGATAAATACTGGCGGGATAAAACCACCGGAAATAATGTAACAGTTGATTTTTCGGTTCCGAAATCAGCCTGGTATTCCTTTATTTTCCTTGTAGTATCGTTAATATTGTTTTCATTAAAATATCCGCTTGCCCCTGTTACACTGGGCAATAGCGAAATGATTTTGCCATTGGTCCCGGTCAGTTCGCTACTTTTTTTATTGACTGGAATTATCTCACTCAGGAAAAAAATCCAGTATTATATTCTTGTGCTACTGACCTTCACAGTAGTTTTTCTGGTTATTGGAGTGATGGGATTTGACTGGTATATCATGGAAATTGCCTCACTTTTTCTTGTGCTTGGAATATTTTCGGGTATTGCAACGGGCAAAACGTCAAACGAAATTACAAAGCTTTTTCTGGAAGGGGCAAAAGACATTATGTCGGCTGCTTTGATTGTTGGTTTGGCAGGTGGTATAATCATCATTCTTGAGAACGGGAAAATCATCGACACAATTTTGTACTATGCATCGCAATCGATAAAAGATTTGGGAAAAGCCGGTTCAATATCTGTCATGTACTTAATACAGACAGGCCTGAATATTTTTATTCCCAGCGGTTCGAGTAAAGCAGCACTCACCATACCAATGATGTCACAATTTTCTGATCTGATTGGGGTTTCACGCCAGGCAACAGTCGTGGCATTTCAATTAGGCGATGGATTTACCAATATGATTACGCCTGTATCAGGTGTTCTGATTGGTGTTCTTGGAGTTGCGCGGATACCTTATGAAAAATGGTTCAGGTGGGTTTTGCCTTTAATTCTTATACTTTTTTTTGTAGGTTTTCTGCTTCTTTTGCCAACCGTTTTTTTAAAGCTGAATGGTTTCTGATTATTATAAACAAAGAGAGCTGCACATAAAAAACATGCAGCTCTCTTCGTATCTATCAATTAAGTTTATTTACCATCCATCTCCAATATCTTGAATTCAGTGCGGCGGTTCTTTCTGTGAACATCATCCGGGCATTCAACTCCGTTTTTACAATGGTTAACAAGCTGTGTTTCACCATAACCTTTCGCAATAATCCGGTCTTTGGAAATACCATGATCTACAATGTATTTTACAACAGAGTCAGACCGTTTTTTACTTAAGATCATGTTATATGAATCGCTTCCTCTCGCATCGGTATGCGAACCTAATTCAACTTTCCAGCTTGGGTTATCATTCAAAATTTTCACAAGTTTGTTTAATTCAATTTCCGATTCCGGCAAAATATTCCATTTGTCAAAATCATAAAATATATTTTCAAGTACAAAAACCTGTTTAACCTCCACTTTCTCAATCCATATTGTATCCCTGATAGTTCCATAAGGTTTGTCTGTAGTGTTGAATGTCTTTGATGCATTCATATAACCTTCATATTCTGTGGTTGCGGTTATCGACGAATTTTCAGGCAGGGTTCTGGAAACTAATACTCCATTCACTGAACCTGCAATATTGTCACTGAAACGTACTTTTGGATTTGTAAACGGAATATTAGTCTTACGATCCATCACAATCAACTCAAGATTGTAATCGCCTGTAAATCTGACCTTATATATATCATCATCACCTAAGCCACCTTCACGTTGTGAAACGAAATAACCAACTTTCTCTTTTTGGTGGATTACAAAACCGAAATCATCTTTTTCGGTATTCAAATCACTTAATAAAACAGGATTGGCAAACGAGTTTCCCTCTTTGCAGGCATAAAGAATATCAAAATCATCTTTTGTATTGTTTCCTTTATTTGAAGCATAAAATAACATTGAACTTTCAAAAAAGAACGGAAACATTTCATCATAAGGTGTATTTATTTTGTCACCAAGATTTACCGGATCACCCCATTTCCCATTGCTTCTTACTGACATAAATAAATCTGTCATTCCAAATCCTGAATTCGGCTTATCAGATGCAAATATCAGTGTATCGCCTGTTACAGATATTGCCGGATGTCCGACAGAATAAGTTGAATCATTAAAAGGGAATTGCCCGGTAACTTTCCATTCGGCTCCTTCTTTTTTAGCCATTACAATTTTAAGCTTCACATCAGCCTTCCGATAAACCTTGTTTTTTATCTCAGGATTCTCGAAATTACTTAGAGTAACAAATAACTCCCCGGTTTTTTCACAGTACGAAACCGGTCCGGCGTGATATCCGGCACTTATCTTTTCGAACTGAACACTTTTTGTCCCATTTACATTTCCTTCTTTATCAGCATTCACACTGAAAATATTGTAAAATACACCTTTCCCCTTCCCTGAAGCAAGTTTGTTGATTTCCTCCTGGGTAAAGGCAGAAAACCAAAGTTCTCCATTAACGAAAGAAGGTCCGAAATCACTTTGCGAAGTGTTAAGATCTGTTTTTTCAATATTGATTTTCCTATACTGGAAAAAATCACATGAAGTCTGGGCATAAATTAATACCGGAAAAACCAGTAAAAGCGACAAAACCAATTTTTTCATTTTTAAAATTTTTAGGGTGTGGCGAACCTATTGACAAACCTTGTACCAATTATGTCAACATTATTTAACGTTCTATCCTAAACTTCTATTTGTTAAACTACCAATGTGTTTAGTTTCTGTAAGGTCAGTTAAATATAACTGTGCTATAATTTAATTTTTACCATTTTATCAATAATACCACATTCTCAACATGATGCGTATGTGGAAACATATCAACAGGTTGCACTTTTTCAACACGATAATGAGTGGACAGGAGAGCCAGATCACGTGCCTGTGTGGCAGGATTACAACTAACATACACCACTCTTAACGCACCCGAATTTTTGATTGAATTTATTACTTCTTCATGCATTCCTGCTCTTGGTGGATCAGTTATTATCACATCCGGTTTCCCATTTTTGTCCAAAAAGTCCAAATTTAGTACTGCTTTAATATCACCTGCATAAAAACTTGTGTTATTAATTTCATTCAATCCGGCATTAACTTTTGCGTCTTCAATCGCTTCAGGAACATATTCTATACCAATTACCTTTTTTGCTTTTGCAGCTACAAAATTTGCAATTGTGCCGGTTCCGGTGTATAAATCATAAACTGTTTCGTCTCCCTGCAGATTGGCAAAATCGCGAACTACTTTATATAATTGATAAGCTTGTTCAGAATTGGTTTGGTAAAAACTCTTGGGTCCGATCTTAAATTTAAGACCTTCCATTTCTTCAAGAATAAAATCACTGCCGCTGAAAGTTTCAATATTCTGATCGGTTATTGTATCATTTCCTTTTTCATTAATAACATATAAAAGCGAAGTGATTTCAGGAAACTGAGTTCGCACAGCTTCCAGTAATCTTATTCTTTCTTCCTTACTTTCATAAAAAAAGGAAACAATGACCATTACTTCGCCATTGGAACTTGTACGAACAATTAAAGTTCTTAAAAATCCTGTCTTTTGCTTAATATCGAAAAATATCAAATCATTTTCTGTGGCATATTTATATATATAG
>CAZXVT010000287.1:0-4170 GCA_964644015.1 uncultured Maribellus sp.
CTTAATTTTTGTCCACACAGGTTTTTCTTCCGTTTTTTCCGTTTCTGGTTCTGCCTTCGGAACTTCTTTTTTATCAACCGGTTTCAGGCTTTCCTGTTTTTTATCTTTTCTTCTGAAAATATCAGCCAGGTCAAATTCCTTTTCCCTGATATTCATTATTTCCTCGTATTCAGGTAAATCGAGCATTGCCAGCATTTCGGGCGAAGGTTGGTTGAA
Organism: uncultured Maribellus sp.; assembly: GCA_964644015.1. GTDB lineage: Bacteria > Bacteroidota > Bacteroidia > Bacteroidales > Prolixibacteraceae > Draconibacterium. The sequence goes on from CAZXVT010000287.1 coordinate 217, forward strand.
ACTTCCCTGGCAATATCCTCTTACTTTTGGATCTTTGCCGGCTTTAACATAGAAATTACCCACAATGGGCAACGCCATGTATGCACCTTGTCCGTATGTAATTGTTCTGAAATGAATTCGTGGGTCGTCGGCGCCAACCCAGCAGCCTGTTACCAATTTTGGTGTGATACCAATAAACCAGCCATCCGAGTTTTCCTGTGTAGTACCTGTCTTTCCGGCAAATTCGCCTTCAATTCCATATCTCGACCGAATTGCGGCACCGGTGCCATCATCAATCACCGCCTGCATCATATTAATCACTGCGCGGCAGTTTTCAGGATTTGCGACAGGTTCCTGTGTTTTTTCGACATTGAATTCCTCCAGTATTTTTCCGTTGTTATCGGAAATTTCAACCAGGTAATGAGTTTTAATCGGAATGCCATCGTTTACGATTGACGCAAAAGCTTCCACCATTTCTTTTAAAGAAATTGAGGCAACCCCCAGTGCAAGCGAAGGATATTCAGGCAAATCAGCTGTGATCCCAAGATTTCTTGACAAATCAATGGTGTTCGCAATTCCGGCATCGAGCAAAACTTCAACCGAAACCGTATTCAGCGATTTTGTGAGCGCACCTTTCATAGTGTAATAGCCGCCATAATCGTCGTGCGAGTTGCGGGGCGACCAATCATCATAATCGTCATAAATTTTCTGAACATTCGGGTAGTATTTATCTGCTGGTACACCGCTTTCAAGTGCTGACAAATAGACAATTGGTTTAAATGCCGAGCCGGTTTGCCGTGGTGCCGTTACATGGTCGAATTTATAATACCTGAAATCGATGCCGCCCACCCAGGCTTTGAGCTCGCCGGTTTGGGGTTCAAGTGCCATAAAACCGGCATTCAGAAATTTCAGATAATGTTTAATGGAATCGAGACGTGTGAATGTTGTGTCGCGCAGGCCATTCCATGTAAAAACCGAAGTCCTGATTTTTTCTTCCATGTTTTTTCCCCGGTTGTCGCGACTACGCAGGGCTGTTTTTAAAACATCCGGATTTTCTTTGAATATGTCTCGGTTTTTCCAGTGATTATCAAAAACTCCCTGCAGATTTTTCATGTATTCCTTTACGCTTTGCTGTGCATAAATCTGCAGGTTGTAACTGATGGTGGTTTTTATTCTTAAACCGTCAGTATAAAGGTTATACGGTTCCCCATCATCATTTGTATGTTCCTTGCACCATTTCAGCAATTCGGGTTTAATTTTTTCAACAAAATAGGGTGTAGGCCCGGTTGTGTATGTAATCGGACTGTACTTTATAACCAACGGTTTTGCCTTGTATTCCTCTGCCTTTTCACCGCTTAACGAACCGTTTTTTACCATCTGGTCAATCACCACATTCCTTCTTTCTTTGGCCCTTTCGGGGTTGTTATGCGGATTGTAATAGTTGTTTGCTTTTAAAAGCCCGATCAAAACGGCAGCTTCGTGTACATCGAGATCGGCAGGTGATTTTGAAAAGAATCTTTCGGCAGCCACTTCAATACCGAAAATGTTTTCTGAAAATGGTACTGTATTCAGATAAAGCGTGAGAATTTCCTCTTTTGAATAGATTCGTTCCATCCGGTAGGCAATAATGGCTTCGCGCAGTTTGTTCACCGGCATTGAAAGCGGGCCTAAATCGACCCTTGGATAGAGGTTTTTTGCCAATTGCTGGCTGAGAGTACTGCCACCGCCCGAACTACGGTCGAACAGCAGAATCGATTTCACAAAAACCCTTAACAACGCTATTTCATCAATTCCGCGGTGCTCGTAAAACCTTGAATCTTCGGTGGCAATCAGCGCTTTGATCACATTGGGTGATATTTCATCAAATTTAGTGCTGCTGCGATTTTCGATATAATAGCGGCCAATTACTTTACCTTCGGCCGATAAAACTTCTGACGCCACCGGATTTTGAATTACCTGGAGTTGTTGTTTGGTGGGAACCGGGCCAAACATGCCGATATAAACAAAAATAAAAAGCAGTGCAGCTAATAATACTGCAAAAGAAAATGCAACCAAAATCCATTTCAGAAGCGGATTTTTGCCGGATTTTCTCTTCGATCCCTTTTTCTTTTTAGGTTTTTCAGGCTCTTTTTTAAAGTCAGTCCACTCAACAGTTGTACCTATCACAAATGATTGTTTTTAAGTGATTAAATAAAAACGCAAAGTTGTAAAAAACATTTTACAAATTGGAAAAACTGTTTATCCTGCAATTATTTTGCTAAAGAAATACCAGGTCATCATTCCTGAAACAATTAGTTTTAAAATCGTTCCGGCCAGAAAACCCACAAACGACCCGAAGCCGGCTTTTAGTGCTGAACCAGTGTCTTTTCCTGCGATTAATTCGCCAGCAACAGCGCCAAGAAACGGAAATAAGATGATACCAAACGGCGGAAAAATAAAAAGTCCAGCAACGAGTCCCAGAACACTGCCCCATACTCCCTGTTTGCTTCCACCGAATTTCTTTGTCCCCCAAATGGGGATCAGGTAATCGATTAAAACCACAATTGCACTGACAATTGCCCAAATAACCAGAAATTTTGTGGTAAACTGGTGATTGGAAGTAAAATGCAGCAGTAATAAAGCCGCGTAATTGAGTGGTGGTCCCGGAAGAAAGGGTAAAAAACATCCCAAAATTCCGGTTATTGCAAATATGATTCCCACTATTATCAGAAAATAATCCATGTTCTTAATTTTCAGATTGTTCAGTTTTTGATTTCATGCTGAAATAGAAAATCAGAAACAGCGAAAAAACAGTTACTAAAATACTATATAAGTAAATTTTGGGTTTATCCAACTGGTAGAATGGAATTTCGCGAATTATATCCCAGTAGGTTAAACTCAATAACACCAGTGTATTATTGATTGAATGGCCGATTATAGCAAGCAGAATATTGTTGGTTCTGAGCATGATCCATCCCAACAAAAGTCCGAGGACGAAAGTAGCCGGGAATTGCCAGGGATTTAAATGAAAAAGGGCAAACAATAATGCTGATGCGAATACAGCCATGAAAGGTGAATAATTGCGCCGCAGTCCTTGTAAAATTATTCCCCTGAAAATCAGTTCCTCAACAACTGGTGCCACAATTGAAACTTTCATAAAAGCGCCCCAGAAACCAAAATCTCCTTCAAATATTTTGTTGAATAATTCCCAGAACCAATCGGGTGGGGGCAATACTTTATCCAGTAACTTATTAGGAATTTCCAACAAATTCTGTGCACCCCATAAAAATGTTATTATAGGAATGATAATCAAAAGGTTAAATCTTTTCGACGGAAATACCGTATTTAATGAAACACCTGATTTTTTGAAACCATACCACAAAATAAAAACCGTTGAACCAACACCCAAAACAATTTTTTTTATCGGGTGATACAAGTACTCTGTGTCTTTATAATAGTCAATCATCGCTAATGGAAAATCAACCAGTGACTGTATAAAAATGTAAAGTATCAGCAGGTGAATTGCCTGCATCACAGTAGGATAATATTGCTCTTTGAACTCACTCATTTTTGCTGAAGTTTCTGCTGAAATTAACAGTTGCTCCTGAATTTTTGTTGACGGTTGTGTTTATCTGCCTGAAACAGCGACACCAGACGTTTTAAACGAAAAATAACGTTGAGAAATGTAGCTGTAAATTACCACAATAACAGTGGTTACTCCTTTCGAAACTGTTGCATACCAACCAAGATATTCAACAAACAATTTCAGAAATACATAATTGAGAATTATTGAACCTGAAACAGTAACCCCATACCTGAAAAGCTGGATTCGACCTTTTAATTCTGAAGCATTGAAAGTGACATATTTAGCTAAAATGAAACCAGAAGTAAATGTTATAGGGAAAACAAGCAGAAATGCAGCAATATGGGGACTTATGGCCACAAAACCAAGTTCAATAATTTGCTTATCAAGAATATACTTATATACAATAAAAT
>CAZXVT010000288.1:0-2932 GCA_964644015.1 uncultured Maribellus sp.
TATCTTTCTAATCGGGGTTATTATATGTTCTAATAAATTGTCAGGGTTATTAGAATATTTCGTATAAAAAGAAATTGTTTGATGAAAACAATAAACCATTTATAGCTGTAATAAATTGCTACAGAGTTTTTATAAAATGAAAAATGGCCACCTATTAAGTAGCCATTTTTGCAAATTATTTTATATTTCAGTTTATTTTCTGTAAACTTTTTTGTACCCGTAGATTGCTGCGTCGCCCAGTTCTTCTTCAATACGGAGAAGTTGGTTGTATTTTGCCATCCTGTCTGAACGGCTCAGCGAACCGGTTTTAATCTGACCTGCGTTGGTTGCCACAGCAATATCGGCAATGGTTGAATCTTCAGTTTCGCCCGAACGATGGGAAGTTACTGATGTGTAACCTGCGCGGTGAGCCATTTCAATGGCATCCAGTGTTTCAGTTAAAGTACCAATCTGGTTTACTTTAACCAAAATTGAATTACCTGCACCCAATTCAATTCCCTTTTTCAGGTACTCAACATTGGTAACAAAAAGGTCGTCGCCTACGAGTTGGCATTTGCTGCCCAATTTTTCAGTAAGTGCCACCCATCCGTCCCAGTCGTTTTCGCTCATTCCATCTTCAATCGAGTCAATCGGGAACTTTTCAACCAGACTTGCAAGGAATTCAACCTGTTCAGCAGATGTACGTTTTGCTCCGTTTGCACCTTCAAATTTAGCGTAGTTGTAAACGCCATCTTTGTAGAATTCAGATGCAGCGCAGTCCAAAGCGATCGAAACATCGCCACCATCTTCGGCACGACCTGGTTTGTAGCCAGCTTTTTTAATGGCTTCGATAATGCTGTTAAGTGCATCTTCAGTGCCGGCTAGGGTAGGAGCAAATCCACCTTCATCACCTACTGCTGTGCTGAGACCACGGTCGTGGAAGATTTTTTTCAGCGAGTGGAATACTTCAGCACCCATGCGAAGACCTTCGCGGAATGAAGAAGCGCCAATCGGGCGGATCATAAATTCCTGGAAAGCGATTGGAGCATCGGAGTGCGATCCACCGTTGATGATATTCATCATCGGAACAGGTAGTGTTTTTGCGTTGGCACCACCAATGTAACGATAAAGCGGAAGTTCAGAATAGTCGGCAGCAGCTTTTGCAACAGCCAAAGAAACACCCAACATGGCGTTGGCACCCAGTTTCGATTTGGTTTTTGTGCCGTCCATTTCGAGTAGTTTTTTATCGATGGCAACCTGGTCGGTGGCATCCATACCAATAATTTCTTTGGCAATGATTTCGTTTACGTTTTCAACGGCTTTTAAAACGCCTTTTCCAAGATAACGGCCTTTGTCGCCATCGCGGAGTTCGAGTGCTTCGTTTTCACCTGTCGATGCTCCTGACGGAACTGCGGCACGGCCAAATGCGCCACTTTCGAGTAACACTTCAACTTCGATTGTCGGGTTCCCGCGTGAATCGAGAATTTCTCTTGCTTTAACGTCGCTAATAAACATAGTAGTTGTTTTTATTGTTTAACTATTTGTAATTAATCAGAAAATCAATGCTTTAATGCATTTAGCAAAAAGCGGTTCAAAGATAGTAAATTGTTACCTTCCAAACGATAGCCTTGTCTCATGGTATCAGTAATTTTATGAAAGGTTAACTTTCTGTAATGCGTGGATGCAACAATGCATGAATGTTTGAATGAGGAAGAAGTCGGGATACCAAAGACCAAAGTCCGGAGTCGAAAACCGGAAGCAAAATTTTAGAAGGTTTAATTGTACTTTCCGCTTGGTGCAATCTGTTTACGATTGAATTTCGTTGAAATCGTAAATCGCTGAATCGCAAAATCGTTTTTACCTGTATTTTTCCCCAGCGGCATAACGCAGAACCGAATTCTCCTGCATGGTAATCATTCCACCTTTTTTGCTCAGATTCATAAGTTCCTGTAATACTGGTATAAAATCATTCAGTTTATCAATATTATCAACTATTTCGATTATTACAGGCAGATCTCCTGACAATGCAAAAATCTTCATTGTATGAATTGAATGACTTGCACCGAATGACATAATTCCTTTATAAACTGTGGCACCGGCCAATCCCTCTTTTCTTGCCCTGAACACAATTTCTTCAAAAAGTGGGCGGCCATGAACTTTGTCGGTTTCTCCAGTGTAAATTTTCAGGACACCGGTTTTTTCAGAAAGTTCCATTTTTTTAAGATTAAAAAATTTCACGTACCAAAATAATTCCAAGGTAAACTGCCAGAATCCCCAAAATCATTGTTCCTCCGATATTCAGAAACAATTGGTTCCAGGTGTGTTCTTTTATCATATTGAAATTGTTGAAAGCAAAAGCAGAGAAAGTTGTGAATCCTCCGCAAATGCCAACCGACATAAAAATTCGCCAGTCTGAATTCATCAGTGATTTCTCGGCTAATGCAAAAACCACACCGATGATAAAACTGCCGATAATATTAGCGATCATGGTTGCCAGTGGGAAGGTACTCAGAAGCTTATTCTCAATAAAAACCTGAAGCAGATAGCGCATCACACTTCCGATAAAACCACCGGTACCCACAATTATTATAGTTCTAAACATCTTTTATTATTATCTCTTTCAAAATTAACCCTAAATAGCTCGCTTGTGTTTAAACCCAAACTTCTAACTTTAACTTTCAAATTTAGGAAAAATGATGATTCGCTTTTTATTGCTGATTGTTTTTGCATTTTATTACTCAGGCTGTTTAGCTCAGGAAGTTGTACTTGAGGAATTTAATAAATTTTTTGAAAAGCCAGACTACAGAAATGCAACGACCGGTTTTCAGGTTATTGATGCAGAAACAGGCCAGGAATTGCTTTCAGAAAATTCTGGAAAGTTGATGATTCCGGCATCAGTGCTCAAAATTGTTACTTCGGCAACCGCGCTTGAAATTCTGGGAGCCGATTACAG
>CAZXVT010000288.1:2942-4162 GCA_964644015.1 uncultured Maribellus sp.
TTACAGATTCAAAACCTTGATTGGATACAAAGGCAGCATTGAAAATAAAGTGTTAAATGGTGATTTGGTTGTTATTTCGGGAGGTGATCCAACATTGGGATCATCTTATTTTTCCGGTAAAGATTTTTTGTATGAATGGGCCGGAAAGATAAGGGAAGCGGGAATTAAAAAAATAACAGGAAACATCATTCTTGACGAATCAAAATACGATAATGAGGAACTACCTCCAACCTGGATTTGGGGAGATATTGGAAATTATTACGGTGCCTACTTCGATCCGTTTACAAATCACGACAATCTTTTTACAATTACTTTTAAATCGGGCAATGCAGGAGAGCAAACTGAAATAATTTCAACTACACCCACAATTGAAGGTTTGAAGATCGAAAATCGGGTGGTTGCTTCTGAAGATAACATTGATAATGCTTTTGTTTATGGCAGTCCTTTCGATAAAAACAGGTTAATCAGGGGAACAATTCCAAAAGGAAGGGAAAGGTTTTCAATCAAAGCATCTATGCCTTCACCGGCAGAACTATTTGGTTTAAAGTTTATAAATGCAATTCGGGACGAAGGAATAGTTTTCGACGGAAACTCTAATGTAAGTTCGATCAAAACTGAAAATTTCATTGAAATTCATACTCATTATTCACCTTCGCTTGTTGAGATCATTGAACAATTAAACTATGAAAGTGTGAATTTATTCGCCGAGCATTTGTTGGTGCAGCTTGGCTTCGAAAAAAGTAAAAAAGGGAACAGGGAAGCAGGAATTGAGGTGATAAACAATTTCTGGCAAAGAATGAATTTTGAAACGCAGAATCTTGTGATGGAAGATGGAAGTGGTCTTTCTCACTTCAATGCTGTTACTCCATCTTTTCTGAGCCAGGTTTTGAAATATATGTATCACAGCAAAAACAGTGAAAGTTTTATCAAATCGCTGCCTTCAGCAGGCGAGGGAACTCTGAGTTCATTCAGCAATACTACTTTTCCAGAGAATAAATTGAGAGCAAAAAGCGGTTCGATGACACGGGTTCGTTGCTATTCCGGTTACATTATCTGCGATTCGGGCAAGACAGTTATATTCTCAATTATGGTCAATCATTTTGCGGGTACACATTCTCAACTCAAGTCAGGTATTGAACATCTTTTAATATCTGTTAAAAAGAATTTCTGAATCAATTAATCGGGATTATTATATTAATTATCAATCATATATTGATGAG
>CAZXVT010000289.1:0-4159 GCA_964644015.1 uncultured Maribellus sp.
AATACTGATTCATCGATCCTTATAACTAATTACACTTTTCAACAATTGTTAATAACCTAAGTTGATACATTGTGCATTTAAACAACACTAAAAGTATTGACAAATGCCTTTTATTTCTATAAATTTGATACATCAGATGAGCAATAAAAGGCAGCTTTGAAAGTGTGGATGTAGAAAAGTAACTTAGATGGGACTCGGAAATATCAGTTCATCCTTCGGGATGGCGCACAGAAAAAGCCGAAGTTTGAACAAGACTAACTGGAAAGTCAAGTTTCATTCAATCATCGGAAGAAAAGAATCCAGAAGTTCTTTTAAGATTGAGTCATCAGGCAGGAGTAACTGAATTTCGGTTTGGTTTCCAGACTGCACAGAATGGAGAGGTCAAACTCAAAAGACTGGTTATACTAAGGTTTTGATCTGAAAGGAGAGAGACCTGAAAATACTGAATGACACTTCGTCCACGAAGATAATTTCCGGAATGTCGAGTGGACAATACAGAGGTTTATGCCGTAAAAAGCTAAACCAAAGTATTCGGGGCTGAAAAATTCTGCAAAGAAAGAAGTAAGCCAGCCGTAATAAACGTAGTCTGACACGAGAAGTAACCTTGGTTACTTCGAGTGAATGGGAGCTAATGTCAAATTTGGTTCCCATTTGTTTTTTGCATAAACCTGCAAACTGCCTTTATTTAGTTTGATTTTAAATCACAGAGAAAATTAATTTTTACCCGAAATCGAGGGTTACTTTTTTTACATTTACAGAATTAAAAGTAGGAAGGACGCTTTACCCTAATTATTAAATCAATTTTACTACGAAAGAAACTAAGGAGACATTTTTGTCTCCTTTTTTTTTTTACATTCTTTCCGGCATTTGAATTCCTAATAAACCCATTCCGGTTTTGGCCACTTTTGCAACAGTAGAAGATAATACCAAACGGAAATTCCTTTTGGCTTCATCTGATTCAGCTAATATTGAATGATCATGATAAAACTGGTTATATTCTTTTACAAGTTCGTAACAGTAATTTGCAATAACTGCTGGACTGTAATAATCTCCCGCCTCTTTTACCACATCCGGAAACAACGTTATTGTTTTCAATAAATCCTTTTCTTTTTGCGAAATATCCGGAAGGATAAAATCGGTGGTAAATTTAATCTGCTTTTCTTCTGCCCTTCTGAGAACAGATTTTATTCTTGCATGGGTATATTGAATAAACGGTCCGGTATTTCCGTTAAAATCGATTGATTCTTCCGGATTAAAAAGCATATTTTTCTTTGGATCAACTTTAAGAATAAAGTATTTCAATGCGCCTAGGGCAATAATCCTGAACGTATTTTCAGCTTCTTCTTTTGATAATGATTCCAATTTCCCGAGTTCCTGAGACATTCTTCTTGCGACTTCGGTCATTTCATCAATCAAATCATCGGCATCCACAACAGTCCCTTCCCTTGATTTCATTTTACCCGAAGGTAATTCAACCATTCCGTATGAAAAATGAAACAAATCTTTACCCCAGGAATACCCCAATTTATCAAGCAACAATGCCAGAATCTGAAAATGATAATTCTGTTCATTACCAACAACATATATCATCTTGTCAATATCAAAATCGTTGTACCTCATTTTCGCAGTACCAATATCCTGGGTAATGTAAACCGATGTTCCATCACTTCTGAGTAATAATTTCTGATCTAAACCATCAGCTGTCAAATCAGCCCAAACGGACTGATCTTCATTTCTGAAGAAAATTCCTTCTCTTTCACCCCGCAAAACTTCCTCTTTTCCAGTAATATAGGTTTCCGATTCATAGTAAATTTTATCAAAATCAACACCCAACTTTCTGTACGTTTCATCAAATCCTTTGTAAACCCATTCATTCATAGTTTTCCAAAGATTGATTGTCTCCGGGTCATTTGCTTCCCATTTAACAAGAAGCTCTCTTGCGGCAATCATTGATGGTGCATTATTTTCAGCCTCTTCTTCCGAAAATCCTTTATTGATTAACTCAGCAATTTCTGCCTTTAATCGATTACTAAATTCAACATAAAATTTACCAACCAAGTGATCTCCTTTTATTCCAGTACTTTCAGGAGTCTCACCAATTCCCCATTTTTGCCAGGCATACATTGATTTACAAATATGGATTCCCCTGTCGTTTACAATATTTGTTTTGATGACTTTATTGCCGTTAGCTTTGAGAATTTCGGAGATAGAGTAACCTAAAAGATTATTTCTGATATGTCCAAGGTGTAACGGTTTATTGGTATTTGGAGAAGAATATTCAACCATTACTGTTTTCGAATCTGAAACTTGAGCCTCCAACCCAAACATACTATTACAATATGCTTCACCCAAATAATTCAACCAATACTCATTCTTAATTATAAAATTAAGAAAGCCCTTAACTACCTGGAATGATTCAATTAAATCAACTTTTTCAGAAACAAAAATTCCAATTTCCTTACCAGTTTCCTCAGGTGACTTTTTTGAGAAACGGACAAATGGAAAGACAACAATAGTAAAATCTCCAATCTGATCTTTTCTTGTATTTTGTACCTGAACAAACTCTGTATTATAACCATATAACTCTACTAAAGCGACTTTAATTGCCCGTTGTATCGATTCTTCAATTTTCATTTCAGATAATTTTTGAGTTCGCAAAGATAGTATTTTCGGTTTGGTAAAGACAAAAAAAAAGGCTCTGCCATATGCAGAGCCTTTCTAAAAGCTATTTAAAATATTACTTTTTAACTTTTGCTACTTCCCATTCAACCCTGCGGTTTTTCTGTCTGTTAGTTTCAGAAGTATTAGGAACGGCCGGTTTTTCTTCACCATAATTATTTGATCCTACATATGCATTGTTTACACCTTTTGAAAGCAGGTATTTAACAACTTCCTGTGCACGTCTTTCTGACAATTCCATATTGTGCTTATTGGTACCCAAATTACAAGCATGACCACCAACAACAATATTGTATTCTTTACTTGCACTCAAAGTCTGAACAAGTTTATCAAGCTCTGATTTGGTTTCAGGTCTTAAATCAGCTTTATCAAGATCGAAATAAAGAGTTGAAAGATCAATACTTACCCAATCAGGACAGCCATTGTTTTCTTTTGAACCTTTTTCATTCGGGCATTTATCTTCGCAATCAATAATACCATCACCGTCTGAATCAAGCGGACATCCCGTTGCATCAACAGGGCAACCTTTTGGAGTGTCAGGACATTTGTCTTTATTATCTGGAACTCCATCTTCGTCAGTGTCAGGACAACCTTTAAATTTAGCTAAACCAGCAACAGTTGGGCAATCATCATCTTTATCCGGAATACCATCGCCATCGGTATCAGGGCAACCATTGAATTTTGGATCACCTGCCTGATCTGGGCAGTCATCTTTATAATCCGGCACACCGTCACCATCGCGGTCAAGCGGACAACCATTTTCATCTACTGCTACACCGGGAGGTGTATCAGGGCATTTGTCTTTTTTATCCGGCACACCGTCACCATCAGAATCTTTAGCTTTGCCAAATGCAAATTCAACGATTCCTGTTAGTTTTAACATATCATCAGTAACTGTAACAGGATAATTGGGATTGTTGTTTGCTCCTCTTGTACCTTCAACTCCACTTTTAAAACCTGCTTCAATAAATAAAGAGGTATTAGTACTTACAGGAAACTTGAAACCTAATCCGGCACTCCATGCAAATGCATCCGCCTGATTATCCCACATATAGCCGCCACCTCCAAATAAATAAGGTTGCACAGCTGCAGTTTCAGAAAAGATATAACCATTGTACAGCTTATACCTTAAGTTAAGTGTTAAGTCTTGAAAATCAATACCAGCACTTTGATAACCACCATTCGAGTTAACTCTTAAATCGAATGAAGGATTCAAATAACGACTGATATAAAACTCGTGAGCAAACCCAATCTTACCTTTTTGATTATTGTGGTAGATGCCAGGTCCAAGACCTATTGCCCACTTACTGTCTGCATTCTGGGCCATTACAGCACCAAATACAAGAAAGAATGCAATAAAGGAAAGTGTTATTTTCTTCATAATTGTTAATTATTAATTGTTTCGTTTTTCTTGCAATATATAAAATATAAAATTACGTTTAAAACAGTTGGTTTAAAAAAAATGTTTCTTTTGAATTAT
>CAZXVT010000290.1:0-4092 GCA_964644015.1 uncultured Maribellus sp.
CTGATGCTGCTGTACCACCCCGACCGTGGCGAGTTGCACCGTTCGAAGATTGAAAACCTGGCTGCTGACGAAAACTTCGACGGATTGCTGGGCTACTCGCACATTCTGAAACTGGAACGGCTCGAAGAAATTTCGGCAGTCATCGAAAGTTTTGAAGACATCGATTACTCGCCGGTTTATGCCTGGGATTTCGACAACGAGGGTTTTACTGTAAAATCAGATTCGGGGCAGAAACTGAAAAACGGAAACCTGAATACGCGCAAAAACAAAACGGTTACTTTTTACGAAGCTGTAAAAATCCGCCAGTACGGACATACAAAAATCAGTTTCCCGAATTACTATCTCGAAGATATTGACGAGTTTGAAATGGCCTCGTCCGACATCGGCGACCTCGACGGAATTCAGTATTGCATCCATGCGGTAAATGTCGATTTATCCGATAATTTTATCGACGACCTGCGGCACCTCGAAAACCTCGGGTTAATTGAAATGCTGAATCTTTCGGATAACCGGATTGAAAACATCGACCCGCTGGAATACCTCACCAACCTGCACGAACTGAACCTAGCCAACAACCGTATTCGGGATATTTCGCCGCTGTTTTCGCTTGAAAGTCTGGAATTTGTGGATTTATCAGGGAATAGAGTTTCACCGGCTTCTGTCAGAAAACTGACAGAAAAGGGAATAAATGTGATTGGGTAATAAGAAGCGCTGGTTTTGAAAGCACCGGGAAACCCCTCCGGGGTTTTTATTTTGTATTGTCTCAGTTCCTCCGGTTAAAACCGGAGGTTAGTTACAGAGCGTCCCTCCGGGACACTTTAATATTGCACCCTATTTATCGTTTATAATCACCAACATTTTCATAAAAGGACAGGCTACTTAACAAACTATCAATATTTTCTGTACAAAATTTCGAATTGAAGCATGGAGAAGCTACCATGAAAAGTGAACTATTTTGTAAATTGCAAACTGAATAACGAAGAAAATAATTTTGAATAACCACCCGTAAAATCGAATGCATACGAAACAAAGAAAATACAACATAGAAACACAAAAAATACGAATAAATTTTTGCACACCAACGGCGTGCCCTGTGAATAACCTCCGGTTTAAACCGGAGGAAAATGAAAGAAGAAAAACAAAACCCTGAAAGGGTTTACCAATATATAAAACATCATGAACAGCTATCGCCAGATTTTATACCACATCGTTTTTTGCACCCACGACCGGCAAAACACACTTCCACCTGAACACCATGAAGAATTGTATAAATACATCTGGGGAGTGATAAAAAACAGAAACGGTGTGCTCTATCGGATTAACGGCACAGAAAATCATATTCATATACTTTCTGATTTGCATCCGTCTGTTGCGTTGGCCGATTTTATCAAAGAAATTAAAACAGCTTCAAACACATGGATGAAATCGACAGGAAACTTTCAAAACTTTTCATCATGGGCTGCCGGATATTGCGCCCTTACTTATACTTACAGGGATAAAGAGATGATTGTGAACTATATAAAAAGCCAAAAGGAACATCACAAAATGCAGACTTTTGAAGATGAACTTCGTGCATTACTGAAAGAACATGGAATAGAATGGGATGAGAAGTACCTCTTCTGACTATTCAGGGAAACCCCTCCGGGGTTTTTATTATGGTATGTTTCTGCACACCTCCGGTTAAAACCGGAGGTTATTTACAGGTCGTCCCTCCGGGACGCTTAGCGCTGCAACTATTTTTCGATAGCAATCACCATGATGAGTACACATCAATCTTTTCGGTTGAAACCGGAAGTAATTTACAGTACATCCCTCCGGGACGCTTTGTTCAGAAACCATTTGACTATTACAATCAGATAATTACCATTTAATGAATTGGCTGTTTTTTATACCATACTTCAACTCGATATAAAAACTCTTTTTGGATTATACACCAGAGGTGTGGTCTATAAATAACCTCCGGTTTCAACCGGAGGAAATGAAAGGTAAGTAAAACAAAACCCTGTAAGGGTTTACCTATAACAACCCGGAATTTTATGAAACGATACCACCCCGGGAAAACAATCCCACAAACCACTTTCAGCAGTATTAAAAGGAGGCTTTTATATAATCTCAAAATCAAAGTCAGAAATATTTATATTGTAACATTACAATATAAAAATTCATTCTATATTTGCCTCATAATTAAATATTGTAACATTACAACACATGAGCGAAAAATTAGGAAATAAGGAAATTGCCGTGCTGGGTTTGTTATCCGAACGCCCGATGCACGGGTACGACCTCGAACATGAAATCAGGATGCGAGATATGCGTTACTGGACCGAGATTTCGATGTCGTCGGTTTACAAAATCCTGAAAAAGCTGGAAGAAAAAGGGTTGATAAACTGCGAGGTAAAACAATCAACCAACAACGTGGCGCAAAAAGTCTATTCGCTTTCCGACCTGGGCAAAGTTCGGTTAAATGGCGAAATATCCGGACTTTTTTCGGAATTCGACCACCATCGCTGGGACATCGACCTGGCGGTTTCGAACCTGAACGTACTAACTGACGAGCAAAAAACCATAAGTTTAAACGCTTACATCCGCAAATTAAAAGAATTACTTTACGGCTACGGCGAATTGCAGAAATACCTCGAAGGTGAAAACTGCCCGGTGCACCGGATGGCGCTGGCTGTGCGCCCGCAATACCTTTACAAAGCCGAAATTGAGTGGGCCGAAAACTACCTTAAACAAGTAACCGCCAAACAGTAAAAGCATGGAAAACAATTTTCAGAAAATCATCATCAGAAACGCACACACCAACAACCTGAAAAACATTTCGGTGGAGATTCCCAAACACAAAGTGGTGGCTTTCACCGGGATTTCGGGTTCGGGCAAATCGTCGTTGCTGTTCGACACCATTTACACCGAGGCGCAGCGGCAGCTCATCGAAACCTTCTCAACTTTTGCGCGCAAACGGCTTCCCAAACTCTCGCGCCCCGAGGTGGACGACATACTGCACCTTTCGACAGCGATGGTTATCGACCAGAAAAAAATGGGCAACAACCTACGCAGCACGGTGGGCACGGCTACCGAAGTAAATACCTATCTGCGGCTTTTGTTTTCGCGGGTTGGCAAACCGTTTATCGGCGCATCGTTTTTGTTTTCGTTTAACCACCCGCAGGGAATGTGCCCGCATTGTCACGGACTGGGAAAAGTCGCAAAAATCGACCTAAGTCTTTTTCTTGATAGGGAAAAGTCAATCCGTGAGGGAGGAATCCTGCACATTCATTACAAACCGGGCAGTTTTCTGTGGAATGAACTCATCAACCTGCGTGTTGTCGATACTGAGAAAAAGCTAAAGGATTTTACACCCGAAGAACTCAACTTGCTGCTGTATTCCGAACCTTTCAAAATTCAGGGTTCGAAAGAAAAACTTTCGTACAACCGCACTTTTGAAGGACTTGCCCGGAAATTAGAACGCTCGATGGCCGAAAAAGGCGAAGACGAAGCCAGCGAGGAAGACAAAAATGCCTATCTCCGCTTTTTCAAATACGAAACCTGCTCGGAATGTAACGGTTCGCGAATCAGCGAAGCAGCCCGGAATGTAAAACTCAAAGGTGTTTCCATCGACGAAGTTTGCCAGTGGGAATTGCCCAAAGTACTTGATTTTCTGAAAGGAATCGATGATGAAATGGCCATTCCCATTACCCGGAAAGCCATTTTTGTGCTGGAACAACTCATTCACATCGGGGTTGGTTACCTCAGTCTCGAACGGCCGGTGGGAACACTTTCGGGCGGCGAATCGCAGAGGGTAAAAATGGCGCGGCAGCTCGACTGCAATCTTGTTGACCTGCTCTATGTTCTGGACGAACCCACAACCGGGCTGCACCCGCGCGACACCGAAAAACTGATTTCGCTTTTGTATGAATTGAAAAACCGCGGCAACAGCGTTTTTGTGGTGGAACACGACCCCGAAGTTATCCGGAGCTGCGAGTGGATTCTTGACCTCGGTCCCAGTGCCGGTATCAACGGCGGAAACGTGGTTTTTAACGGTCCGACAGAAGAAATCATTCACACAGAAAGTGTTACAGGCAAATATCTTCATAC
>CAZXVT010000291.1:0-4083 GCA_964644015.1 uncultured Maribellus sp.
CGATTTAAATAATGAATAACAGATCAACCTGACTATGAAAAATTCACTTTTAATCATTCTGTCATTTCTGACAATTTCAGTTTTTTCGCAAAACACCACCTTAAAAAGGAATAATCCGTTTGCAGCGCCACCTTTTCCGAACGAAAAAGTGACGTACCAGAATCCCATTATTCCGGGATTTCACTCCGACCCAAGTGTTTGCAGGGTTGGCGATGATTATTACCTCATCACCAGCACTTTCGAATATTTCCCGGGAGTTCCGGTTTTTCACAGCAAAGATTTGGTGAACTGGGAACAAATCGGTTATTGTATCAACCGCAAAGAACAACTACCACAAGGAATCAACATTTTTGCCGCCACCATCCGCCACCACGAGGGACTGTTCTATATGATTACCACCAACCTGAAAGGAAGGTCGGGCAATTTTTATGTAACTACCACCAACCCGGCAGGCCCTTGGTCTGACCCGGTATTTATCGATGTTCCCGGCATCGACCCAGACCTTTTCTGGGATGAAGACGGAAAAAGTTATGTGATTTCGTCGGAATTTCTTTTGTACGAAATCGATTTGAAAAACGGCAAACTACTGAATGAAGGGAAAAAGGTTTGGTACGGAACTGGTGGCAGGTATGCCGAAGGTCCGCATATTTACAAAAAAGATGGTTTTTATTATCTGATGGCAGCCGAGGGCGGCACTGAAGAAGCGCATTCTGAAACCATTGCCCGGAGCAACAACATCTGGGGTCCTTACACCGAAAATCCGGCCAACCCGATTCTGACACATGTAACTGCCGCCGCCCAGGGTTTCGGCATTGGAGGAACCGGACATGCCGACATTATTCAGGCACACGACAACTCGTGGTGGATGGTTTTTCATGGCTACCGCAATATTTCTGACAAAGTGCACCACATTCTCGGTCGCGAAACCTGTCTCGCCCCTGTGGTTTGGCCCAAAAACGGCTGGCCGGTAATCAATGGAAACGGAACCGTAACCGAAAATATGACCTGCGAAACGCTGCCACTAAAACCTGTACCGGCAAAACCGGCAAAAACAGGGTTTGATGAAAAAACATTGGGTCTTGAATGGAACTACATCCAGTACCCCGTTGAAAGCAATATTTCGCTGACTGAACGCCCGGGATTTCTTCGGTTAAAAGGCGCTCCGGAAACCATCAGCACAGCCAACACATCCACATTTACGGGCCGCCGGCTGACTGATTTTTATTTTACCGCCACCACACGACTTGAATTCAACCCGAAAAAGGAAAACGAAGAAGCCGGAATGGTATTGGTTAACAACGGTTCGCATTTCGATTTGCTCGTGAAACAGAAAGACGGCAAACGGGTGGCAGTTGTGAAACTGCAATTTGGCCGAACCTTTTATACCTCTAAAGAATTTGCGCTGAAACCGGGACCGGTGGATTTAAAAATCACTGGTGATAAAACCACCTTTACTTTTTGGGTTGCCCAAGGAGATAATGAATTTAAAGCAATTGAAACCGCAGATGCCAAATTCCTTGCCACAGAGACCGTCGGATTTTTTACCGGAGTTTATGTAGGTTTGTATGCCACCGGTAACGCCGAACCGTCAAAAGCTTTTGCCGATTTCGACTGGTTTGAATACAAAAAGAACTGAAGAAATTATTACAGAAACGAAAAGGATTCCATCTTTCGAAAAGATGGAATCCTTTTTTATTATCATTCTGGCTGTTCAATCACACAGCCAATGCATTCTTAACGACCTCTGATAACGGTGTTGTTGACCGCCCAATTAGTTTCGAGAGAATTTTCGAATCGTCAAACAAATCACCTTTTGAGGCGCTAACATCCCAACTGGCAACTGCTTCGGCAACAAAACCGGGAAGACCGAAACTTTCCAGCACTTTTGCATATTCACCAACCGGAAGATTGTTATACACAATATTTTTCCCGGTTTGCTTTGCAATTTCGCCGGCATATTCAGCAAGTGTATACGATTCATCACCGGCCAGTTCATAAATTTTACCATCGTGTCCGGTTTCAGTTAAAACAACAACAGCGGCTTCAGCAAAATCAGCCCTCGCTGCCGACGAAAATTTACCACTTCCGGCGCTGCCAAAAACGGCTCCTGCAGCCAAAACACCCGAAATTGAGCCAGTGTGGTTTTCGGTGTACCAGCCATTTCGCAATATGGTGTATGAAATACCTGAATCGATGACAGCGGTTTCTGAAGGCAAATGTTCTTCAGCCAGACTGACTGTTGTATTTCCGGTGTGCAAAAGACTGGTGTAAACAATTCTTTTTACGCCAGCCTGTTTGGCCGCGTTCACTACATTGGCATGCTGCCGGGCACGCTGCCCGATATCACTCCCCGAAATGAGTAAAAGCTGGTCGATTCCTTTTAACGATTCGGCAAGCGTTTCCGGTTTGTTGTAATCAAATTCGCGGGCTTCCACTCCCAAATCCTTTGCTTTTTCTGTGTTCCGCACCAAAGCCACAATCGACCCTGCATCCGCTTTTTCTTTTAATTTTCCGATAACCAGCCGGCCTAACTGACCGGTTGCACCTGTAATTCCTGTTTTCATATTTGAACTCCTTTTTAAAATTGTTTTCTAAATTACTTATTGTTTTTTAATATACTTTTGTTTTTTAATTACTTTTAGTAAGTCAAAAATATACAGTTGTTATTAATAAAACAAGAACTAACGTTTTGGTTCAATACTTACTAAAAAGTTAGAATTGATTAAATCAGTACATTATGGATGAAAATATTTTGAAAAAATATGGAACCGCCGACAATTGTCCAGTCAGAAATGTGATTGACAGGTTGGGAGATAAATGGTCGGTACTGGTATTGATGCTGCTGGAAGAATCGAAAGTGCTGCGTTTTAACGAAATATACGGTTACATTCAGACCATCTCACAAAAAATGCTGGCAGTAACACTAAAGTCCCTGGAAGCCGATGGTTTGGTAAAACGAACGGTTTATCCGCAGATTCCGCCCAAAGTGGAATATGAGTTAACCGAGCGCGGCCGCTCGTTACTGCCGCATTTGCACCAACTGGTTGGTTGGGCAAACAGTAATCTGGATGATATCAGAAAATCGCGTGAAGCGTTTGAATTAGCTGCGAGCAGAAATTAAAAGATGTAGTTTTATCCAAAGAAATTATTGCTGAAAGGAATTCTATTTTTTTGCTTTTTCAAAACAGTATACAGAGCGCAGACCTGCGGTAGTGAGGGGTATTTTTAGCATTTAATTTATTGTATTGTATCTTTGTAATATCAAATAAAGAAAATTAATATGACAGAAAAAGAAAAAGAATTGGAAGCAGTTAAAAGCAGTAAAGTATTTAAACACATTTTTATTGATAAGGAAGGGAAAAGTTATGAATTTAAGGCATTTAATAGTGGGGAATATTTACAGATTTTGATTGATGGAAATACTGTGTTCCCTGCGAAAAGGATTATGAATTGGAATCCTGTCGAACATAGAATAAATATTGGAGATGTCTCCAATTTAGTGATTGATTATAAATTTATTGATGAAGGATATATAATTCTTTGGAGCGGCTCAGTATATAAAAAGCTGATAATAAAGAACACAATAAACAACCTAATTTGATAATTTCAATTCCAGCAATCCCGAATTTATGGGATTGTTGAACGTTTGCAAATTGTAACAACAAGTTGAATTATACACCTAATATATTCAATTTGAGCAAAGAAGAATTTAACAGTTGTTTTGATGCGATATGGGTAAGTGAATAGTTTTTTACTTTTAAATCATACAAAAATCATATGAGTTTTATTTGGATTGTTTTAAAAAGGTTAAATAAGGTTCTTTTAACTTTTGTTTTATTGAACCTGCTTTGGATATATTTTTATCAAATTTATTTATTGAAAATATATACGAGTCAAATATTTTGGGTAATCACTGGAGAAATATATATGGCTATTGCTTTATCAATTATTGCTGGTTATATAATTTATTTGATAACAATCGAAATTCCTTCAATTAAGAAAAGAATTGCATTAAATGGATATTTGTCTTTTTCAATAAAAAAGGTAAAATCTGACATTGAAGAATTTCTTCAGTATATTAAA
>CAZXVT010000292.1:0-3954 GCA_964644015.1 uncultured Maribellus sp.
CTTCTGTAGTTTCTTTGTTGGCATAAAACGGGTGAGAGGGTTGAAAATGCAGTACAGTTCCGGTTTTCAGATCGAACCAGTTTTCGAAACCCGCTTTTTCGGTTTGCGGCAGAAAACCCAAAAAACCTGTGAGTTTAAACAAAAACCATAGATGAAAATTGGAATATCCCGAATCCATCAGGTCGAAATAGGAGATGGAACTTTTGATAAAATCATACATTTCGGGATTACTTTCCTGCTCGTGAATGGTTTTGTACAAAACTTCGGCTAAAAAAATAGCCACCGATGATTTCCCGATTTCGAATGGCAGTGATTGATAAGCAGTGTTTAATTTCAGTTCTTTAACGCGGTTCAGCTCATTTTTCTGATGTTCGTAGGCAACCAGGTCAACCAGGAAAAGCGGCTGCAAAATTCCGGCTTTGTTTCTCGATTTTTTCCCCAGGGCAGCATTAATCATAAAACCCTGGCGCCCAGATTTACGTGTGTAAATGGTGGCAATTACACTGCTCTCACCGTATTTGATAAAATGCAGTACTATTCCTTCGTCAGAAACCAACATGAAATATTCAGATCAAAAAAACTAATGAATAAACAACAATTTTGAAATATGCGTCAATTCGCCGTTTTCGTCGTTACACAGAACCAGGTAAACACCAGTTTTAACGCGGTTTCCGTTTAAGTTACGGCCATCCCACACGGCTTGTCCTCCCAATGAAGTGGTTCGGAAAACAAGATTCCCGGCAATGTCAGTAATTTTAATTTCTGAGTTTTCCACCAGGTTTGTAATTGTAACCGGCCCGTCATAAGTTTCGCGAACCGGATTCGGATAAACATAAACACTGTCATAAGTATCAGCACCACTTGTGGCTTCTCCCATGTACGAAATCAGTCCTTTGTCGGTACCAATAAATACTTCACCACTTTTCTGATTCAGCGCAATTGAGGTGATTGTATTAGAAAACAACGGACTATTCTCAGCCGTAAAATGAAGCAATTCCTCTGTACCATTTTCAGAAACCAGATAAACTCCCGAATTCATTGTTCCGAGCCATTTCCGGTTTGCGCCGTCCACAGAAATGGCGGTTACTGTTTCAGATTCGAGCAGTGGATGATACAAACCATCATTCAGTTCGAGACTGGGTTGCATGGCATAAAAAGTGGTGCTTTCCCAGATTCGGCCCGGACTTGTGTAAACTGCAACTCCTTTTGAGGTTCCCAACCAGATTGCACCTTCATTATCTTCTGCTATCGAATAAATATCGTTCATCCGGTTAAAAATCTCGTTTTGCCCATTGTTGAAATAGGAAGTTACCTGCAATCTTTTTTTCTTGTCTCCGGCTTTGTTTACAACATAGGCATCGTGCCCGCGGGGAACCACAATCCATTTATCATCATACCTGTTAACCAGTACCTGGCCGATATTCAGGCTGTTTGCCACTTCGGGCAATGTGAAAGAGGTCCATTTTCCATCAGCCGACAAACTGTGCAGGTTGTGTGCCACTTCGGAATTGGTGATCCAGAGATTTCCCTGCGAATCGAAATCAATTCCGCCAATTCGTGTGTAAGCCGCATCAGGATTAGTGGGAACGGCTGTTTCGAGCGGACTGTTTTTGTTATTAAATCGCTGAACAAACTCTTCACCATTGTATTCCAAAACACCTCCCCCCCAGCTTGCCACATAAAAACGTTCCGGGTTTTTAGGGTCTGGTGCAATATCCACCACATCAAAAAAACCGTTTAACTCAGAATGGTTGTTTTTGTTGTAATATTTCCATTGTCCCTGATTGTAACGTTGAAACCGTGGAAGCTGAAACATGTTGTTCCAGCTGCTGGTTCTGCCGCCTGCAGCAATCCATAAATCATTATTGTCCGATTTCAGGGTGAACATCTGATTGTCGATTGGCCCAATCGGGTAAATCATTTCAAAAGTTTCACCGGTTGCTTTTATCAAAGCATTCTTATAATCAGCAATATAAAGGAAACCATTTGCAGACAAAGCAGCACTTTTTGTATCAACCGGAGATATTTTCACATTACCCAAACTATATTCACCAACTTCCTTTACCACTGCATTTGAATTGTTGATGATGTAAACCCGTTCCCTGGAGGTGGCTACCAGGTAATTTCCGTTAACCTGCAAATCATTCAGATACCTGATTTGTGGTTGGTATTCAACCCAATTGCTTCCGTCGTAACGATACATTTTGTCACCGTCGTACTGATCGGGTGTGTAGTTGGCAATAACATTCCCGCCATGAAAGGCAAGAAAGCTGAATTTTCCGGTGTTGAACGGAATTTCAGTGATTCGTTTCCAGTTGTTGTAGTCGCGAAGATCAGCGCCGGTTAATGGTGCTTTTAAAACGCCCTTGTCAGTTGCGGCAAAAATTGAGGTACCGTCGGTTTCCACATCGTTCACCCCCAACATCGATCCGTCATCACCTATAAGGTAAGTATCTTTAATTTCATTTTTCTCAATATCGATTACAACAATGCCAAAACCACACGCTAAAAATGCTTCCTTTCCGATAAAGGAAATATTGTTGATGAATTTATCGCCACTGAGTTGTTTGCGTTTAATATCGGAAAGGTTCACCACTTTCGATCCGTAAATCAGGTCGATATTGCTGTTCGCGTAAGCCAATACCAACACGTTAAAATCGTTGTTCCAGGCTATGGTTTTTGGGCCAAAATCGGAAAGTTTCACCACTTCCGAAGCGTTTACCACACTTTTGTCTTCCTGATCGTAATAAAAAAGGCCGCCATTGGTGGCGCAAAATGTTTTAGTGGGCGAAACTGCAACTTTTATGGCTTCGGAAAACGAAAGATAATCCTGCCAGGTTCCTTGTTTTCGTTGTGCGTTTCCGTTTAAGAACAGAAAAGCAACACAAAATGTGAGGAAAATATTTTTCATCGGTATTAGTTATCTATGCTTTTTAAAAACTCTGCCAGTTTTGCAACGGCTCTTCCCCTGTGACTGATTTGGTTTTTGTCCTGAAGGCTCATTTCGGCAAATGATTGTGAAAATCCATCCGGGAGAAAAACCGGATCGTAACCAAAACCCGAATTACCTTGTCTTTCTTTTAGAATTTCACCATCCACTATTCCTTCAAACTGATGTTCAGCACCGTTAATTACCAGCGAAATCACAGTTCTAAAACGTGCTTTCCGGGTTTTTATTTTGGCAAGTTTGCCGAGAACTTTATCAATATTGGCTTCCGGGTTTTTGGTCTCCCCGGCATAACGCGCCGAATATACTCCCGGTTCTCCATCAAGAGCTTCAATTTCGAGCCCTGTATCATCGGCAAAACAGTTGTAACCGTATTTGTTATAAATGAAAAATGCTTTCTGGCTTGCATTTCCTTCCAGGGTGTCCTGGTCTTCCGGAATTTCTTCGTTACAACCAATATCCTGAAGACTAAGCAGCTTGAAATGGTCTCCTACTGTTGCCTGAATTTCTGCGAGTTTATGTTTGTTATTGGTGGCAAAAACAAGTTCTATCATTATTTTTTCGGGTAAAAATAACGATTCGTACACTGGTTTTCAAATTATACACAAAAACAACCATCAGGATATCTGAAATGGCGGGCCAGGAGAAAATTTCATAGCTAAAGCAAAAAAATCATTCGCAGGTACAGGAATGTAAACTATCGATGATTTGGCTCAGAATCTCATATTTCAGAAAATAAAATGTGTTTTTGCCATCGCGTTTGGCACAAAGCACTCCTTTGTCTTTAAGAATTCCGAGATGATGCGATGTTGTTGATTGTTCAATACCAAGCAGTTCGTGAATTTCAGTAACTGTAAGTCTTTTTCCCCCTTCAAGATGTTTCAATATAGCAATCCGCATCGGATGTGCCATTGCTTTTAACATACTTGCCGCCACTTCCAGCTTGTCGGCATCTAACTCCTTGATTTTTAACATCGTCGATTGCATTGTTATGCAAATATATAAAT
>CAZXVT010000293.1:0-3810 GCA_964644015.1 uncultured Maribellus sp.
TCTTTGTGCATCGTGGGCCCGAGGAATTTTTTCAGAAAATCCCGCTCTTCTTCGGCAGTATAAATGCAGCTTTCCCAGGTCTGTTTGGCCATGGGTTCGTTTTGTATGCTTAATCCCCACACGGGAACGCCATCTTTTTCGAGGCTGTTGATGTACTTCACAAAATAGTTGGCCCAGTTCTGGTAGAATTCCGGTTTCAATTTACCACCCTGCAGCATGTTGTTATTGTCTTTCATCCAGGCCGGGGGGCTCCAGGGGCTGATGAAAAGCGGAATTTTTCCACCTGCTGCTGCCATTGCCTTTTTTAGCATCGGAATTTTATATTTTTTGTCCACATCGATCGAAAATGATTTCAGATCAGCATCACCTTCGTTAACATAAGTATAACTTCCGCTCGAAAAGTCGCAACTATTCATATTTGTTCGCAACAGGGTATATCCTATTCCTTTTTGCGGATCGAAATAAGCTGATAATATTTCCTGCTGTTTACTTTCTGGGAGTTTATAGAAAGTTTCGGCTGAGGCATCTGTTATAGCACCGCCAATTCCCAAAAACGTTTGGAAGGTTTTTGAAGGATCAACAAACACACAAATTTCAGTTTCAAAAGGCTGCCCCGATTCAGTAAATTCTGCTACATCCGTTTGGGTCAACCTATAATCGGTGTTTTCGGCTGTTGTGAAAACGGTTACCTTTTTGT
The DNA here is from genome assembly GCA_964644015.1 of uncultured Maribellus sp. Classification (GTDB taxonomy): domain Bacteria; phylum Bacteroidota; class Bacteroidia; order Bacteroidales; family Prolixibacteraceae; genus Draconibacterium. The sequence continues at coordinate 698 of CAZXVT010000293.1, forward strand.
TTTTTGCTATTTTGTCAACAACAGGGTTTTGAGCGATGACTGTATTTACCAACAAAGTCATTACAATGACTGATAGAATCTGTCTCATATCTTTAGAAGTATTTATTTTTCCTTGAAAAAGCCGGTATAATTAATGTTGGTGTGATAGCTACACTAACAACAGTATGGCAAAGATAATGTTTCTGAAGAATTCCTGACGTTTGGTGTACACCTTACCCGCCAAATTCCGGAGAAAAGACTTCTTATGTCAGTGCACATCTTATCTTCTGATTTGCAACTTCCCGGGAGGCTTTTATTCAAATGAAAATTATTGATTACCTGAATCAGAAGCATCCCCCGCTTTTTGAGGGGTAAGATGCGAATCAAACTGAATTAATAAACAAAGGCCATTTCTGGGGAAACGGCCTTTGGTAATTTGTGGCGGAAAAAGACTATTCGTCCTCTTTCTCCTGTTCTTCGTAGGCTTTGAGCAATGCAGTCTGAACATCGCCGGGAACCTGTGAATATTCGGCAAATTTAAGCGAATAAGTACCGCTTCCACTGGTGATTGAACTAAGTGCAGTCGAATATCGGTTCATTTCTGCGAGAGGAACTTTTGCTTTCACAATCTGATAGTTACCTTCGCTGTCCATTCCCATAATAATGGCACGACGGCCTTGTAGATCGGTCATTATGTCTCCCATGCGATCGGCCGGAACCATAACTTCAACATCATAAATTGGTTCAAGAATTTTTGGGCCTGCATTTTTAAAAGCTTCTTTAAAGGCCTGACGACCGGCAAGTTTAAAAGCGAGTTCATTAGAATCGACCGGGTGCATTTTACCGTCATAGATATTTACAACAATATCACGGGCATATGAACCCGTTAGCGGTCCTTCTTCGATTTTTTCCATAATCCCTTTCAGAATGGCTGGCTGGAAACGGGCATCAATTGAACCACCCACGATGCAGTTATTGAAAACCAGTTTTCCGCCCCAGGGGAGAAGGTGTTCTTCAGTTCCCCTTATTGGAAATTCTTTCTGAGGAACCATGTCTTCGGTATAAGGCTGAATAAGCATGTGTACTTCGCCAAACTGGCCCGAGCCGCCCGATTGTTTTTTATGACGGTACATTGCCTTGGCTGATTTGGTAATAGTTTCGCGATACGGAATCTTTGGGGCGTAATATTCGATCGCAATTTTCTCCAGGTTTTCAAGAACCCATTTAGCGATGTTCAGATGCAATTCGCCCTGTCCACGGATGATGATTTGCTTCAGTTCCTTTGAATATTCCACTGTGAGGGTGGGGTCAACTTTCTGAAGTTCAGTAAGAGCCACACCAAGTTTTTCGTCATCAGCAGTACTTTTGGCTTTAATAGCCATTGTGATTTTTGGTGCCGGAAATTCTATTTGTGTGATGACATCTCCTGAGTTTTTAGGACTGTTGAGCGTTTGGTTGGTGCGTGCATTTTTGAGCTTAAATGTAGCAGCAATGTCACCGGCAACAACTTTTTCGAGTTTTTCGCGTTTTTTACCGGCTACGGCAAACAGTTGCGAAATACGTTCTTTTGAACCATTTACGCCGTTGATCATATCCATTGCTTCAACAATTTCACCGGCATATACCTTGAAATAGGAAATTTCACCAAGATGTTCTTCGATGGAAGTTTTGAATATAAGGGCTGAAGCCGGATCAGACACTTTGCATTTAAGTTCTTTACCTTCTGTAGTTTTACGGCCAGACATTTCGTCAGGTGCCGGCAGGTAATTAATTACAAAATCGAGCAGGGCATCAACGCCAATATTTGGTTTACCTCCGATACACAATACCGGGAAAAAACCACGGTTTATTATTCCTAATTTGATTCCGCGTTTCAATTCGTCAGGAGTGAGGGTCCCGTTTTCGAAAAACGATTCCATCAGTGTTTCATCATTTTCTGCTGCTGATTCTATAAGGCTGTTCAGCATCTCTTCTGCCTTGGCTTTTTGATCGGCCGGAATATCAAGCACCTCGGCTTTTCCGCCTGCGGCAGGATATTTCAGCATTTTCTGCTGAAGAACATCAATAATTGCATTGAAACTTACCCCTTCATTCACCGGATATTGTAATGGAGTCACGCTTCCGCCAAACTGGGTTTTCAATTGACGAAGGCTTTCTTCAAAACTTGATTTTTCGTGCTCGAGATGATTGATTAAAAAAACAACCGGAGTGTGATTGTTATTAGTCTGCCTCCAGTTAATACCTGTCCCAACCTCAACACCATTCTGGCCATTGATAACCATAAGTGCGGTATCAGCAACATTCAGGGCTGCAACTACTTCACCGATAAAATCATCAAAACCAGGCGCATCTATCAGGTTGATTTTATGTCCTTTGTGTTCAGCATATAAAATGGTTGAAGCAACTGAATTCTGACGCTCCAATTCTATTTCACGGTAATCTGAAACTGTATTTTTATCTTCTACTGAGCCGCGTCGGTTTATTACGCCGCTTTCAAATAAAATTGCTTCTGCCAGGGTTGTTTTACCAGACTTGGCACCGCCGATGAGTACAATATTCCTTAACTCATTTGTTTTGTAAACCTTCATGTTTTTAGCAAGTTATGATGATTAATCCGATTTTGAAAGGGCGACAAAGTTATAAAAATCTGTACAATAACAAAATGCCTTTTGAAAATTGGAGGTTTCACCGGCAACTTCCGCACAGAAAATGATAAAGTTGTGTGAGCTGAAGTTTGCATAAAAAGCTAATCCCTATTGATAATCGGGATCGGTTTGTTTCCGGTAGCGGAATATTCAGGAATAAAATTCTAAAAAAAGCTCAGGAAGATTTAATCAAGGTCGATGTCGAACTGTACCAAAGTGGAGAATTGACGGATTCGGTCGTTCAAATCGCCGTTGTTGATAGATTGCAATCCTTCGGTGCCGAATTTTTCAACAGTAAATGATGCCATTGCAGAACCATAAATAATTGCTCTTTTCATGTTTTCGAAAGAGATATCGCCCGTTTTAGCAAGGTAACCTATAAATCCTCCTGCAAAAGTATCACCGGCCCCGGTCGGATCGAAAACTTCTTCGAGTGGAAGTGCAGGGGCAAAGAAAACGCTTTGATTATTGAATAGCAGAGCTCCGTGT
>CAZXVT010000294.1:0-3806 GCA_964644015.1 uncultured Maribellus sp.
GGAGAATGAAGCAGTTTTACGAGACTTACAAAGACTTTCCAAAACTCTCACCAGCGGTGAGAGAAAGTAATAGTGATCTTTCAAAAAACTATTGCAACAAAAATTACACGAACTGTTTAACAATGATAAAGAAGAGAAATAAAGTCACTACTGCCATCACTTTTAAAAACTAAAAAACTATCAACAATGAAAGCAAAATTAAGTGTTTCAGTGCTTTTACTGCTGCTGGCATTCGCCGTGCAGGCACAACCAGCCGGGAATCCGGTGGTAAAAACCATACTCTCGGGGTATTCAGCAAAAAACTTTATTGCTGAACCTGTTTCAGAGCACGACATCAATATGATTCTCGAATGCGGGATCAAAGCGCCCAGCGCCCGGAACAGCCAGTTGTGGAAATTCACGGGTATTGGGGATGAAAGCCTGATTTCGCCGGTTGTCAGGTTTGCCAAACCGGGCAATGTTATCATCATTGTTTCGGGAGCAGAAACCGTACCCGAAGGGATGAACGTGGATTTCGACTGCGCGCTGGCCACCGAAAATATGTATGTGGCGGCGCAGGGTCTCGGACTGGGAGCGCACATTTACACAGGTCCGGTCAGAAGCATCAACGAAAAAAAGCAGGATTATCAGATTCCGGAAGGCTACCGGGCAGTGTCGGTTTTGCAGATTGGCCATATCGATGCTGGTGTTGATGCCGTTTCGGCTGCCTCATCCAGAAAAACAAAAGAGGAACTGGTGAATTATGGGAAATAAGTGCAGTTTTTGTTGATTGAACTGGTAAAAGAGATTTCAGAAATAGTTTGCCCGAATGTCAATAAACGAAGAATCATACAACAAAATAGCGGTCAAATGGGCTGAAATACGGAAGAATGCAGTTCCGCTTAAACCGGTGAGGGAATTTGCCGGAAAGGTTCAATCCGGCGGAACCATTCTTGATGTGGGTTGCGGGACCGGATTTCCAAATACCGTTTATTTGTCGGAACAAGGTTTCCAAATCACCGGAATTGACAGCGCCGCTGAAATGATTAAAATCGCCCAATCCACAAATATCCCCGGAGCATCGTTTTTCGAAACTGACTTTTTTGATTTTCGGACTGAAATAAAATTCGACGGAATCATTGCCTGGGATTCGTTGTGGCATTTGCCAAAAGCAAAGCAGGAACTGATTTACCCGAAAATGTGTGAAATGTTGCATCCCGGCGGGTACTTCCTGTTCTCACACGGAAATGTTGACGACGAGCATGTTGACCAGATGTTTGGCGAGCCTTTTTATTACGGTGCACTGGAAAAAGAAAAAGTAGCAGGCCTGCTGAACAGTAACCACTTCAGTATTGAGTTTTTGTACGAAAACTACATCGAAAACAACGACCAGCGTGATTTTGTGGTACTTGCCAGGAAAAATCCCTGATCAGGCATCCGGGATTCTTTTCAGCCATTTTTCGAAACTACATAATACATGGCGGTGGTAACAAAATTGCGCAGCCACGGTATTGATGAAATTATCACGGTCAGTTTACGCGGTTTCAGCCCGAATTTTGTCTGGTAATTGGGGTTGATCAGCCAGAATACCTTTTTGTCGGTGCGGTAATTACTACGCCTTAAAATGCGCTCAAAACGCTCGATGGAAATGCCGGTGTCTTTGATTTCAAGCAATGCCGTGATGGTGCCATCGCTTTCACCCATCCATTTCAGAAACAGTTTGTAAAAACCCCGGGGCAAAAGATGAAACCACGGAAGTTTTGAAAGCAGTTTTCCGCGACAGATCTGTTGGTGGCCACCAAACGGGTTTTGCCAAGGCGGAAAAGCGAGGAAAAATTTGCCGCCGGGCTTCAGGAAAGCTTTTACAAACTCCATAAACCGCTCCTGGTTGGGAATGTGCTCAATTACATCGCGCATGATGATGATATCGAATTGGGCACCCGGTTCCACTTTGTAAATGTCGTTGCAGATCAGTGTCAGATTTTCGCGGTTCGGATGGTTTTGGTAAAATGTTTTGGCCAGTTCAATCCTGCCACACGAAATATCAATGCCGGTACACTGGCAGCCCATATCAACAAAGGGTTTCAGGTTACCGGCCTCGCCGCAGCCAATTTCAAGAATTGTGGTTTTGTTGTCGATCTTCAGCAGATCGGACAGAAAAGGCACCACAAATTTTTGGGAAGTCAGCCCCTGTTCGTTAAAATATTGTTCCTTGTTTTTGTGGCGTTCCTGCATGAAAGCGGTTTAAATATTGGCAACTCTTCGCAGACTGGCCAAATCAAGAAATTTAATTTTGCGGCCCTGCAATTCGATGAGTTTGTCCTGTTTGAATTCCGACAACAGCCTGATTACCGATTCAGTGGCGGTTCCCACCATGTTGGCCAACTCTTCGCGGGTAAGCGAAATCTGGAGTGTATTCTGGTTGTCTAATTCAAAGTTTTCCTTCAGCAACAATAATACTTCGGCAAGGCGCTCGCGCACGGTTTTCTGTGCAATGTCGGTAATATAATCGTTGGCTTCGCGCAACTCGCGGCAAACAATCTGCAGCATGTGGTGCGAAAACTGCCAGTTATTCTGGATGAGATAAAGCAGTGTTTGGTAAGGAACATGACACAGAATTGCTTCGTCGATAATTTTAGCGGTGGTGCAGGCAAGCTCCTGGCTCAGCAGCGAGCGGTAAGCAATAATTTCGCCGCGTTTCGCAAAGCGGATGATTTGTTCTTTTCCGTCGATTCCGGTTTTAAAGATTTTGACAATCCCGCGGGTGACACAATAAAAACCGGTGAGGCGGCTGCCTTCGCGATAAATGATTGTGCCTTTTTTATACAACTGGCAGGTTTTGTCAAAATTCAGACGGTTAAATTCGTCTTCAGTCAGTTTATTGAAAAGTTGAAATCCACTGAGGTTGGTTTCCTGTTCTGTCGGCCTTTTAATTATCGTTCTCATCTCAAAATGGTATTCTGATTAATCTTTTTCAAACATTTATTTGTTGTGTTCCATACACTTTTGTTCTATAACGCAGCAATTATTTATGTAGATAGTTACATGCGTTATATTTGTGGTGCAAAATAAATGAAAACTATTTAATTACAAGAAAAATGAAACATATTGTTGATATGTCGTGGATCGACAAAGTTGCCTTTACCGGCGATATGGATGGACACAAAATTACCGTTGATGCAACCGAACAATCGGGTGGGAGCGACCTGGGCCCACGTCCGAAAAAGCTGATGCTTACGGCGCTGGCCGGCTGCACCGGAATTGATGTGATTATGATTCTGAAAAAAATGAAAGTGGAACCCGAATCTTTTAATGTAATTGTGGAGGGCGATGTTACCGAAGAACACCCGATGCATTATACAAAAATGCATGTGATTTACCAGTTCAAGGGCAAAGACCTGCCGATGGACAAACTCGAAAAAGCCGTGAAACTCTCCGAAAGCACCTATTGCGGAGTTACCGCTGCTTATCGAAAAGCCATGGAAATGACCTGGGAAATCAGGGTGGTTGAATAAGTTAAAGTGGTTTCAGCAGATTCGTTTCCTGGCGTCTTTGCGAGAGTCCACCCATTTTGAAAAATGGGCATAATCGGTGAATGAAAATAAAATGTCAAGCCTTTGAGTGCGGACTCATCTTCCTTAAAAAGCTTTAAAACTTCGGATGAGATTCCTCTGTCGTACCTCCATCGGAATGACAATTTCTTATTGAATCGAGGGGAGGAAAATGAGACGGCGAAGCCGTCCCATTTTCCTCCTCCAAAAACACCATAACCCTTGTCATCCTATGTTTGAAAAATGAAGTTAATAAGTTGCTTTTATAAATTTACA
>CAZXVT010000295.1:0-3772 GCA_964644015.1 uncultured Maribellus sp.
TTTAAAGAACGGTAAACTAATTAATAATTTAAAATATGCCCTGGCGGGTTAAACCACACAACGGGTTATAATATTGATTATCTATGCTATAATTTAATAAGTTTAGATTTTCGGGAATAAAAATCTACCAGTTTTTAGCCACATTTGAATAAACTGATAGAAATGGTAGGTAAAAAGGAAAAGTATCTGCAGTTAAATATGTTCAATATTTCGTTGAAACAATTTATCAATTAAAGTCATAAACTGGTCATGCTTTCAAGAAAATAGACTGGGAAGTATTGAAAGATATTTGAGTGTTAATTATTGTGAAAACAACAGGCGTCCCGGAATCCTGATTCGATTAATAGTTGGTGTAACCATGTTGCGTCGGATGTTTAACCAGAGCGATGAAAGAGTACTGTACCATTAGGTTATAATCTGTACCGACAATATTTCAGAGGAGAAATCAATTTTCGTCATGATTATCCGTTTGACCGGATCGAGTTGATAAAATTCCGTAGACGAATTGGCGAGGAGGGGGTACAAAAGATTTTGAAGGCAACAGTCAACTTATTTTCAAAGAAAGAAGTACAAGAAAAAAGGCACTGATTGACACAACGATTCAGGAGAAAAACGTCACCTTTCTCACTTATGTAAAACTTCAGAAGAAAATCATAGAAAAATGTCGTAATATCTCGGGAAGGGAAGGCATCAGGCTTAGTCAAATTTACAAACGGGAATTGAAACAATTGATGATTGACCAGCTCTTCGGAGACAATCCATGGCGAAAGAAGAAAGCACTTGCCACAAGGCGGAGCATAAAATTAGTTGCAGTAAAGATTTTACGAGACCTGAAATCGTAAGATGGGAGCGGCACTGCGCTTGAATTCCCAAATACAGTTTAGTATTTTCTGGCGTGCATAAACCCAGTCTCGCAATTCAAAAAACAAGATTTTCAGCCTTCACCAGCCGCAGGTTAATTGCATTGCCAAAGGGAAAGAATACAGAAATAGGAAACAACGTTTGATGTAGTCAATTGGGGAATAAAGTGTAGATTGCCAAAACCAGCAAATCGGGAATAATTATTGAAATAATGAGTTTTGAAAGATACCCATTTGATGGTGATACACTTACCCCTCAACTGGTACAAGTAGAAAGAATTACTGACCATAAACCAGAAACAGGAATTGTTGACCGTGGTTACCGGGGCTGCAGGCAAATCAATGGCAAACAAATAATTTGCCTGTGAAAACCAACTGAAACAGACAGAAAATACCAACGATAGAAAATGAGGCACCGTTTCAGGACAAGAGCTGTGATAGAACAGGTAATAGGCCATGTCAAACACTATCACCGAATGCTCAGAAATTACCTGCTCGACCAGATTGGAGACAATATGAACTCAATCCAGGCTGAAGCAGGTTTAAACCTGAAAAAAAAATGCTTCGGAGATTAAAATCCGAAGCAAAACTTATTCTTGAAGTATTTGAAAAATTCTATTTAGTTTTTCTGCAACCCTTTAATTCATTCCTTTGGAGAAAAATGAGGATTTTACACGTTTACTACCGAAAATTGCGAATAACAGGAAAATCTTATCAATTCACTCACTCACATACACTCAATAACTCATCCAATCAATCACCCAATAACTCATTCACCAATTCCCTACTCCACAATCTTCATTTCATCCAGCAAATAACCGGCTCCGGCATATTTATCGATAATAAATAGTACAAAACGCATGTCGAGCGAGATGTTTCGGCAAACTTCAGGGTCGAACATAATATCACTCATGGTACCTTCCCAAACACGATCGAAATTGATACCAATTAACTCGCCGTTACCGTTAACGACAGGGCTTCCAGAGTTTCCACCGGTAGTGTGATTTGAAGCAACAAAACAAACCGGAACGCTGCCATCCAACTCATATCTTCCGAAATCTTTCTTTTCATAAAGTTCTTTTAAACGATCCGGCACATCATAATCGTAAATCTCCGGATTGTCTTTTTCCATGATTCCTTTCAGCGTTGTAAAATGCTTGTAATAAACTCCATCAACAGGCTGGTAACCTTCCACTTTGCCATAAGAAACGCGTAAAGTCAAATTAGCATCGGCATACAACGGCTGGTTTTGTTTCATTTTCATAATACCTGCCATGTAAATCTTCATATTCGAGGTAATTTCTTTAGTGGCTATTGCAACAACCGGTGCTATATCGGTTTCATTCTTCATTCTCAACTGATTGTAAAGAACAAAAACAGGATCTTTCCGAAGTTTCAGAATCAGTTTGTCCGATTTTTCTTCCAGCATTTTTTTCCAGAAAAGAGTATCAGTTAAAAGCGATTTCCGGTAGTATTTTTCAATCAGCTCATTTTCATTTGTTGCGTTTATTTTGTTTTTAAAGCCAACTGGCAAAAAATCATCACTGATTCCGCTGGCTAACATTGGCATTAAAGCGGCAAACAGTTTTTCATCAGTAGCCTGGTTATAATTCTTAAAAATTCCGGAAATCGAACGGGGCAACGACTTTTTCAAGGTTGCGAGCTGATCCGTTTTCTTATTTTCAACAGCATTCAATAATAAATTTGCCTGTCCGGCCAGCGAAAAAATATCGGTACCACTATTAACTATTTCGCTGTAATAATCGGCTGCTTTGACATATTTTTCATAAACTGCATAGATACTATCAAAATTCCCACAAACAGGTTTGTAATCATTTTCCCACAAATTTGAAGAAACAGCCCATTCTTTAAATTCCCGTTCAAATTGCTGTTTTTTATTTACAGCATCGAGCCGTTTTAAACCTTTGATTTCACCCTGCCATTTTTTCCAGGCGTTGCTGATTCCCTGGTATTTCGAGGTGTATTGAATCCTGACTTTGGCATCTTTTTCCATGTCGGCCCCGATAATTTCGAGCTTTTTATCCCTGATTTTTACACGATCAGGATCACGCTGGTTCAGAATAATTGCAACTTCATGAGAAGGAATATATTGCATTGTGGTTCCGGGATTTCCAAAAACCATGGTAAAATCTCCTTCTTTGACTCCTTTTATTGAAACGGAAAAGAACTTTTTTGGATGAAAGGGTACATTTTCAGGCGAATATTCAGCCGGTTCATTGTCTTTTCCGGCATATACCCGGAATAAGGTAAAATCGCCTGTATGACGCGGCCACATCCAGTTGTCGGTATCGCCGCCAAATTTTCCGATGGCCGAAGGCGGAGCTCCCACCAACCTCACATCTTTGTAAATTTTGTGTACATACAAAAAATATTGATTGCCATAAAAAAGCGGTTTTACCTGGGCACTAAATTTCCCCTCTTTTTCAGCTTCCTTTCTGATTTTCAATATATTATTCTGAATTCTTCGTTCCTTTTCTTCATCATTCAAACCTGAAATACCATCAAAAACCTTTTCGGTTACATCTTCCATGTATTCCAGGAAACTTACAGTGAGTCCGGGATTTGGCAGTTCTTCACCCTTGTTCATAGCCCAGAATCCGTTGGTTAGATAATCATGTTCAACCGAACTTTGTCGCTGCACCTGCCCCAGCCCGCAATGATGATTTGTAATCAGCAAACCGTCATTTGAAATCAGTTCGCCTGTGCAGCCGCCGCCAAAAATTACGACAGCATCTTTCATGCTGGCGTTGTTTACATCATAAATATCCTGAACTGTGAGTTTAAAACCCATTTGTTGCATCTCGGCAAAATTGTATTTTTCAAGAAGTATGGGAATCCACATGCCTTCTTTTGCCTGAAGTGCATAAAATATTGAATGAACAGCCAATAAT
>CAZXVT010000296.1:0-3710 GCA_964644015.1 uncultured Maribellus sp.
GGCGCCATCGGAATGTATTTTCTGCTCAGGCTGCTGATGTAGGTTATTTCAGAAAAATAGCTGACAAGGCCCAATACCGAAAAAAATAATATTCCGGAAATGCAAATCCAAAGCCAGGTTCCTGATTTCATTTTGTTATCATTTTTAGTTCAAATGCTATTTTTGCCTGCTAACCCCTGCTTTTCTTTAACAAATCAATCTCTTCTGTCAGTTCCTTAATTCTGTACTCACGGTTTATGGTTGCTTCATAAAAGCGTTCGAGTTCTTCAATTCTTTCCTTGAGTTCCTTTGTTTTCTCACTGACCAGGCTCTCAAGGCCTTCATTCAGTTCCCTGATTTGTTTTTCAGATATTTTTCTGTTCACAATTTCACCGATCAGATTTGCCGAAGCCATCAATCTTTTTTTCGCCAGATCAATAATATACGATGGCCTTGTTTCGTATTCCGATGCAAGTTTCACAAGTTGTTCAACCTGCACCTTGTAATCATCAGCAATCTGCAAAAGTTTATTGTAATCTGATGGGGGGTTGCCGTAACCAAAATTTAAAGCCCCGATAATTTCATTATTTGCATTTATTGGTAAAGCATAAAGTCTGATGCCTCCTTTGCACTCAATATCAACCGGAGTCCCGTTTTCAATCGCTTTCAGCGATGCATCACGCCAACATGATTCATGACAATGCCATTTTCGTGAATTTAAGGCTGTATCGTTACTATCTGTTTCGGATAAATTTCTGGATGCTTCATCCAAAAACCGGCACCATCCGGAGGAAAAAATTCCCAGTGCATAATTGCCATCTTTCTCATAAATTGCAGTCGATGTTTCGAGTAAACTCAGATAGTCATTCACAATTTCGGTTAAAACATCTTGCCCCACTGAATTCAGAATTAATCCGTCTTTGTTTAATTCCATGAGATCGCCATAAGCGGGCATATGAGTTTCGGTTTTGGCATTGGCCGTGGTAGATTTTTTTGTTAACATCCATTCTAACCGGCGAAGCTCTTTCTGCGCATTATACTTATCCGTCAAATCGTTACAAATCACATAAAACTTATTATCGGCTATTGCCAACCTGAAATCAATTTGTTTTACTGTACCATCTTTACATCTTACAGGATATTCAAGAAATGGGTGTCTTTCTCCTTTTCTCACCATCGAAACGGCTTCACTCCAATCCTTTTGCGCATTTTGTCTGACTTTTTCATCAGGATATGCTTGCATTCTCCATTTATCATGGTCGGAAACATCCTCCAAACTATAACCAAACATCTCTGTGAAATACTGATTGATATATTCACCTTTCTGATTCAAATCAATAATTATGATACCCACAGGCGCTGATTCAGCCAGCATTCTGAACCGAATCTCGCTCTGGGTCAATGCTTCCATCATGTTTTTGTGCTCTGTTATTGTTTCGGTAAACAATAACAAACCCCCGATTACATTTTCTGATTCGTACCAGGGAATCACTTCCCATTTCAGCCATTCACGACTTCCATCGGGTAAAAGAAAATAATCTTCATCCTGGTGTTCTGGTTTACCACTCAAACATTCGCTGTGAACTTTTCTCCATCGTTCGGGTATGTCGGGGAAAACATCGTAATGATATTTTCCTCTCAGATCGATATCATCCAAATTGTTATCGATTCTGAAGCGCTTGCTTACCAGAATATACCTCATTTGGGTATCGAACATGGCAATGGCAGCCGGTGCGTGTTCAACAAATAATTCAAGAATCTTTTTATTTTGCAGGAGTGCGTCCTGTGCTTCTTTTCGTTCGGTTATGTCCTGTATTGTACCGATCATCCGAAGAAGTGTGCCATTTTTATCGAATTCGAGCCTGCCTAAACCATGCACCCAGCGAGCCATTTTATCGTTAACTCTTTCTATTTTGTAGATTTTGTTAAAATCCTTTTTATGGCCTGCAACTTCGGTTATAAAATAGTCCATCATTTCTGTGCGCCAGTCAGGGTGTATAATGGCTCCCCACCCTTCTAATGTATGCGGAAAATCTTCACCGATACCAAAAACAGTATCTAAAATTTCAGAACTTTTCCAATTTCCGGATTTCACATCAAGTATATAGGTTCCTATTCCGGCAACTTTTTGCGATTCGCGTAATATTCTTTCACTTTCAATCAGTTCAACCTCCATTTGCTTTCGATAAGTAATATCGATAACAGTTCCGTAACCAAAAACCGGATTTCTAACATTTTCTAAAATCTGAAATTCAATGCGAACGTTGATTTCAAGCCAATGCACTGAATTGTCGGGGTGAATCACCCTGTATTCGGTTCTGAATTTTCCGTTACTTTCTGGATTAATCACCATTTGCATCTCAAGTTTAAGACGCGAAATATCTTCAGGATAAACCCTTTCCAATAATTCAGTCAAGGAAATTTCTTCTGATTTTATTCCATAATGAAGTTGTGCCCAATCGTTCAGAAAAACCCGGTTGTTAATTATATCGTGCTTCCAGATACCCATTTCGGCGGCTTCGTTTGCCATCAATAACATCTCGGATAATTCTGTTAACCTTTTTTCGGTTAATTTCCGTTCATTTATATCAGTGTGTGTACCCACCATCCGCAATGGTTTACCTGATGAATCGCGGGCCACAATTTTACCACGATCTAAAATCCATTTCCAATTGCCGTTTTTGCATTTCAACCTGTGTTCGTTTTGGTAATAGGTGGCTTTACCTTCTATATGATTATTCAGGTCACTCAGGGCATTTTCCAGATCGTCGGGGTGCACTCTCGATTTCCACTCCGAAAAGTCGTTGACAATTTCATGAGATTCATACCCCAATTGCTTTTTCCATTGAGTTGAGAATATCACGCGGTTTGTTTCAATATTCCAGTCCCACACGCCGTGATCTGCTCCCTCTAACGCAAATTGCCAGCGTTCATCGCTTTCAACAAGTTCCTTCTCTATTTGCTTCTTATCTGTAATATCAAATGAAGTAATCAGTACGCCTTCTGAAACCGGTTGAAAATGCAACTCAAAATGCCCGGCAGATCCATCGGGGAAATGAAAAGACACAATAACCTGATCGTTTACCCTGTTTTCAAGCGTGTTTTTAATTTTCTTATAAATTTCATTGTCTTCAATATCGGGCCAAACATCCATGAAACGGTTTCCCAAAAGGTCACTCGCAGGACGGCGGTTTTGCTTTTCAGCGGCTGGATTTACGTATAAATATGTCCAATCGAACCCGATGATCTGGCAACCTTCCATCATAGAATCAAGCACAATCCTGAAGTTTTTGTCTTCTGAAACAGGTTGTGCTTTGTTTGTTTCATCAACGGATTTTAAATTTTCTTTTGACAGATTATGCAATTTCTGAAGTGTTTTCAATAAAGTTATAACCTGAAATTCATCAAAAGGAAAAGCTAAAACTGCATTAATTAATTCAGGAATAATATTGGCTTTCTGAACCTGTTCCTCCCTATCAACAAGTATCAATACTGGAATTGATTCGTATAGCGTGTGATTTTTAATTGTTGAAATAACCTGTACATCATGTTTAGCCAAACGATTACAAACAATTAACCAGCAATCTGAAAATTCACCAATATAATCCGGAATTTCAACAAAAACGGTATCAGGCCATTCATTTTCAACAATTTGCCTGAATCGATGACTTTTTTCGTCATGCAAATCAGAAATCAGTATTTTACTCATAAAGGCTCATTTAGGTTTGTTA
>CAZXVT010000297.1:0-3649 GCA_964644015.1 uncultured Maribellus sp.
GGCAAGAGTTGTCGCTTCGTCAAGCTGCGGTGTGGCAGCGTAATCAATAATAATCATCAGAAAACGTTTGGTGTGGCCGGTTACCGAAGTACGTTCAGAGTCGCTGGTGGGTGTGCCAAAAGCACCTTCAGAATCGCGAAAAACCGGCATCCCTGAAATGTTCAGTTCGCCACGTCCAATTCCTGTGTATGGCTCTCCTCCCTTTCCGATTCCAAAAACAATGTCACCTTCAATTTTCGTTGCATCATAACCGCCAATGGAAAAACCTGTGCTGATGGAAACCAGGTTCAGCGCATCCACCACATTGTTTATCTGGTAAATTTCACCACGGTTTACAACACGGCGCAACAATGCTTCAGCCGAAAGCCGGTAACGTGCAGGGTCTTTTCCGCAGGCTTTGTAGGCTTTGCGTGAAGCCGCAATGGCAGGAATGGCACTGATTTCGTCAACCTGGTATTTTGCGGCCAGTTCAACAACCTTTTTCTCAACCAGATTCCAAAGCTCTTCATTTTTGGGTTGCAAAACCACATCGCATTCAATACACGAAAGTTTTAAGGAAGGTACTTTCGAGTGCAGTTCTTCGGAGACAGAAATGTGTTGCATTACTTTTACTTAATCAGAAACCAAAACTAAAAAAATCAACTGACAAAATTTGAAATGAATACCTTGAAAAACAAAAGGGTTGTCATGAAACAACCCTTCTGAATATATAAAGTTATATACAAATCATTCTGCCAGCAATTTATCAGCCATTGCATCGGCCAGTTTCAGCAATTCCTCGCGGTTATTGGGTTTGAGTGCGCCCTTCTCTTCTATCGGGTTATAAACCAATTCCCATTTGATATCTTCGGCAAATGTCATCAGGTTCTTCACACCGCCGCCATTCCATGAGTAGTTTCCGAAAACTCCCAGATAATGGTTTTTGGGCGCCATGTGCCCGATGGTTGACAGCAGAATCTCCACGTTAGGAAACATCGCATTGTTATAAGCAGCACTTCCCACAATAAATCCTTTGTATTTAAAAATATCGTTGATAATATAGGACGAATGTGTTTTTGATGCGTCGTAAACCCTGATGTTTTTGATTCCGCGTTCCGCAATCCGGCGGGCAATCACTTCGGCCATTCTCTGTGTGTTTCCATACATTGATCCATACACAATCACAACACCTTTTTCCAGATCGTAGGAACTCCATTTGTTGTATTTCGAAAGAATCCAGCCAAGGTCGCTTCTCCAAACCGGACCGTGTGTGGCACCAATCATTTTTATATCCAGCGGAGCCAGTTTTTGAATGGCACGTTGCGTGTGTGGACAGTACTTCCCGACAATGTTGGTGAAATATCGCATTACTTCAATTTCATAAAATTCGAGATTGATTTCATCGTCAAAAACGCCGCCATCAAGTGTTCCATAACTTCCGAAAGCATCGCCCGAGAAAAGAATCTTATTGGTTTCTTCGTACGATACCATTGTTTCGGGCCAATGCACCATCGGGATGGTCTGAAACTGGATTACAAATTTGCCCAGTTCGAGCCGGTGATTATCGTGAACCACCAACACATTCTCAGGTGTCATGTAAAAACTTTCCACAAAGGCAAAAGTCTTTTTGTTGCCAACCAAAGTGATATTCGGGTATTTCTGAACGATTGCCTTTAAAGCCCCCGAATGATCAGGTTCCATATGGTTAATAATCAGATAATCAACTGGTCGGTCGCCAATAATTTCTTCAATATTGTCGAGGTATTCGTCTATAAACGAACGCTCAACGGTATCAACCAGCGCAATTTTTTCGTCAACCAATAAATAGGAATTATAGGAAATGCCGTGTGGAATCGGCCATATATTTTCAAAAAGATGGGTTCGGCGGTCATTGTAACCCAGAAAATAAATATTCTCAGCAAGATTTACTTTTAACATATTATTGTCTCTTTAGATTCGTTCTGCAAAACTAATGATTTTAGCCTTTTAATCATGAAATGAAATGCAGCCATAATTCAAAAACAACAATTTGATACTATTTCACGAGAACCACTATTTTTGCAAAAAACTTCGTTATGACAATTGATAAGTTAAGCAAAACACGGTTGCTTTCAAAAGCCGGAAAATACATTATGCTGGGTGTTGCTGTGGCATTTATAATTGCCGGAATCCGTGCCTATCAGCTTTACCAGTTTGTTTTCAGGGAGAATGTGAAAAAGGATTTTGTTTTGTACATTCCTGAAAATGCCACCTACCAGCAGGTAACCGACAGCCTGACAAATAATGAAGTATTGGAAAGTATGAAAGCTTTTCATTGGATTTCGAAGAAAAAAGACTACCGGAAAAACATAAAAACCGGTCGCTACCTTCTGAAAAAAGGGATGAATACCAACCAGGTTGTGAATATGCTGAAAGGCGGATTACAAACGCCACTGAATGTGACGTTTAATAATGTACGAACTCCGCAGGAACTGGCCGGGAAAGTGAGCAAATACCTGGTTGCCGATTCGGTTTCGCTGTTGAACCTGTTTTCTGATACTGTTCTGATAAAGAAATACGGTTTCACGAACGAAACTTTCAGAACCATGTTTTTACCCAATACTTACGAGTTTTACTGGACCACCTCAGCCAATGAATTTGCAGAAAGAATGAAAAAGGAGTACGACAGGTTCTGGAGTGCAGAACGTAAAAAAAAAGCAGACGAATTACAATTTACTTTGCCTGAAGTAACCACGCTGGCATCGATTGTTCAGGCTGAAACAGCCAAACGGGAAGAGATGACCCGAATTGCAGGTTTGTATATTAACCGGTTGAAAAATGGCCAACCATTACAGGCCGACCCAACTGTAAAATATGCAGTCGGTGATTTTACGCTGAAACGGATACTTTACAAACATCTTGAAATTGATTCACCTTACAATACTTACAAACATGCCGGTCTTCCACCCGGTCCCATCAATTTTCCCGAAACCAGCGCCATTGATGCGGTTTTGAACTACGAAAAACACAACTACCTGTATATGTGCGCCAAAGAAGATTTTTCAGGCTATCATAATTTTGCTGCCAATATCAGCGAACACAACCGGAATGCGGCAAAATACCGCCGCGCGCTGGATAAACTGAATATCAAATAGAAATTGTAAATTTCGTGTTCCGGGTTCTGAATACCGGCAAAGGAACCAAACTAACAGTATTAGAAATCCAATCCGTTCAAACACAATTCACTTCGCGTTCAAGTTCAACGCCGAATTTTTCAAAAACCGATTGTCTTATTTTTTCTGAAAGATCAAAAATCTGTTTTCCGGTTGCATTTCCATAATTCACCAGCACCAGTGCCTGTTTTTCGTGAACACCGGCGTCACCTTCGCGGAATCCTTTCCAGCCGGCTTGCTCAATCAGCCAGCCAGCGGCCAGTTTCGAGGTTTCAGCAGTTGCCGGATAAACCGGTATCGATGGATATTTTTGTTTCAAAACATCTGCTATTTCCTTCAAAACAACCGGATTTTTAAAAAAGCTACCTGCATTTCCGAGTTCTGTTACATCGGGTAATTTTGAACGGCGGATTTCAACAATTGCCTCGCGGATTGTGACCAGACTGATTTCTCCTTTTTCCGACGCACGTTTTTCAACATCACCATAACCGAGAATAAACTCCGGAAATTTTTCGAGT
>CAZXVT010000298.1:0-3648 GCA_964644015.1 uncultured Maribellus sp.
CTATTACTTCTTATTAATTCGGCTTAACAAATATTTGACATAATTTTCCCCCATAATCTTTAAACCATTTATCATGAAAAACTATTACTCAATTGCACTTGTTGCAGCATGCCTTTTAAATTTTTCTATCATTTCCAACGCACAACCGAAAACGGAATTCGGGGTAAAAGGAGGAATCCTTTTTTCAAATATCAACGCGATTGATAACAATTCAAATATTGAATTTGAAAAGAAAGATGGAATAACACTGGGGATGTTTTATAAAAAGAGAGATTTACTTGGCCCCCTGGGTTTTCAAACCGAATTATTGTACCAAATGAAAGGTGCAAATATTTTTATGGAACATTATGAAATACTGCCAGACGAAGGACAAGGATCAAATATTGAAATGACAGGAGCATATTACCGCGATAAAGAACAATTGCATTATTTAACTCTACCACTCCTGTTAACTGTCGGAACAACTAAATTCCTGGATTTATATACAGGACCTGAAATAGGTTATCTTCTCTCGCACAAAAGTATCAGACAGGAAACAGGTGAAATGAACCGCATTTCAGCAGGTGTTGCAGTTGGCGCAACGCTGAAGATTTGTGAAAAAACGCATCTCGATTTCCGTTTTTCATCTGACTTTACATCCTACGACAAATCCTTCAAAAACAGCTCCACCGACCTGAAAAATTATGGTTTTGGGATCACAATTCAACAAACATTATTCAGAAAATCAGCAAAATAATTGCCTCATTCACCATTTGAAAACAATTAACAACAAAGGATTCTTCAGTACTGAAGAATCCTTTTTCTTCTCAAAAACACGAAACCCGAAACATGGAACCCGGAACTACAATTTCCCTAATTCCTCTTTCAGCCAGGCAGGGCGATTGGTGGTGATTTTTGTAACACCCAACAGTGAAATCCGTTTTGCTTCAGCCGGGTCATCAACTGTCCATGCCAGCACTTCCATTTTGTGTTCTTTTGCAACCACCATTGTTTCTTCGTCAATGATTTTGCTTTGCAGATTAACGCCTTCCAAACCAGCCTCAGCCGCTTCTTTGATCTTTTTTGCCAGGCTGGTTTTTGATGAACTCAACCAGTAACAATTGTTATCGGGGAACGTTTTTTTCAATTCAACAATGGTTTTCCAATCAAAACAAATAAACACGATCTGCCCTCTTTTCGGGGTTTTTTCCATGATTCGCTGCAACAACGGAATTATCTCTGTCCCACATTTTACCTCAACCACCAGCGTTTTTCCTTCGGGAATCGTTTCGATAATTTCATTCAGAAATGGAATTTTTTCACCTTTGAATTCTGCTCCTTTCCAGATTCCGGCGTCCAGATCGCGAAGTAACACTGATGGTGTTTTCGCCACTTCCAGGTTTTTCTTTCCTGAGCAGGTACGTTTTGTGTCGCTGTCGTGAATCACCATCACCCGGTTGTCTTTTGTCAGGTGAACATCAATTTCCACCGCATCGGCACCCGCTTTCCAGGCACTTTTGGCAGCAGCCACCGTATTTTCCGGCGCCACGTACGAATCGCCACGGTGGGCAATATAAAAGTTCTGTGCGTTCATTGTCAGCGAAATAAAAACTGTAAGCGTCAATATCAATGTTCTCATGGATTTTAAGTGTTTTTTACCTCCGAAAGATAAACGTGAAATTTCTTTTCGCAGCAACAATTCAGTTAAAAAATGTAGTTTTACCTTTCCTTTTTATTAGAATGAACACAGCCTTTTCGACATATATTGGAATATTTTTTCTGAAAATACTGGCCAAATTTCCGTTTCGGATAATCTACCTGATTTCTGATTTTTTTTACGTGTTTGTTTATTATGTAATTGGCTATCGCAGAAAAGTAGTAACCAATAATCTGAAGAATGCTTTTCCTGAAAAACCTGAAAGCGAAATCAAATCAATTGCCAGAAAATATTACCGATACTTCAGCGATTTGACCCTCGAAACCATTAAAATGAGGTCGATGAAACCATCTGATTTTGAAAAGCGGATGAAAGTAACCAA
This sequence comes from uncultured Maribellus sp., assembly GCA_964644015.1. GTDB lineage: Bacteria > Bacteroidota > Bacteroidia > Bacteroidales > Prolixibacteraceae > Draconibacterium. Next base: position 2,019 of record CAZXVT010000298.1, read on the forward strand.
TGCTGATTTGGTAAACAGGTATTTTGAGTTGGGAAAAAGTGTAATGGTTTTAACGATGCATTACAATAACTGGGAATGGGGCACCTACCTTTCGGTACATTTAAAACACAAATCGCTGGCCGTTTACAAACCCTTGCAAAATGTTGTTTTCGATAAGTTTATGAACCAGACCCGTTCAAAGTTTGGCACCGAACTGGTTAGAAACGACCAGATTTATAAACGTATTTTAATTGCTGAAAAGCAAGGCGAACCGGTTTTTATCTGGCTGGCAGGCGATCAGACCCCGCCCTTTTTTCATAAAGGGTGGTTCAGGTTTTTAAACCAGGATGCATTGTTTTATCCGGGCCCGGCAATCATTTCAAAACGTTTTGACCAGCCTGTCTTTTTTCAAAAAATTGAAAAAAAAGGACGGGGAAAGTATGAAACTACTTTTGAATTACTTATCGAGAATTCTGCCCTTTTTACAGAAACGGAAATCATAAAAATCTACATACGGCGAATGGAAGAATTAATCAGGGAAAAACCTGAATTTTACATCTGGTCGCACCGCAGGTGGAAACACAAACGCCCGGAAGAAATTCCATTAAACGAATAACTGAATATTACAAATGGCCAGAAAAGAACTGGAAGAACACGACAAACGTTTTCACGAAAACCTGCTGAAACGGATTTTAAATAGAACACTGGTTAGCTTTCTTATTATTTTGTCATGGCTTCCCTTCCGGATTTTGTATCTAATTTCCGATTTCATGTATCTTATTGTCAGATATGCGATTAAATATCGATACAAAGTAATTACAGAGAACCTGAAAAACTCGTTTCCGGAGAAAACCGAAATCGAAATTGACCAAATCCGCAACCGTTTCTACCGTCATTTTTGCGATGTGTTTCTTGAATCGATAAAAATTTACAGCATTTCGGATAATGCCATCTCAAAACGATTGAAAGTGAAGGGAGAGAACAGTGCCAACGAATTTTTTGACCAGGGAAGAAGTATCGTTGCACTTGCCATGCATCACAACAACTGGGAATGGACAAGTTTTGTGCAATCGAAACTGAAACATCACATCCTTACGATTTACAGCCCGATACGCGGAAACGAGGCAATGGAGAAGTTTCTGACTCATAACCGTGAAAAATGGGGAAGTGAATGTGTACCCCTTTATAAAACAGCCCGCACTGTAATTGAGAGAAATGCAAAAAAACAACTCACTGGGGTTTGGTTGGCTGCCGATCAGACTCCACAAGCCAATTCAAAATTCTGGACGATTTTCATGAACCAGGAGACTCCCTTTTACCAGGGTCCCGAGAAAATTGCCATCAGCACCAATCAGCCTGTATTCTTTCAACATAATAAAAAAATAAGCCGCGGACATTACGAAATTGAATACACTTTGCTTTTTGAAAACCCAAAAGATGTAAAGCCTGATGAAATTCTGCTGGCTTATGTCAGGAAAGCCGAAGAAGTGATCCGCCAGGAACCGGAATACTATCTTTGGTCGCACCGCCGCTGGAAACACAAACGCCCGGAAGGGATTGAACTGACTGTTTGACAAAACCTGACTTTCTATTTTTACTGCAAATAATTTAAAAAAAAACTCCTGCACAACGGCAGGAGCTTCTATAAAAC
>CAZXVT010000299.1:0-3529 GCA_964644015.1 uncultured Maribellus sp.
ATTTGTATATGAGTAATCCTTTCTTCTAACTATCTTTTTGAAGTTGGAAGGAGTGAAGATTTGTGATAAACTTCTTAAACTTTCTATATCATTTTTTATCTCAATCATTTACACAAATATAAATAAACAACTCCGAATAAGTGTGCACGTCGGTAACTATTCACCTCAAACGAATATATTCTCCCAAAACAGCCTGATATATACCCTCGCTGGCGCAGGTCTGCGACCTGTGTCTTGCTTTGAAAAAGCAAAAATATTCTCCTACCTCCTCCTTTGCAGCAAGGAATAAGCTGTTCAGCATTTATAATGCAACCGTTTTCTCTGGGGTTACTTTCAAACTTATTTTGGGTAATTGCTGTCTGGTAAAACATGTCTGGTTCAATTTTCCCCCGAAGCTACAAAAAACTGGCGAATGTTTATGTTAATGGGCAGCAGTTTTTTACAACTGCCCCTCATTTGCAACGAGGGGTGAGCTGTTCAGCATTTGCAATGCAACAAATTCAAGCCTGATTTATAAAATTATATTTGATTCATTATTTTTAAAACAAAAATGTAAGCCGAAAACTACTTTATCACCGACCAAAACGCAATTTATTTCCTGACTTTTACAGTTACAGACTGGATAGACGTTTTTACCCGGAAAGAATATAAACTGGAAATTGTTGACTCGCTCAATTATTGCATTGAGCACAAAGGACTGACTGTTTTTGCCTGGTGTCTGATGTCAAACCACATACATCTGGTGTGCAAGGCAAACGAGGGTTTCAGAATCAGCGATATTATCAGGGATTTCAAAAAATTCACGGCAAAGGCAATCATTAAGTTAATTTGTGAGATTCCTGAAAGCAAAAAAGAATGGCTGTTGTACCGTTTCGAATTTGCCGGAAAATTTGACAACCGGATAACAAAGTACAAGTTCTGGCAGGACACAAATCATGCTGTTTTGCTTGAAAATACTGAAATGATAGAACAGCGGATTAACTACATCCACGAAAATCCGGTCAGAGCGTTAATTGTTGCTGAACCACACGAGTACCTGTTTTGTTCGGCACGGGATTTTGCCGGGGAGAAGGGATATGTAAATGTGCAACCTGATATTTAATCTGGTGCACTTGGGAAATAAGGAGTTACAAACTCAATACAACTTACCCCTCGTTACAAACGAGGGGTAGAAAAAGTTTACACCAAATCCTTTTTCAGCATGATCATGTGTTTTAGCTGTATTCCGTTTTCAAACAAGGGTTCCGGAAAATTGTCAATAAAGAAACGGTGTTTGATGTCATAGATCTCAAAACCAACTTTCTGATAGATATACAATTGCTGAATACCAGCATCACCGGTGCCAATTATCAGCCTTTTAAATCCTTTTTCTTTGGCAAGGTTCATGGCATCTTTCAGTAACCGCTGACCGATCCCCTGTCCCTGATAAGCTGTATCCACCGCAATGTTTTTTATTTCTGCCGTATCGCTGTCAATCGTTTGCAGGGCAAAAACGGCAATCATTGCCTGGTCCTGTTCAAGCACATAGATTTCTGACTGATGGATGTATTTATCGATGGACGCAATTGTTTCGTCCGCCAGCAACAATAAATCGTAGGGTATGGGTTTATCTTTTTCTAACAATCTGATCATGATCAAAATTTTACCGGTATGGAACTTCAAAAATCGAACCCGCTTTCCTCTGGCGCCGGTTTGCAACTGGTGTCACGGTCAGCAGACCGGAAATTTAATGTTTTCATTATAAAACTTATTTAACTACTCCGGCCGGGCAAGGCACTAATTGCACCTCGAAGCTTCGGGGTTGCGCCAGCGAGGGAGTTTCAGGTTTCTGCCGACGCTGCTTCCCCTTCCACAATCCGCTGCAAATGGCAAAACATTAATTCGCCGGTTTCGCCATCACGCAGGTGAAGGCCGTTTCCCTCGCAGTACCTGAAAAATTCGCAACTTTTACAAAGCCCGGTTTTCAGCCACGCCCGGTTTCTGTGCGACTGAAATTTATACTCCCAGGTCTCCCTGAAACTGTCGGTATAAATATTTCCCTGGATAAAACTTGCCCGCAGATTTGGACAGGCAGAAATTGAACCGTCAATGAGCACCGAGGCCACGTTGATTCCGGCGCGGCAGAAAAACAGGTTGTCCCTCACTTCGCCTTCATAACCGCCCAAAAAACCTTCGCATCCATAATTCACCACGATTTCTCCCTTTTTTCGTTCGGCAGCCATAAAATCAAATACCTTTTTAAAATTGACAGGCGAAAGCTGCAGCCCGGCATTTTCCCTGGCACGCCCCACCGGAAATACCGTAAAAAGCCGCCACTCTTTCACACCCAGCGAAACCAGCAGTTTTTTCACCTCCTCCAGTTCACCGATGTTTCGTTCGTTCACACAGGTCACCACATCAAATTCAAGATCGTCAACCCCCGCGAGCAATTGAATGGCCTGCACCGCCTTTTGAAAACTTTGCGGATGATTGCGCAGCCAGTTGTGGGCATCTTCCAGCCCGTCGAGACTGATGGTAACTGACCGCAAACCCGCTTTCAGCATCGATTCGAGCCTTTTTCCGGTAAACTGCAATCCATTCGAAACGATTCCCCACGGAAAACCACGGTCGTACAACATTTGTCCGCAAACTTCCAGGTCGTTTCGCAGCAAGGGTTCGCCACCGGTAAACACAATCATGGTTTTGTCGGGCTCCACAATTTCGCGGATATCATCAATGGCTTTTATAAAATCAGCAACCGGCATGTCGGGTGTCGAAGCCTCTTTTTTGCAGTCGCTGCCGCAATGCAGGCAACTCAGGTTGCACCGCAGCGTACATTCCCAGAAAATGTAATCGAGCTGGTGAAGTTGGGTGGTGTTTTTCCTGTATTTCCTGAACAGTTCGAGCGCGATTTTTTTTCGCAGGGGGATTTTGGAAGAAATCATCAGTTTTTCTTCGTTAGTTTCACATTCAGCACTTTTGAGGTTGTTCCGCTGTACCAGTCACCATCGCCGCCTTCAAACTTCGGGTCGGTAAACTTCACAACAGTATCCAGCGTTGTAAATTCTCCGCCATTCAGCGCGCCATCTTCATCCACAAACTGAACCTTGAATTCCTGACTCTTTGGAAAATCGTCCACCTCGATGTTGTATTTGCCATCGGAACCCGATTTGGCAGTTGCATACTCCATGGTCACTTTTATCTGCTGAATTTCTTCACCCGCTTCTGAGGTTACTTTCCCGGCAACTTTAAATGTGGCGTGCGGACTTCCGTATTCGTACCTGGGCGAACCATACATGCAGCCATTAAAAATCACCGCGCTGCCGATTCCCAAAAATGATAAAACATATGAAATTGATTTATTTTCAAACGTGAGCCACCGTTTTCTGATTTTAGCAGGATTCATTTTTTGATAGTTGTTTAAAGGAAAATATGAGTTAGTTTTTCAAGGCTGAATATACAATTAATCATTGTTGTCCGGTTAAAAATTAAAATAAATATGAGATTCTTCACTTCATTTTATTACGTTCAGAATGACAGCAAGTTAAGT
>CAZXVT010000300.1:0-3518 GCA_964644015.1 uncultured Maribellus sp.
TAGCATTACTCTGCAAATCATTCATTTACCTGAACATAACTGGTTAAAAATCTGTAAATAACCACAAAGTTTGTCTTTTCTTTCTAAATTTGCATCCGCAACAAAAAAATGGGTGTGAAAGAATTTATCCAACGTATTTTAAATAAGCTGAAAAACCAGTACAGGCTGACAATTTTCAATGATTCCACATTTCAGTCGGTTTTCAGTATTAAATTAACCCGGCTGAAGGTTTTTGCTGTTGTGGCAATTGCATCTTCAATTATTGTGGTATTGGTAACATTTTTAATTGCTGCTACTCCATTGCGCGAATACATCCCGGGATATCCGGATGCCGATCAAAGACAAATGATGGTTAACAACGTAATAAAAATTGATTCACTTGAAGTTGAACTTAGCAAACGAGATGCATTTTTCGAAAGTATCAAAGCGGTAGTTTCAGGAAATGTGCCTGTTGATACCATTTCTGGTAATGATTCTGCCAGACAACTGTTAAATGTAAAGTTTAACAACTACAATCACGATTCTATTTTTGAGGATGAACTGCTGGCCGAACAAACCAATGTTTCGATCAGGGGTAGTAATACCAACCGAAAAGAACTGAGCCAGATGCACTTTTTTGTCCCGCTCAAAGGAATTGTTACCAATCAGTTTAATTCAGCTTCTCAACATTACGGAGTTGATTTAGTGAGTGAGCCCAATGCAAGGATTTGTTCTGTTCTCGATGGCTCCGTAATATTTTCGGGCTGGACGCTTGAAACGGGTTATGTTATTTACATTCAGCATGAAGCTGACCTTATTTCGGTATATAAACACAATGCAGAGTTACTGAAAGCTATTGGTGATCGGGTAAAAGCCGGGGAGCCGGTGGCGATAATCGGAAACTCGGGTGAATTTACAAGCGGCCCACATTTGCATCTCGAACTCTGGCATCGTGGTAATCCGGTTGATCCTCAACAATACATCGATTTTTAAAACATGAAAAAACGCATTGCAATTTTGGGTTCCACCGGGTCGATCGGTAAACAGGCGCTGGAAGTGATTGAACAAAATCCCGAAAGATTTGAAGTAGAAGTTCTGACAGCCAATAATAATGTCGATTTACTGATTGCCCAGGCGAAGAAGTTTCAACCCAATGTGGTGGTAATCGCCAACCCTGAAAAATATGAATATGTTTCGGGGGCATTAAAAAATGAAGATATAAAAGTTTTCGCCGGTTCCGACGCCCTGAACCAGGTTGTTCAGATGGACACCGTTGATATGGTTTTAACCGCGATGGTTGGTTACTCGGGGCTATTGCCTACCTACAATGCCATAAAAGCTAAAAAAAGCATCGCGCTGGCCAACAAGGAAACATTGGTGGTTGCCGGAGAAATAATAACCAAGGCTGCCATTGAAAACCAGGTTGAAATTTTACCAGTTGATTCTGAACATTCAGCCATTTTTCAATGCCTGGCAGGTGAATTCAGAAACCCGATTGAGAAAATATTGTTGACTTGTTCAGGAGGTCCTTTCAGGGGAAAATCAATGGAAGAACTTCAGCAGGTGACGGTTGACAATGCATTAAATCACCCCAACTGGGAAATGGGTGCCAAAATCACCATCGATTCGGCCACGTTGATGAACAAAGGTTTTGAAATGATTGAAGCCCGCTGGCTTTTTGGTGTTCCCCCTTCAAAAATTGAAGTGGTGATTCATCCACAATCCATCATTCATTCGCTGGTTCAGTTTGAAGATGGTTCGATTAAAGCCCAACTGGGATTGCCGGATATGAAACTTCCGATTCAGTATGCACTCGGATTTCCACAAAGAATAAAAAACAATTTTCAACGGTTCAGTTTTGCCAGTTATCCCACTCTTACTTTTGAACAGCCCAATACGAAAATTTTTCGTAACCTTGCGCTTGCTTTCGAGGCAATCAACAAAGGCGGAAATATGCCCTGTATTTTGAATGCCGCAAACGAAATTGTTGTTGATGCTTTTCTGAACAGAAAAATCGCTTTCCTTCAAATGCCGGAAATCATCGAAAAAGCAATGGAAAAAGCAAACTGGATTGAAAAACCCGGATTGGATGATCTTATTCAAACCAATTCGGAAACAAGACACCTTACAAAGTTGTTGATAGAAAACAAAAAATAAAATAAGAATACATTACTGAATGGAGACAATACTTGTTAAAGCAGCTCAATTAATTTTAAGTCTTTCGATACTGGTTATTTTACACGAATTCGGACATTTTATGTTTGCCCGTTTATTCAAAACCCGTGTTGAAAAGTTTTACCTGTTTTTTAACCCCTGGTTTTCGCTTTTTAAAGTGCAAAAAGGAGAAACTGAGTATGGAGTCGGATGGCTGCCATTGGGTGGATATGTGAAAATTTCGGGGATGATTGACGAATCGATGGACAAAGAGGCCATGAAATTGCCTCCCCAGCCCTGGGAATTCAGATCAAAAACAGCCTGGCAGCGCCTGCTGATTATGCTTGGCGGAGTGATGATGAACTTTGTTTTTGCAATGATTATTTATATCGGGGTTTTGTTTGCCTGGGGTGAGTCGTATTTGCCCACCGAAAATGCCAAATATGGTATTGAAGTAAGCGAAACTGGCAAACAAATCGGATTTCAGAATGGCGATAAAATTCTGGGAATTGACAATCACCCGGTCGAGAATTTTGCCTCTATCGTTCCAACTATCGTTCTTGATAACGCAAAAACAGTTCAGATTGAAAGAAACGGGCAGAAAATGGATGTGGAAATCAGTGATGCCGATCTGGCAATTCTCCTGAAAAGTAAATCGATGATTGCTCCGCGAAGACCTTTTGAAATAAAAGTCGGCAAGCTGGAAAAAGATTCCCCGGCACAAAAAGCCGGGTTGGAACAGGAAGATGTTTTTGCAGGCGTTGACAGCATGAAATTTACCTATTATGATGAATTCACCGATTACCTGGCATCAAAAAAAGACCAGGCTATAACTTTACAATTGATCAGAAACGGGCAGCCATTAGAAAAAGAAGTTAAAGTAAGCAGCGAAGGTAAGATCGGTTTTTATGCCGCCTATATCAATCCCGACATTTTTGAATATAAAACTATTGAGTATGGGTTTTTTGCATCCATTCCGGCAGGTATTAAAAAAGGGATGCAAACCACTGCTGATTATCTGAAGCAGTTCCGGCTTTTCTTTAATAAAGAAGCAAAAGCATACGAATCGCTGGGCGGATTTGCCACAATTGGCAGTATTTTCCCCGGAACCTGGGACTGGTTTTCATTCTGGAACATGACTGCATTTATTTCCATTATCCTTGCAATCATGAACCTTTTGCCCATTCCGGCACTCGATGGCGGCCATGTGATGTTTCTCATTGGCGAAATTATTACAGGCAGAAAACCAGGGGAGAAATTTCTCGAATATGCACAAATTGCCGGAATGGTATTGTTGCTCGCACTGGTACTTTATGCCAATGCCAACGATATAATAAAAATGATTAACGGGACATTCTGAAAGAAAAAAATTCTATTTTTGCACG
>CAZXVT010000301.1:0-3516 GCA_964644015.1 uncultured Maribellus sp.
CTTTCATTTTTTTCTTCAATTAAATTCTTTTTTTACATTTGCTCCCGTTAAGATTTGTTAACAGTCATATAAACCAAAGTTGTGAAATATCTACAGTTTCAAAAGGTTTTTTTAATTGTCTGGGAGATAACAAATTGAATAAATATTGTATATGATTTTTTTATTTATAGCTGTTTAATTATTAATTTAAAACTATTTCTATGAAAAAAATTGCATTTTTTTTATCGATCATGTTTTTCATGGGAAGTGTGTTGGTTCATGCACAAACGAAGCAAATAACCGGAACGGTTACTTCGAATGAGGATAATCAGCCCATTCCCGGTGTTTCGGTATCTGTGAAAGGTACCACACTCGGAACTATCACTAATCTGAATGGAGGATTTGAGCTTAGTATTCCGCAGGATGCGAAAACTTTGGTTTTCAGTTTTATTGGAATGAAAAACTATGAAGTCGAAATTGGATCGCAGTCCACTTTCAATGTAAAAATGGAAACCGATGTGTTTGGTATCGACGAAGTTGTTGTTACTGCATTAGGTATTTCGAGGGAGAAAAAACAACTCGGTTATGCTTCCCAGGACGTAAAAAGCAAGGAGTTAATGGAAGCAGCAGCTCCTGATGCTATTTCTGCTTTGCAAGGTAAAGTTGCCGGTGTTCAGATAACCCAGAGTGGTGGCCAGGTTGGAGCTTCGTCACGTATTGTTATACGTGGTAACAGTTCTTTCGGTAACAACCAGCCTTTAATCGTTGTTGATGGTATTCCTTATTCAAATGGCAATACTGTAAGTAACAGTGTTGACTTTGGTAGTGGTTTGTATGATATTAACCCGCAGGATATTGAAAATGTTTCAGTATTAAAGGGTGGTGCTGCAGCAGCGCTTTATGGTATGCGCGCTGGTAATGGTGTAATTCTTATTACCACAAAATCGGGTAAAAACAAGGCAAAAGGTATTACAGTTGAATATGATGGTAACTTCAATGTTGACCAGGTATATCATGTTCAGAAATACCAAAATAAATATGGCCAGGGTTATTTGGGTGACGAGTGGTTTTATAAAGAAGCCCAGGCTGATGGTTATACAGGATCATACCAGGACTTCGCACTGGGTGGATACGATCCCGGCTACGGTTTTAAATATGTTGACGGAATTGGTAATGGTGTTAACGACGGTGTTGACGAAAGCTGGGGTCCGCGTTTGGACATTGGTTTGAAAATCCCGCAGTTTACCAGCCCGGTTGATGGCAATGGAAACAGAGCAGCCACTGACTGGATTTCGCATCCAAGTAATGTGAAAGATTTCTACCAGACTGGTTTTACAACTAACCATACATTTGCTCTTTCATCGGTTACTGATAATTCAACCACAAGAGCATCGATGGGTTACAGCCAGCAGCAGGGTACCATGCCGAATACTGACCAGACAAGGTACAATGCAACTTTAAGTACAGATATGACCATCAACAAGTTGTTAAAATATGACTTGTCGGTTAACTATACACGTACCGAAAGTGACAACCTTCCTATCACAGGTTACAACGCAAGTAACCCGATGCAGTCGATGGGACAGTGGTTTGGCCGTCAGGTTGATGTAAAAGCACTGGAAGCCAACTGGCAGACAACCATGCCAAACGGATTTCCATACAACTGGAACAGCAACTACCACAACAACCCATACTGGAGTATGAATAAAAACACCAATTCCTATCAGCGTGACAGGATTTTTGGTAAATCTTCATTATGGATTACACCGACAGAATTCCTGAAATTTGAAGGCCGTATCGGTTTGGATTATTATAATTCAAATAATAACCCGGTTGTTTACTCAGGTTCAAATGAGGTGCTGCTTGATGCTGCCAGTGCACAATGGATGGGTGGCTGGTATCGTGAAAACGAAGAAAGACAGACTGAATTCAACGCCGACTTTATTGGTTATTTCAATAAGAAATTTGGTAAATTATCAGTTGATGCGCTTGCAGGTGCCAACTATCGTAACCTTCGCTGGTCAACTTTGACTTTAGGAGCTAACGACCTCACTGTTCCGAATCTTTTCACGATTGCCAACACAAAAGGCAGCCCTGTAACTTCACAGGACAATGTTTGGATCCGCAACAACAGTGTTTACGGTCAGGCAACATTAGGTTATAACGAAATTTTGTTTGTTGATTTATTGGCCCGTAACGATTGGTCATCAACCATAAAAGATCCTTTCTTCTACCCGGCAATCAGCGCAAGCTGGCTTCCGCTCGAAACTTTTGGCATTGAAACTGATGTGATTTCATTCCTGAAACTCAGGGGAGGCTGGGCAAAAGTAGGTAATGCAACAGGTGCGTACAGAACCGATCCTTATTTCGAGGTTCCTGCAAATACACCAGCATTTACGGGAGTTTCTCAATACAGGCAAACTCTTGAGTTCCCGCCTGCAGGTTTGAAACCGGAACAGGTGGTAACCACAGAATTGGGTTTCGAAATTAATTTCCTGCAAAACAGGATTGGTCTTGATTTGACTGCTTATAACAAAACAACTACCGACCAGATTATGTCTGTTCCCGTATCAAAAGCTACTGGCTATAATTCAACACTTGTGAATGCAGGTGAAATCAATAACAAAGGGATTGAAATTGAATTACACGGTGCTGCCGTTAAAAACGCCAACGGCTTTAACTGGGATATTTACCTGAACTGGGCAAAAGATGTAAGCGAAGTTGTTGAACTTTATACCGACCCGGTTACAGGTCAGGCTGTTCAGTCATACCAGTTAGGTGCAGAGTGGAGCACATTCATCCAGGCACGTCCGGGTGAACCATGGGGTGTTATCGTAGGTACGGGTATGCTACGTCGTGAGTCTGACGGAGCTGTGATTGTAAACGCAGGTGGCCGTCCGAGAACACAGAGCGGAAAAGTTCTGGGTAATGTTACACCTGACTGGATTGGTGGTCTTCGTAACGAATTCAGCTATAAAAACTTCACTTTAGGCTTCCTGCTCGATATGCGTTGGGGTGGCGACATCTTCAGCGTATCGCAGATGTTTGGTGCTTATGCGGGTCAGTTGGAATTTACTGCCCAGGATGATTTCCGTGAAAACGGTCTTATCCTTGGTAAAGATTTCCTGACAGACGAAAAATTTGTAAAAATTACAAAACAGGACGCAGGCAATATCCAGAATTCTGAATTTGCTGAAAACGACATCGTAACCGGTGCCCAGGATTTCTTTGAATCTTATTACAGCAACCGTGAATTGTGTATTTATGACGGTTCATTTGTTAAATTACGCGAAGCTCATTTTACTTACACTTTGCCAAACAATATGTTCTCGGCAACTTCACTGGTAAAAGGCGCTGCTGTTTCGCTGGTTGGAAACAACCTTGGCATTTTGTGGACACACAAATCAAATATTTCGGGTCTCGATCCTGAAAACTCAACCGGTAGCGGTAATGGTGGTGTTGGTTTGGAAAGCACAAGCTATCCGCCTTCAAGGAGTATTGGTTTGAAATTAAATTTAAAATTCTAACATCTAATAT
>CAZXVT010000302.1:0-3505 GCA_964644015.1 uncultured Maribellus sp.
GAATAATAGTATTTACTTTGTATAGAGATTTTAGACTTTAATAATCCTGTATTATAAATAATTGAATTTGTAATATTTAAACTTCAGAACTATGTCAAAAATAAAGATTGGTATTAATGGTTTCGGTCGTATCGGCCGTTTTGTTTTCCGCGTGGCAGTAGCCAAAGAAAATGTGGAAGTGGTTGCTATCAACGACCTGATCAGTGTTGACTACATGGCTTACATGTTGAAATATGATTCAACACACGGTCAGTTTAAAGGTACTGTTGAAGTAAAAGATGGTCAGCTTGTAGTGAACGGAAAAACTGTTCGTGTAACAGCTGAGAAAAATCCTGCCGATATTAAATGGGGCGAAGTGGGTGCTGACTATGTAGTTGAATCAACCGGCTTGTTCCTTGAAAAAGCAAAAGCTCAGGGTCATATTGATGCAGGTGCAAAAAAAGTAATCCTTTCTGCTCCTTCAAAAGATGATACTCCAATGTTTGTAATGGGTGTTAACCACACTTCTTATACAAACGACATGACTTTTGTTTCAAATGCTTCGTGTACTACAAACTGTCTGGCTCCGGTTGCTAAGGTTTTACACGACAATTTCGGAATTCTGGAAGGTTTGATGACAACTGTACACGCAACCACAGCAACCCAGAAAACAGTTGACGGCCCGTCAATGAAAGACTGGAGAGGTGGCCGTGGTGCCGGTCAGAACATTATTCCATCATCAACCGGTGCTGCCAAAGCTGTTGGAAAAGTTATTCCTGCATTGAACGGCAAATTAACCGGGATGGCGTTCCGCGTTCCGACTCCTGACGTATCAGTGGTTGACCTGACTGTACGTTTGGCAAAAGAAACCAGCTATGCTGAAATATGCGCTGCCATGAAAGCTGCTTCTGAAGGCGAATTAAAAGGTGTACTGGGTTACACTGAAGATGAAGTTGTATCGAATGACTTTATTGGCGATGCACGTACTTCAATTTTCGATGCAAAAGCAGGGATCCAGCTTTCTCCAACCTTTGTAAAAGTTGTTTCGTGGTACGATAACGAAATGGGTTACTCTACAAAAGTTGTTGAATTGATCGAATACATGGATTCAGTAAAATAATTGAATCTTAACCATATTTAAAAAGGATGTCTCTGAAGGCATCCTTTTTTTTTACCCGAACTCGGCTACAAAATGACCTGTCATTACACTTCATATGTCAGTACATTTTATTGCTCATGTGAGGACATAAAAAAATTAAGTCCTGACGTTTTTTCAATGATTATTCAGCTTCCGGTTATTCGTAACGCAGTGATTCAATCGGGTCGAGTTGAGAGGCTTTCTGGGCCGGATAATATCCAGAAATAATACCCACCCCAAAACAGAGCAAAACACCCATTAATATCCACCCCCAGGGAATAAGAAAAGATGTACCGATCATTATCGACACCAAATTTCCGGCCAATATTCCCAAAAGAATCCCTAACAAACCACCAATCTGGCCAATCACAATTGCCTCTAATAAAAACTGTTGCTTTACAGTAACACTTTTTGCTCCGATTGCTTTGCGCACACCAATTTCGCGGGTGCGTTCAGTTACCGATACTAACATGATGTTCATTAAACCGACTGCGGCCCCCAATAAGGTGATAAATCCGATAATCGTGGCAACCAAAGTAATATTCTTAATATTTTTTAAAAGCATATTCACAATGTTGTCACTCTTTTCAATATTAAAATCGGTTTCATCCATCGGAGACAAATTTCTTACAATTCTGAAGACAGATTCAGCCTGACCAAAGGCCGCTTCCATCAGTTCAGGCTGATCGACCCGAACCTGAATATCAAAATTCATATTTGGCCGGGGAAAATAACTCCTCGAATTGGAATACGGAATAAAACAAATATTATCGCTGCTTGCTCCAAATCCACTCCCCTTTTCTTTCAATACGCCAATAATTTTATACTTACCATTTCCGATACTGATTTCCCTATTTACCGGATTTTCGCCTCCTTTAAAAAGTTTCTTTACCAGTTCGCTCCCTACTATCACATAATTTCTTCCTGAAATGATGTCGTCACCGCCAAATGCCCTTCCCTGGTTTATTTCATAACCTGAGGTATAAAGATAATCTTCGTCAATTCCCCTTACATTGATGTTGGGATTGGTTTTTTCAGCACCATATTTAATTGTAGCGGTACCGGTTGCATAAACTGAAATGGATGCTACTGCCGGAAAATCAAACTTTTCCTTAAACTCTTTTGCCTGATAAAAAGAGATATACGAATAATTCTTGGTTCTGTATCTTTGATTTCCAATTTGCACGCGCATTCCCCGGCTTGAAATAGAAAAAGTGTTGGCTCCTAAAACAGTAAATTCTTTGGTAATCGATGTTTTAATCGACTCTATTGCGGTTAAAATACCAACAAGGGCAGTAATCCCGATTGCAATAATTAGTACTGTTAATGAAGATCTTAAAAGATTGCTCTTTATTGATTGCAAAGCAATTTTAACATTTTCGGCAAGTAAAGTAATTCTTCGCATACCATTAATATATTGTGTAAAAATACTGATTATACCTGTTTAATAACATCAGTTATAAAATATCTGACAAAATTACAATTGTTAAGCCTGATATTTGTAATTGCTAACATTTACCGAACAGACGACGTTTCTGTTCGATATTTTTCTCAATTACATTTTTTAACATTTTTTAAAAAAAGAGTTTAACTTACTTAACTAACAAAAACTTCCAACGATACAGGTTTGAAAATTATTTAGAATCAGAAGTTTGAATTACATTTTAAAATCTATTTTACAATGAATTCGTCAATCTCATAGTTTTTTTCGAATTATTTCAAACATTTCATTTTGGATATTGAAATAAAACTCGCAAAATTTGACCACATCAGAAATGTGTAAAAATATGATTTATCATTTTCAGATTACATCGACGGAAATAAAAGACTTCAGACTTGAAGTTAAATTAGCCAGACAACACACATTCTTTGATTTCCATTCTATTATTCAAAAAAGTTTAGGATTCGAATCCCACCAGTTGGCATCCTTTTTTATTGCTAATAAAAGAGGTTTCAAAGAAAAAGAAATTTCGCTGCTGGATATGGGAATTAACGGTGCGGCTTTCCTGATTATGCAAAAAACCTCTTTATCAGAGCTAATTCAGGATAGAGGACAAAAATTGATTTATACTTTTGACTTTCTAAACGACAGATCATTAATAATTGAATTAATCGATATTAATATGGAAAAAAATCTCAGTGAACCATTAGTAACCCTGAAACAAGGTGAAACTCCAAAACAGGTTTTAGGCGAAGAAGTTGATCTGTTAGATCAGGAATATTCCGAAATGAAAGAAGATAAAGTATTTTCTTATTTCGGAGAGCTTGAAGACTATACAGAGATTTTTGGAGAAATGGAAGATTTCTGAATTTCAGACAAATAGAAGAATTTATGACTGTTCAACTGATTTGAACAGTCTTTTTTTTACAAAAAATTACATTATTATG
>CAZXVT010000303.1:0-3494 GCA_964644015.1 uncultured Maribellus sp.
GCGATTCCTCTACGTCTCGTGGGCTCGGAGATGTGTATAAGAGACAGATTCTGAGCTGTTATTCTTTCAGATAACAAAAAAATAACAGTCAGAATGATAAATTTTCCGATTGTGTATTTCATAAATATGGTTTTTCTTTACAACCAAATATAACTTTATCTTGTTCTAATCTTCCACAATAAGTTTTAAAGTTTTAAATTTAAATGACAGTTTAATCGGGAATTCAATGATTTTAAATAAAACCTATCTCATTTATGTTGTTGAAGACAACAAAATACTCAATCGCGTAACTACTGAATACCTCAAAAAGAACGGATACACCAATGTAAAAAGCTTTCATTCAGGTGAGGAATGCCTTGAATCTCTTAAAAGTGGTGAAGTTCCGGATGTGGTGGTTGAAGATTATGATATGAATGGCATCAACGGAATTGATGTTTTGAAGATTGTAAAAAAGAAACTTCATAAAACTCAATTCATTTTTCTGACCAGCAACGATGATGTTGAGATTGCGGTAAACACAATTAAATACGGGGCTTTCGACTATATTGTAAAAGATAAAATGGCCATGGAAAAACTTGTTTATAAACTCGATATGCTGTCGGAGTTTTTCCTGCTTCAAAAAAAGAACACACAAGCCGGCTGGCTGAGAATTGCGCTGATTGTTGTGGTGATTCTGGTTGTCATCCTTTCTGCTTTCCTGATTTATGTTCTGGCGTTACTGAATTAAAAATCTTTGAATCCCGGTTGAGACAAAGAAAAAAGGAGCATTAAAAAATGCCCCTTTTAACAAAATCTTCTGAATAGTATTTTATTTTGCAACTCTTTCGAGCCATTTTAGCATCAATAACATGGTAAACATCGAGATTACACAGGCAACAATGAAGATTGTCCAGGTTCCCCAAATCGGTATCGAATTATAAAAAATCACACCAATAAACAACAACTGGTTACCAAGTGCTGTTGCGGTGAGCCACAAACCCTGCATTATTCCCTGGTATTGAGGCGGGGCAACTTTTGATACAAAAGCTATTCCCAGCGGGCTGATAAACAATTCAGCCACAGTAAGAATAAGATAAGTGCCAATCAGCAGAAAAGGAGTTACCCTCATCGCGTCGCTTAATCCACCCATTTCAACGCGTGCATGCGTGTCGGGCAAACCAAATGAACCAAAAGCCATCAACGCAAATGCAAGCGCGGCAATTCCCATCCCGATTGCAATCTTTTTAGGTGTGGATATAATTATGTTTTTTGCTTTCAACCAGCCAAAAAACGCAATTACAATGGGTGTCAGGAATACAACGAAGAATGGATTAAAAGCCTGAAATACTTCGGCACCTTCGAGTGTTGTAAATCCGAGGTCTAATTTAATCATCCGGGTATAGTCGTTGGCAAACAGCGTTAAAGTTTGGCCGTTTTGGTGGAAAGAAAACCAGAAGAAAATCACCACGCCAAAAACAGCCAATAAAGCGTAAATCCTTTGTTTCACCTCTTTGGCATCCATTTGAATATCTGACGCATGAGTGTCTTTCTTAGCTTTTGCCGATGGATCGGGTAATGATTTCTTAGTTATTATGAAAATAACGAGTGACGTAATCATGGCAAAAATTGCGAGTCCGAATGAATAATGATAACCCGTCATGAAAATATTTAAATAATCATTGGCAAAGGCAGTAATATCAGCAGAAGTATTCCCCACTTCGGTTGCCAGTTGTGTTAACCTGGCAGAAGCATCTGCTGAAATGGTTCCGTTTAAATGCTGATTACACAAAGCTGGAAGGTCGGCATTGAATTGATATCCCTTGCTAACAACCCACCAGTTTCTTAAGCCCACTGCCAAAAGTGGCGCAAACATGGCTCCGATATTGATAAACATGTAAAAAATCTGAAATCCGGTTTCCCTTTTATCAGCATATTTCGGATTATCATATAACTGGCCAACCACAGCCTGTAAATTCCCTTTAAACAAGCCATTACCAAAAGCAATCGAAAACAAGCCAATGATGGTGATGGTCAGAATAAGTGGCATGTTCTGAACAGGAGTTGGAGTTGGAATCGCCAACAGAAAATAACCGATTGACATCAATACCAAACCAACCATAATGGTTGTTTTGTATTTTTTTGTTTTATCGGCAATAATTCCACCCACCAATGCAAGAATATAAATCAATGCATAGAAAATTGAATAGATTATCGCTCCCTGCGAACCGGCAAAGCCAAACTTATTGTTGAGAAACAATAGCAAAATGGCCATCATTACATAAAATCCGAAACGCTCCCCCATATTGGAGAGTGCCGCACCAAATAACCCTTTTGGATGATTTTTAAACATAGTCTTTTAAAATTTGATTTTTACTGCAGTTTTTTTGTCAGAAGGCAAATATAGAAATCTTTTTAAGTGGTGCAAGTTGATTAAAATCAGTTAAAATTCAGTGTAACAAAATTGAAGCTCTGTTTATTCCATCGATGAATGACAAACAAGCTTCCGGTTTAGATTATTCAATGATATGATTTTCTATTATTACTTTATTCGGCAATTGCAACAAACCAGACAAAAAACCACATTCTTTTTTCAAAATAGCGCTATTTTTAAGCCTCAAAAATTCATTTCTGATTTTTAGAATGATTCAAATATCAAACTGAATATTAAAGTCTGTACCATGAAACTATTTACAACAAAACAGATTGCAGCAATCGACCGGTTTACAGTTGAAAATGAACCGATAACACACATCGATTTAATGGAACGGGCAGCCATGCAGATTACAAACTGGCTGCTCCATCAATTTTCGAATGAACGGAAAATGGTGTTTTTTGCCGGCCACGGCAACAATGGCGGCGATGCACTGGCCATTGCACGTCAGCTTGCCGACCTCGATTTTATTTGTGAAGTGTATATTCTGAATCTTCAGAAAGAATTATCAGGTTCGTCTGCCATCAACCTCGACCGATTGAAACAACAGGAAAAAGTAAAAATCACGGTGTTAAACCAAGTCAGTGACTTTCCTGAAATCCAACCATCAAATGTTATTGTTGACGGGATTTTTGGTTCGGGTCTGACACGCGCCGTGGAAGGATTTGCGGCTGAAATCATCAGCAAAATAAATAAGTTACCCAACACGGTTGTTGCGATTGATATTCCCAGTGGTCTGCCCGGTGAAAACAGTGCCGGCTGCAACGAAAACAACACAATCCAGGCTTGCCGCACGCTCACCTTTCAATTCCCGAAACTGAGTTTTCTGTTTCCTGAAAATGAGCAGTTCACCGGGAAATGGGAGGTTTTGCCCATTGGCCTGCATCCCGAAGGAATTGAGCAAACACCCAGTTATTTTGTTTTCACCGGTAAAGAAGAAGTAAATAAACTGCTCCCTTCACGTTCGAAGTTCGGGCACAAAGGAAAATTCGGCCACGCGTTGCTGGTTGCCGGGAGTTTTGGAAAAATGGGTGCCGCCATTCTGGCTTCACGCGGATGTTTGCGTGCAGGAACCGGTTTACTG
>CAZXVT010000304.1:0-3458 GCA_964644015.1 uncultured Maribellus sp.
GTGGTCGTTTGAAATGTCAGGAATTGCTATATTCCGAAAAAAAAGCAATGAAAATAATTTCTTGGAATGTTAATGGTATTCGTGCGGTGGCGCAGAAAAATTTCTTCAATGATTTTAATATAATGGCCCCCGACATCTTATGCCTTCAGGAAACCAAAGCACAGGATGACCAGGTTGTGCAAACTCTTGACTCCATCAAAAACTATCATATTTATGCAAATTCGGCTGAAAAAAAGGGATATTCCGGAACAGCAATTCTTTCTAAATCAATGCCGTTGAGTGTTAAAAACGATATTGGAATTGAAGAGCATGATAACGAAGGGCGGGTTTTGTGTCTTGAATACGAGGCATTTTTCCTGGTCAATGTTTATGTGCCAAATTCAGGCAGCGACTTAAAAAGACTGGATTACCGTCAGCGATGGGATCTGGATTTTCTGGCTTATTTAAAAAATCTCGAAAAAACAAAACCGGTGGTCGTTTGTGGCGATTTTAATGTGGCGCACAAACCAATCGATTTAACACACGCAAAGGCCAATTATAATAAATACGCCGGTTACATGCAGGTTGAAATTGATGGAATGGACCGTTACACGCAAAACGGGTTAATTGATAGTTTCCGGCATTTTTACCCCGAAAAAACAGGGGCTTATTCGTGGTGGAGTTACCGGGCCGGAGCAAGGGAAAAAAATGTTGGCTGGAGAATCGATTATTTTCTGGTCAGCCAATCGTTTATTCCTTCTGTAAATTCGGCTTTTATATTAACTGAGATTTTTGGTTCCGACCACTGCCCGGTTGGGATTGAACTGAATATATGATTGACTGATGAAAAAAAATGAGGCTGACCAAACAGTAAATTTTCAAGTTTCATTGTCATGTCGAGCGAAGTCGAAATATCTGTATCTCAATGCGAAAGATTTCTCGCTAGGTTCAAAATGACACCCTTGAGTGGCTTTTGGGTCAACCCCCAGAAATATCTTTGAATTGTTATTAACCGGCCACCGCACTTCTGACTTCACTCAGAATCGCTTTTTTACTTTTTACGCCAACAATGCGTCCAACCTCGTTGCCGTTTTTAAAAACTACCAACGTAGGTATATTTCTGACTTTGTATTTTTTAGCCAGATCCTGGTTTTGGTCAACGTTAACCTTACCGATTACAATATCACTTTCGGTTTCGGCAATTTCATTTAATATGGGAGCCACCATTTTACAGGGGCCGCACCAGGGAGCCCAGAAATCAACCAGCAAAATCTCTTTTTTCAAAGCCAATTTGAAATTCTTGTTTCCCAGTACGATGATTTTTTTACTGTTTTCAACAGGTTTGGCATTTTTCATCCGAAAATGAGTGAACGTTATAAATCCAACTAAAACGACCACTACCAGTAATATGACGATTAATGTTGTTGACATTTTATAAAACCTTTATTCAATTATTCTTATTTCAGTTGAAATCCCGATTGCCTTGCGGTACATAGCGCTTACACCGCAATACCTTTCTTCTGAAAGATTAACCGCTTTTTCAAGATTATCCATCGGAAGGTCTTTTCCTTTAAACTCGTAAATCACCCGCATTTGGGTGAATTGTTTCGGATGTTCTTCGGTTAAATCTCCTTCAACCTTTACGGAAAAAGCTTCAACTTCCACCCTCATTTTTTTAAGGATTGAAATCACATCCATCCCGGTGCACCCGGCCAGGGCCACAAGCATTAATGGTTTCGGACGCGGACCTCGATTTTCGCCACCCACTGCTTCGGCGGCATCAAGTGTAATTTTGTGCCCGTTCACTTCTGCTTCAAATGCCACATTTTCGAGCCAGTTTACCTTTATTTGTTCTGTTGCCATTGTTATTTTTTTGAGTGCAAATCTATTTCTTTATCCTTTTGAATTAATGTTTATCGCGTAATTTGTTATGAATTAATGGGGTATTTACAGTTTACATCATATCTGTTTTCTGTTTGGATGCAAAATTATCCGGCAAATGAAATTTCGCGCACAAAATTATTATGAAATTAAACAACAGTTATGCTATGATTTTTCATGTTTTACACTATTACACGTCAAAATTATTGAACTTAATTTCATCCAAATCATCCTTTTTTTAATGACTAAATGATATTTTTGTCACACAAAAAACCAAAAACTATGGCTGAATCGCAAAGTCAGAATTCAGTGATTGAGCAATTAATTTCAAAAGAACTGAATATTGCCGAAGGCAAAAAGACCCGGATTATCTATCAGCGGGGTGAACAAATTTTCAAACAAGGAGCTTTTGCGCCACACGTTATTTATATCGTTAACGGGCTTGTAAAGGTTTATCTGCAAACTGGTCACGGGAAACAGATTAATATTAGTCTTGCAAAGGCAGGTGATTTTCTGGCATTTGCTTCAACTTTCGGCGAAAATATACATACCTATTCTGCCCTCGCAATCAAAAATTCAGAGGTTTGTATGATCGATCGGGAAAGTCTTAAAAATGCCCTTCTTGAAAATGCGGAATTCGGACTGCGTTTAACTTCCCGCAATTACCAGATTGAAGGTCTTCTGCTCGGAATCATCAGAAATTTGTCGTATAAACAAATGCGCGGAAAACTTGCTTCGAGCCTGTTGTACCTGTCGCAGGATGAATTTGCCGGTGATAATGTGTTTGATTTTCTGACCCGGCAGGACATCGCTGATTTTGCTTCAATTTCGGTTGAAAGTGCCATAAAATTTTTGAAAGAATTTGAAAAAGAAAAAATCGTTAGCCTTAACGGAAAGAAAATTCATATTTTGGATGCCTTAAAACTTGAACAGATTAGTAAGGCAGGATGAATGAAACTTACAGACGAAATAAAAAAACTACTTGAAAATGAAGTTCGTTTTTCCACCAGTCGGAGCAGTGGCCCGGGTGGACAAAACGTAAACAAGGTAAATACCCAGGTTGAATTACGTTTTTCTTTAAATGAAACTGCCATTTTTAGTGAAGTGGAGAAATCGCGGATACTGGAAAAACTGAAAAACAAAATAAATTCGGCCGGAGAATTGATTCTTTCTTCACAACTAGCCAGAACCCAGCTAGAAAATAAAGAACTTGTAACGATCAAATTTTTCAATGCGATTGAAAGTGCGCTCAGGGTTAAAAGAACAAGAATTAAAACTGCTCCTTCGCCGGCCTCGGTAAAGCAAAGGCTGGAAACAAAGAAAAATGTATCTGCTAAAAAGCAATTAAGAAAACCGCCCGAACTTTAAGTGGTAATTTTTTCAAAATCAAACGAAAAATGTTTTCTTTACCAAACAAAATCAATTTGCTGAATGGTGCAATTTTTAAGAAATATCCGGAATCGGATAATTAAATTTATCGATTTTTTTTATTTCCCGGCATTTCGTTTTATCCCGCGCGAAGTATTCAGATATGCTGCAACTGGTGGCATGAATACCATCTTTGACGGCGCTGTTGACCGTGATCACACCTCCCTGGA
>CAZXVT010000305.1:0-3442 GCA_964644015.1 uncultured Maribellus sp.
TTCACAATGAGAACCTCCTGCTCTTCGAACAGGGATTTTCAGAAGAAAATATTGAGAAATTAGATTCTATATTGAGAGTGTTAAAAAATGACCAGCTACCTTAAGTAAAGAAAAAAGGCCATTCGCAGTTAGCGAACAGCCCTTCTATCAACATATTAAACTATTTATTTCAAACGGTTTTTCAGCGCAACAAATTCTTCAGCCAGTTCTTTTGGAAGATGAGAACCGAAATTTGCATAATGTTCTTCGATCAATTCACATTCGTCGAGCCATTTTTCAGTATTTACGCTCAACAATTCATCCAAATTTTCAGCCACTTTTTCAATACCTTTTACATCGATATCTTCTTTCTTTGGCACAAATCCGATGGGTGTTTCAACTGTTTCAACAGCATTGTCGCAAGCATCGAAAATCCACTCCAAAACGCGCATGTTTTCGCCATATCCCGGCCACAGCCATTTTCCGTTTTCATCTTTACGGAACCAGTTCACGTTAAAGATTTTTGGAAGTTTTGTTTTATCAGGAGCTGTTTCACCAATTTTAATCCAGTGACCAAAATAGTCGCCCATGTTATAACCACAGAATGGCAACATCGCAAACGGGTCGCGGCGAACACCAGCTTTCAGACCGATAGCCGCTGCAGTAACTTCAGAACCCACAATTGAGCCCATAAATACACCGTGATTCCAGTTGCGTGCCTGGTAAACCAGCGGAACTGTTGAAGGACGGCGACCACCGAAAAGGAATGCCGAAATTGGCACACCTGCCGGATTTTCCCATTCCGGGTCAATTGCCGGGCACTGGCCAGCCGGTGCAGTAAAACGTGCATTCGGATGTGCAACAGGTTCGCCTGAAGCCGGGTCATGAACTTTGTTTTTCCAGTTAATTGTTCCGGCCGGACATTCTGTTCCGATACCCTCCCACCAGATGTCACCATCAGGAGTTAAACCAACGTTGGTGAAAATTGTATTGGCTTTTGCCGAAAGCATTGCATTCGGGTTGGTTTCCATTGAAGTCATCGGAGCAACACCAAAGAAGCCAGCTTCCGGATTGATAGCGTATAAACGGCCATCAGCGCCAAATTTCATCCAGGCGATGTCGTCACCAACTGTTTCAACTTTCCATCCCGGAATCGTCGGAATTAACATGGCGAGATTGGTTTTTCCGCAGGCACTCGGGAATGCGGCAGCAATGTATTTCTTTTCGCCTTTCGGATTGGTAATACCCATGATTAACATATGTTCTGCTAACCAGCCTTCCTGTTTTGCAGTGTACGATGCAATACGCAGTGCAAGACATTTTTTACCAAGCAGCGCATTACCACCGTAACCTGAACCATACGACCAGATTTCCTGAGTTTCAGGGAAGTGGCTGATGTATTTTTCTTCAATCGGTGCACATGGCCAGGCCACATCTTTTTGTCCTTCAGCAAGCGGAGCGCCTACTGAGTGAATACAAGGAATAAAATCACCATCGCCCAGAACATCAAGAACTGCCTTTCCCATGCGGGTCATGATTTTCATATTCACAACAACATACGCTGAATCGGTAATTTCAACACCAATCTTTGCAATGTTTGAACCCAGCGGTCCCATGCTGAAAGGAATAACGTACATGGTACGGCCTTTCATACAACCTCTGTATTTTTCGCGAAGAATGGTTTTCATTTCCTGCGGTTCCATCCAGTTGTTGGTATGACCAGCTTCTTCTTTTGTAGCGGTACAGATATAAGTACGGTTTTCAACACGTGCAACGTCTGAAGGATCGCTCTGGAAATAGTAACTTCCGGGCTGTTTTTCCTCGTTAAGTTTTACTGCTGAACCAGCAGCTACCATTTCGTCGAGTAAACGCTGGTTTTCTTCTTCTGAACCGTTACACCAATATACATTGTCGGGTTGGCACAATTGCGCCCATTCTTCCACCCATGCCAATAATTTTTTGTTAGTAGTCATAAAAATTTAATTTGTTATAAATCAGAAAATTGTACTTTGTTTATTTATTTTGATCAATGGCAAATATAAAGGTTTTATCCTCTTTTAAATTTGAAATAAATCAGTCTGTCGGTTTGTTTAGTTCCTCTGTAATAACCAGTTAAAATTCCCTTAATAATGATTACAAAAATACTTACGACGTATTTCACACACAGCATACATATAATCAATTGATTTTATGAATGATAGAATAAATCTAAAACCATGTTTGTTCCGGTTTTATACTTATTATGTATTAACCGGAAAAAGGTTTAATTAATTTATGCTATAAAGCATACATTATCTCCATTCAATTGATATACAAATATTTAATCAGTGCCAAACAAGATTCTTGACACCAAAATCGAATGTTAATTAATAATTAATAAACAATCCGGATTACTTATGCTCTTGGATGAAACTGCTGTACGGTACTTTTCAGGTATTCACGATCAAGATGTGTATAGATTTCTGTAGTAAGAATTGATTCATGACCTAACATTTCCTGCACTGCGCGTAAATCTGCTCCCCCATTTATTAAGTGGGTAGCGAATGAATGACGGAATGTATGCGGACTGATACTCTTTTTGATACCGGCTTTTTCTGCCAAACCTTTTATGATGGTAAACACCATTACCCTGCTGAGTTTTTTACCCCGGCGGTTCAGAAATAAAATATTTTCGCTGTCCTTTGCAACATTCAGCTTTTTGCGGTAATTAGCAAGGTATGTTTCAATTTCTTCAACCGCTTTTCCACTTACCGGAACCAGTCTTTCTTTATTTCCCTTTCCTTCTACTTTAACATATCCCTGATCGAGAAAAAGATTGGTTATTTTAAGATTAACAAGTTCGCTCACTCTTAAACCACAACTGTACAGTGTTTCAATCATGGCTTTATTTCTTTGTCCCTCAACTTTGCTCAGATCTACTGAATCAATCAGGTAATCAATCTCTTCAATTGATAATACATCAGGAAGTTTTCTTCCGATTTTAGGCGATTCGAGTAAAGAAGTAGGATCCGTGGTAATTTTTTCTTCTACCATCAGATACTTATAAAACGATTTGATCCCTGAAATTGTCCGGGCCTGGGTTCTCGGACTGATCTCCTTTTCATTCAGCCAGGCAACAAAACTTTTTAGATGCTCAAGTTTAACTTTTAAAGGAGTTATTTTACTGAAATGCGTGTTCAGATACACGATCAGTTTATTGATATCGTTAATATAGGCTGATACTGAATTTTGCGACAAGGATTTCTCCAGTCTCAGGTAATTTTCAAAACCTTTTTTTGCTTCTTCCCAAGTCATAGCTATCTGTTTTAATTTATTACTGTCTGTATTAAAAAAGCCTTTAAAATCGAACTCTTCAACTTTATAACAAGTTACATTACGTTAAACAACAAATTAAAGTTACCATAAAAAAAATTAAAATTGCAAAAGATAAAATATTAATAAAATTTAAATTTTTGACATTCAA
>CAZXVT010000306.1:0-3368 GCA_964644015.1 uncultured Maribellus sp.
TAGATAATGATATTATGTTTTGCCTTTAAAATCAAGTTGTTCAATTAAAAATGAAATATAAAATCAGGAAAAACAAAAACTGCAAACCAAAAAGCCAGGGTGCTATTTTGTTTTTGGTCTCAATTTTCATCAACTCAAATAAAAACTGAAATGCCAGTGAGAGAACAAACCATGCAATATAATTCTGCAAAGGAATCTGGTTGTTTTGCCAGCTCCACATTCCCAGAATAGTAGCCGATTGTTCGAGCACAAGGTCGTAAAAAACCATTAATCCGGAAGAAAACACAGCGGCAACAAGGCCACTCAGTTTGAAAAGCGAGACGATGGATGCTGTGACATAAACCAGGAAGAGCCAGTTGATACCAATAATCAAAGGCGTTTCCAGCAATTTAATGCCAAGGGTTTCTCCATATTGGTAGAAGCCGAATATTTTCCCGGTTGCCACACCGGCTGCTTCAACCAGAAATGCAATCAGCCAGACAAGGAAAAATGCAGTAATTGTTTTTGTAGAAAAACCGTTTTCGTGATATATAAGTAAAACGGCAAAACCCGAAAGCAGGGTAAATGGTACCAGGCTGATAAATAAAGAACGGGTTATTTCCATTGTCATTCCGGTAATTCCCACCCCATAAAAAATAATAAAAAACAGAATAACCCATTTTATTCGCTGAATAGCCAATTGTTGTATGTTGTGCATTGATGTCATTCAGTTTTTGTAGATTTTAAGAACCTTGATTTTTTCGCGCAGCAAAAGATTCAGCAGAATCATACTGAATGCATACCCAAAGTCTTCAATTGGGATTGTAAAAACCCTGATTCCCAGGTTTTCGACGTCGTTGTACCAAACAACCGGGCTTTCGGTGAAACTGCCGGTGAGTATGGCATTCACCAAAAGAAATGGCAGCAGAATTACGAGATAAGTCACATAAAATTGATTGATAATCTGGTATTTATCGGCTAAAGCAAGAATTAATGAAAATACAACGGTGGTTAAAATATAAACGGTGTACGTTTTGCCGGTACTCATCAAAATTACCGGTAAAAGCAAAACAATCAGCAAATAAGTAAGGTATTTTGAAGTTTTGGTTCCGGTTTTGAATCGCGGGAAATAAAGCACTATCGAATCGTGTAGGAAAATGCTTGCATACGGAATTACAATAAAAAACAACCACTCCTCAACCGGGAGATTCAGCCATGTAACACTTGAATGATAATCAGGATTAAATCCCCACACACCTGCTTTTGTAAGCAGGACATCAAAGAAAATATACACTGCCGCGATAATCAGTATTGCGGGGAACAGGAATTTCCATTGTTTCCAAAATTGCAGTTTGCGATCGAAACTCAGTACAAATGGAATTGCCACCGATGTAATCAATATAATTGCGTAGAGTGATTTCATCAGGTATTAAAAAAACGGCGTGGGAAAATTAGCAATCCGAAATTATTGAAATCGTCTTTTGTTTTAGGCTGATGATGAGCGGTGTGAGCCCTGATTAGTGCCTGAAAATAGCGGGTTTTTGTAATAAAGCCGAATCCTGCATTCACCCGTTTATGAATCACAATGTCGTGAATAAGAAAATAAATGGAACCGTAAAAGCTGATTCCGGCCCCGATACTGACCATCCACCACAATCCGGTTGAAAAACCTGTTATAAGAAGAACAATCGCAGGCACTGCATACACCAAAAAGAACCTGTCGTTTTTTTCCCATCTTTTATCTTCAGTTTTTTCAGGCAAATATTGTTTGTTGTCTTTCCTGTGATGATCGACATGCCATTTCCATAAAAAACCGTGCATGATATATTTATGGTTCGACCAGGCAACAAACTCCATAAACATGAAAGCAGCCAGAAATAATGCCAGATTTAGTACAACCATAATTATTGTTTTTATAGGTAATTAATATAATTTCAGTTAATTACACATTTTTATTCAGTGTTGTATTTTACTGCTTTCGGTTCAGAATGTGTTCGTTTACCTGTTCATATATCTTTCTGAACCAGACTGTGTAGTATCCGGGATTTGATTCAATTTCGGCTTTTATTGCTTCGAATGAAAGATACCGGTAATTCATCACTTCATTTGGATTTATTGACGGCAGCAAATCATAGTAACCCAGAAAAACATGGTCAAATTCATGTTCTGTCAAACCATTTTCAAGAATTTCTTTGTACGTAAAACTAAAGAGTGGGGTAATTTCTGCCTGAATTCCCATTTCTTCCATCAACCTGCGGGAGGCGGCTTTCTGAACTGATTCTCCCGGGGAAGGGTGACTGCAACAGGTATTGGTCCACAATCCGGCAGAGTGATATTTGTTTATTGCTCGTTGTTGTAACAGCCATTTCCCTTCGTTGTTGACAATAAATACCGAAACAGCCCGGTGAAGTTCTCCTTTCAAATGTGCTTCAGTTTTCGATATAACACCTTTTTCATTGTCAAATTCATCCACAAGTATCAGGTTGGTATCTTCCATATAGTTGTTGATTTAAAGAATGCTTAATTTATATTGGGTTCTGATTTTGGTAAACAGGAAATATTTGTACCAGTCGGGAACGCGTATTCGCGATTCGCTGATTTTCACTGCCGGTGTTTCTTTTAGTTTTGACAGTAAGGTGGTGTAATAGGTAAATGCCATTAAAACAGCAAGTTTCGATCTTCCGGGTAATTTGTCTATACCTTTTCTGGCTTCTGCAAAATCATTTTCAATATCAGCAATGATCTCGTTTTTTACCGGTTCAGTAAACTTGTTATTTCCAAGTTGCGGGAAATAAATCCGGTGCAAACCTTCGGTGTCAGATTTCAGATCGCGCAGAAAATTTACTTTTTGGAAAGCTGATCCCAGTTTTATCGCATGAAGTTGCAACTGATTAAAAAGCTTTTCATCACCATCAACAAATACTTTGAGACACATCAGTCCCACAACATCCGCCGAACCGTGAATGTATTCACTCAATTCCTCGTAATTATTATAGATCTGTTTTTTCAGATCAGCTCTCATACTGGCGAGAAAAGCATCTACATATTTCTTGTCGATATTATATTTTCTGATGGTTAATGAAAAAGCATGTAAAACTGGATTCAGGCTTAGTTTTTCAACAATTGCTTCATTCAGGTCGGATTCAAATTTGTCGAGAAAATAGCTTTGGTTACACTGGTGAAAAGTATCCACAATCTCGTCGGCAAAACGTACAAAACTATAAATGCTGTAAATAGCATCCTGCTTTTCTTTTTCGAGCAGGCTTACTGCCCCCGAAAAAGATGTGCTGTAATTCTGGGTAATTACCTTACTTGTTTTAAATGCAATTTCACTGAAAAGATCCATATTTAAAGTTATATGAAAACTTGTTGTTAAAAAACTGTTTTAT
>CAZXVT010000307.1:0-3322 GCA_964644015.1 uncultured Maribellus sp.
AACTGAATATGAAAAAAATTATCATTTTAAATTTGCTTTTTAACACAGTTCATTCTGAACGTAATGAAATGAAGAGAAGAATCTTATCCTAAAATTAATTTTTATCCGGACAAAAGAGTTTCTAAATATAGTTTTGGCTAAAATCCAAGGTTGTCGGTTTCAATACAGATAAATCAGGATTCAATAACAGGCAAATTTTGATACTTTTGAATGATTCACCATAAAACCATTCTTTATGAAACCAATTTCCTTTTCAGGTCCTTTCGTTTTCCTTTTTTTAATAACAGTTTTTATTTCGTGCCAGCCCGCAAAAAAGCAAGTTGTTTACACCGGAAAACCTTACCATGATTCGGTTTATCAGGCAGGGCCGCAAACCATTCCCGGGAAACTGCAGTGCGAATATTACGATTTGGGAGGCGAAGGAATTGCCTTCCATGATGCTGATTCGGTTAACTCCGGAAGCGGTGCACTGAATCTGGCTGATGGATCTTACCTGAACGAATTCAGAAAAAACGAAGCCGTTGATATTTCTTACACTAAATTTTATCTCAATGCCGTGGACAATTCTCCCTACAACTTTGTAGAGCCTGAAAAAGACCAGCTTTATATTGGTTGGACCAAAGAGGGCGAGTGGACAAAATATACGGTAAATGTGCTTGATTCGGGATTGTATAAACTGGGGCTGATGTACACTTCCAACAATGGCGGGAAAATTTCAGTTTCGGTGAACGACTCAGATGCAACTGGCGAAATTGAAATCCCCAGCACGTTTGTTGAAGCCGACACAGTTGCATGGCGGCAATGGCACCACTGGAATTATCTGGAAAATATGGCGCAGATAAAACTGGAGCAGGGAATTCAGACCATCACACTGCATACCGTTGAATATGGCGATATGAATTACGATTACATCAGTTTTGAACGGGTTGATAAATGATAAGATGAACTGGAAATTTCAACTGTTTTTGGTTCTTGTATTGATAGTTGCAGGTGTCAACAATTTGTCTGCGACTGAAAAGCAAAAGCGCAATTTCCTGTTTATACTTGCTGATGATTTCGGGTACCACGATTTAAGTATTTTAGGCAGTAAATTTTACGAAACGCCCTCCATCGACAGGATTGCCCGCGAGGGAATGATTTTTACCGATGGCTACGCTTCCTGCCAGGTTTGCAGTCCGTCTCGCGCCAGCATCATGACAGGCAAATTCCCCGCCCGACACGGCATCACCGACTGGATTGGCGCAGCAACCGGCGAGGATTGGCGAAATGCGGGACGGTTCAACAAGCTTCTGCCACCCGAATATGTGCACAGTTTGCCACCCGAATACATCACTTTACCCGAAGCAATGAAGGAAGCCGGCTACCTTACTTTTTTTGCTGGCAAATGGCATTTAGGCGACGAAGGTTCGTGGCCCGAAGACCACGGTTTCGACATCAACAAAGGCGGCTGGGATGCGGGCAGTCCGAAAGGTGGTTATTATTCACCTTACGAAAATCCAAATTTAAAAGATGGCCCTGCCGGCGAAAACCTCGAAATACGGCTGGCCCGCGAAACAGTTCAGTTTTTAAACGATAACAAAAGCAGGCCGTTTTTTGCTTTTTTGTCGTTTTATGCCGTGCACGGTCCGCTGGAAACCACACACGAAAAATGGAAAAAATACCGCGACAAAGCCGTAAAACAGGGAATCGCTCCAACTGCTTTTCAAATGGGTCATTTTCTTCCCATCCGCCAGGTGCAGGACCACCCGGTTTACGCCGGTCTGGTGGAATCGATGGACGATGCAGTGGGCGAAGTGCTGAAAGCGCTTGATGAACTTGGACTGGCAGAAAATACAGTGGTGATTTTTACCTCCGACAATGGCGGTGTGGCTGCCGGCGACGCTTCATCTACTTCAAATTTACCACTGCGTGCCGGAAAAGGCTACCAGTTTGAAGGCGGAATCCGCGAACCCTATTTTATCAGGGTTCCGGGAATCAATGGCGGACAAAAATGCACAACTCCGGTAACTGGAACCGATTTTTATCCCACGATTCTCGAACTGGCCGGAATAAAGCTGAAACCACAGGAACACGCCGATGGGCAGAGCCTTGTTCCGCTGCTAAAAGGCGAAAATATTGCCGAACGTCCGCTCATTTGGCACTATCCGCATTACGGAAACCAAGGCGGCGAACCTTCTTCGGTTATTCGTTTGGGCGACTGGAAACTCATTCATTATTACGAAGACGGGCACGAAGAATTGTACAATCTGAAAAATGATTTGGGTGAAACTACCGACCTTGCAGCGCGTGAACCTGCAAAAACAAAGGAATTGCACGAAAAACTATTTTCGTATTTAAACGAAGTGGGCGCCCGTTTTCCGGAACCCGACCCGCAATACGATGTGCTAAAGGAAAAGGAATACCTGCGAAAAGTGGAAACCGAACAGTTGCCAAAACTCGAAAAACAGCGACTGAGTTTTCTTTCGGAGTATTTCGACCCCGGAAATAACTGGTGGGGGAGCGAAGTGAAACAGCTAAAACAACTGGAAAATGAATAGAATTTTAGGGTTTGCAGTTGCCGGATTGCTGGCAGCCTCGTGCAGCGCCCCAAAAATAGCAACCCCCGTTTCTAAAACCGAAAACACCGACAGAGTTTACCAGTACTCGCTGTTTACAGCGCTGGCCAACAGTGTTTACGATGGAAACATGACGGTTGCCGGTGTGAAAACAAAAGGCGACATGGGTTTGGGAACCTACAACGGGCTGGATGGCGAAATGATTGTAAACAATGGCAAAGTGTACCAGTTTCCGGCTGATGGAAAAGTAAAAATGCCAGAAGACTATTCGCTGGTTCCGTTTACAGTAGTCAAATTTTTTCAACCCGATTTTGTGGTTGAAACCGGCACGATTACCGATTATCCGGCGCTGAAAAAGCTGGCCGAAAAACAGTTTTCGTCGCCGAATTTTATTTACGCCATCAGGGTGACCGGCACATTTTCACGCATCAAATGCGGCAGTGCCGAAAAACAGCACGAACCCTACGAAAAAACGCTGGCCGAAGCCATTACCAACCGCCCGGTTTTTGAGTGGCTTAATGTGGAAGGAACGCTGGTGGGTTTTTGGTTTCCGGAGTATGTGGGTGGCGTGAACCTCCCCGGTTTTCACCTCCATTTTATCTCGGCCGACGAAACCAAAGCCGGTCATGTACTGGAGTTTGAAGCTGCCAGCCTGAAACTTGAAATCGACCAAAGCAGCGGCCTCGAATTCGACCTCCCCGAAACCGAAGCTTTTGAAACAAAGATTTTTGATTTGTCGCAGGGATACAACAAACCGGCTGCTCCGG
>CAZXVT010000308.1:0-3321 GCA_964644015.1 uncultured Maribellus sp.
ATTCGATATTATCCACCTTTTATTAAATTAATTTTTACAAATTAATTTTTCCGTTTAAACATTTATTCTGTACAATTTGTATTGTATAAATAATTTGCTTATTAATCCATACATATGATCATTGCTGTTGATTTCGACGGAACAATAGTTCAGCATAAATACCCAAAAATCGGGAAAGAAATTCCTTCTGCAATAAAAACATTGAAACTTCTGCAGCAAAAAGGCCATAGATTGATTTTATGGACTTATCGTTCGGGTAAGGAATTACATGAAGCTGTTCAATATTGTGAAGAAAGAGGATTAGTATTTCATGCAGTAAATAATGATTTTGACGGTGAAGAGTTTGATAATACATATAGCCGTAAAATATATGCTGATATTTATATAGATGACAGGAATATTTCAGGGATTCCTTCATGGGATGAGATTTATAAGTTAATTAGTGATAGAGAAAAAAATAATTAGAATGAAAAAGAAAGTTGCATTAATTACAGGAATAACAGGACAGGACGGAGCATATTTAGCCGAATACCTGATTAAAAAAGATTACATTGTACATGGTATTAAGCGCCGCGCCTCAATGTTTAATACAGAAAGGATCGATCACATTTATCAGGACCCACATGTTGATAACAGGAACCTGATTTTGCATTATGGCGATATGACCGACAGTATGAATTTGACCAGGATTATACAGGAAGCTCAGCCTGATGAGATTTATAATCTTGCTGCAATGAGTCATGTGAAAGTCAGTTTCGATACACCCGAATATACAGCGAATGCAGACGGTATCGGAACACTTAGAATTCTTGAAGCTATTCGTCTTCTCGGTTTAACACATAAAACACGTGTTTATCAGGCTTCCACTTCAGAATTATATGGTTTGGTGCAACAAGTTCCTCAATCGGAAAATACACCGTTTTATCCGCGTTCACCATATGGTGTTGCAAAACTTTATGCGTATTGGATTACAGTAAACTACCGTGAAGCTTATAACATGCATGCTTCAAATGGTATTTTATTTAACCATGAATCACCGATACGAGGTGAGACTTTTGTTACACGCAAAATTACAAGGGCATTTTCCAGGATAGTATTAGGAATGCAGGATACAATTTTCTTAGGTAATCTCTCTGCCCGTCGTGACTGGGGACACGCAAAAGATTATATCAGGGCAATGCATCTTATCCTTCAGCAGGAAAAACCTGATGATTATGTAATTGCAACAGGGATAACTACCTCAATTCGGGATTTTATAAAGTTGACTGCAAGTGAGTTAGGAATCGAAATGACATTTTTCGGAGAGGGTGCTGATGAGAAAGGATATGTTACTGCAATTGACGATAAAGTTTTTAATTTAAAAGTGGGTGAACAGTATCTCGAAAATTTCGAAAAAAGAATCAGGAAAGATTTAAAATCTGGTAATGAAATTCCGGTTATTTCGGTCGATCCACAATATTTCAGACCCACAGAGGTGGAATTGCTGATTGGTGATCCAACGAAAGCCAAAGAAAAGTTAGGCTGGGTTCCGAAATACGATTTGAAAGGTTTGATTTCAGATATGATTCATTCTGATGTCGAATTGATGAAGAAGGATGCTTTTCTTCGTGAAGGAGGATACCGGACATTAAACTATTTCGAATAATGGTTCTCCTAATTATCAGTTGGTTAAATTCTTTTTGTTTGAATTAATCTTAGAATAGATCGCTTTTAAAGATGAATATAGATTCAAAAATATATGTTGCCGGTCACACCGGGCTTGTTGGTTCAGCAATCTGGAATAATCTGGTTCAAAAAGGATATAAGAACCTTTTAGGAAGAACTTTCAATGAATTGGATTTAATAGACTCTGCTGCTGTAGAGAATTTTTTTAAGGTCGAAAAACCTGAATACGTTTTTCTTGCTGCTGCAAAAGTGGGAGGGATAATTGCTAATAATACCTACAGAGGGCAGTTTATTTATGAGAATTTGATGATTCAGAATAATATTATTCATAATTCATATAAATATGGTGTCAAAAAACTTTTGTTTCTCGGAAGTACTTGTATATATCCGGGAAATGCGCCGCAACCGATGCCCGAAGACAGTTTGTTAACCAGTCCTTTGGAATATACCAACGAGCCTTATGCAATTGCCAAAATTGCAGGTATCAAAATGTGTGAGAGTTACAACATTCAATACGGCACCAATTTTATTTCGGTGATGCCAACCAACTTGTATGGACCGAATGATAATTATGATTTGGAAAAGTCTCATGTTCTGCCTGCACTTATCCGGAAAATACATCTTGGAAAATGTATTATTGAAAATGACTGGGATGCAATCAGAAATGATTTGAATAAAAGACCGATTGAAGGGATTTCTGGGGCTGACAGCATGGAGAAAATTTCCGGAATTCTCGCAAAGTATGGAATCACATTTGGATTTAATAACTCTGAACCTGAAAAGGTTAGTGTGGAAATCTGGGGATCTGGCAAGCCACTTCGCGAGTTCCTGTGGAGTGAAGAGCTGGCGGATGCCTGTGTGTATCTTGTTGAAAAAATAAATTTCAGCAATCTGGCTGATTTGAGTGAAAAGGAAATCAGAAATACCCATATAAATATTGGCACCGGAAAGGAAATAAGTATCAGGGAATTAGCCTTTTTGATAAAGGAGAAGGTTGGTTTTAGTGGTGAGTTGGTCTTTAATACAGCAAAACCTGATGGTACTTTACGAAAATTAACCGACGTTTCAAAACTACATTCATTGGGCTGGCATCATAAAATCGAGATTCAGGAAGGGATAGAAAAAATGTACAACTGGTACATAAACAGTTAGATTACATACTACTAAATATTTTTAGGAGGCTGTCTTATTCGAGACAGCCTCCTTTTTTTTATCAACGTTTGATCATTTTATTTACGCTATAGTTATTATTCAATTCAGTTTTTATCATATAAATTCCAGCGGGTAGATTTTGAACGTCAAAGGTTTCGTTCATCAATTCAGCGTTGCGGCTTTCAAGTTCTTTGCCGTTGATATCCAGTAACGAGATTTTTGTTCCGGGTTCGGGCATTGCAGTAAAAGCAATGTTCACCCTTTCTGTAACCGGGTTTGGATAAATTTTGATCTCCATGCTGTTAATGTCGGTTGTTACACCGGTAACCTGGTTTGCATTCACCTCAACGAATACGCTTGCAAACCTGCTGAAAGCCAGTGTTCCTTCGGTTTCGATCAGTTGCAGACTTTTTACTTCGTTTGTTTCGTAGCTCCAGACTTTCACTTCCACCGGGTTTCCTTCAGCAAAACCGTTCATGCCAATCATCTCAGCTGCTGAAGCAG
>CAZXVT010000309.1:0-3314 GCA_964644015.1 uncultured Maribellus sp.
AAACATGTTGCAGGATTCAAAGAGATAATTTATATTTGTGATATCAAAATAATATTATAATACTAAAAATTTAATGTCATGGAAAAACAGTATTCGGGATTTTCGGGTTATTTGTTTCTACTGATTGAATTGATTCTAATTGCTTTTGCAGTATTCGGTTTTATCAGCGGAATGTTTGTGGCTGCAGCCATTGCAATCGTCATTTTCTTTGTGCTTGCAATCGGTTTTACGGTTGTCGATCCAAACCAAAGTTGTGTGATGATTCTCTTTGGTGCCTACAAAGGGACTATTAAAACAAATGGTTTTTATTGGGTGAACCCGTTTTTTGTGCGGAAAAAGATTTCGCTCAGGGCGCGTAATTTCGACAGCGAAACCATAAAAGTGAATGACAAGCTGGGAAATCCAATCATGATCGGCCTCGTACTTGTGTGGAAAGTGGACGACACTTTTAAAGCAGCTTTCGGTGTTGATGAATTTGAACATTTTGTGGTGGTGCAAAGCGAGGCTGCTTTGAGAAAACTCGCCGGAATGTATCCGTATGACAACATTGAAGATGAAAAGGCAAAGCTTACTTTACGGGAAAGCACCGAGGAAGTTAACGACCAGTTGGAAGCTGAAATAAAAGAACGGCTTGATATTGCAGGTATTCAGGTAATTGAAGCAAGAATTAACCATATTGCTTATGCGCAGGAGATTGCCCAGGCCATGTTAAAACGGCAGCAGGCAACAGCCATTGTTGCTGCCCGTTATAAAATTGTTGAAGGCGCGGTAAGCATGGTTGAAATGGCGCTTGACGAATTAAGCAAAAAGAAAATTGTAGAACTTGATGAAGAAAGAAAGGCTACAATGGTAAGCAACCTGATGGTAGTATTGTGTGGCGATAAAGATGCAACACCTGTGGTAAATACAGGTACTTTGTATTAGAAATGGAAAAAATTCTTTTTCAGGAAGAACAGAAAAATAATCAGCGGTGGATGATTATTATCCTACTTATTTCGATGTTTGCGGCAATTACACCCATCGCATATGGTATTTATTCACAGGAGGTGCTGCAAATTCCTTTTGGTGACAAACCTGCCAGTACGGGAACTTTGGTGGCAATCGGACTGGGATTGATTGTGGTGATAGCTGCTGCAAATTATCTGATTATTAAAATGACCCTGAAAGTAAAAATTACCAACGATGCATTATGGGTGAGCTTTCCACCGCTAATAAGAAGATGGAGAAAAATCACGCCTGCCATGATTGAAAAATATGAATTCAGAACGTACAATGCGCACCGGGAATTTGGTGGCCACGGTTTTAAACGAAAATTAAAGCGGGGTTCTGCTTTTACAATTTCAGGGAAAGAAGGTTTGCAGTTGTATTTCACTAACGGGAAAAAACTGCTGATTGGAACACAACGAAAACAGGCATTTGAATATGCTTTGAAAAAGCTGATGGAAACGGAGAAAAGAAGTTATGACTAAGAAGAAAACGTTTGTCCTCAGAGTTAATCCTGAAATGCTCGATGCAGTTGAAAAATGGGCTGCCGACGATTTCAGAAGTATTAACGGCCAGTTGGAATGGATTATCAGTAATGCACTGAAAAATGCCAAACGACTGAAAATAAATGATGTGCAAAATGATTCAGAACCAGATTAAATGATTCAGTAATGGAAAAAAGAAGTTATACGTGTGCTAAATGTGGATACCACAAAGCCGAAACCGATCAAATCAGAACAACAGGTTCAGGTTTTACTCGGTTCTTCAATATTCAGAACCGCCGATTTGTGGCAGTCTCATGCGCAAAATGCGGATTTACTG
This sequence comes from uncultured Maribellus sp., assembly GCA_964644015.1. Taxonomy (GTDB): domain Bacteria; phylum Bacteroidota; class Bacteroidia; order Bacteroidales; family Prolixibacteraceae; genus Draconibacterium. Next base: position 1,807 of record CAZXVT010000309.1, read on the forward strand.
AATTTTACAAAGAAGGAAAAACAACCGGAGCAAGCAATATCCTTGATTTTGTAACTGGTTAATTTTCTTTAAAATTCTATGAAAAAATAGGATAAGCAACAATTAAACAATGTTCAGTCCCGGACCAACATAAACAGATGTTGGTTCCGGGATTTCTTTTTTTCTTATCGTTTCACGATTTCGAAATTTAGTGTACTTTAATCCCTCAAACCAATTGAAATCTGATAATGAGCAAGAACAACAGATTCTTTAAGTGCTATTTTATTAAACTTACGCTTATTTCACTTTTGTATTTTTCCGTTTCTGATCTCCTGGCACAGCAAACCATCGAAGGAATTCATTTTGCTACAGGTAAACCGGTTCAGGTTAAAATTGACAAAGGAAAAATTGTTTCTGTAGAAGAAATCACAACACTGAAAGATGAAACCAGAGCAGTATATATTGCGCCCGGTTTTTTTGATAACCAGGTAAATGGTTTTGCCGGGGTTTCGTTTGCATTTGGTGAAAGTGACCTTACCGTTGAAGGAATTGAAAAAGCCACCCGTGAATTGTGGCGATTTGGTGTAACCACTTATTTACCAACGCTTACCACTAATAGTCGCGAAGTGCTTGAAAAAAACTTTTCGCTGCTGGCCAAAGCGGTTGACGATCCGCGGCTCCTGGGTTCTATTCCGGGATTTCACCTTGAAGGGCCATACATTAATCCGGAAGATGGGTTCAGGGGAGCGCATCCAAAGCAGTTTGTCAGGTTGCCCGATTGGAACGAATTTCAGGCTTTAAACAAAGCTGCCGGGGGAAAAATTCTACAGGTTACGCTGGCTCCCGAAATGGAAGAAGCACAGGATTTTATCAATAAGTGCAATGAAAATGGGATTGTCGTGGCACTGGGGCATCACAACGCTAACCGCGAACAAGTGGATGAAGCTGTAAAAAATGGTGCGAGAATTTCAACACATCTCGGAAATGGTTGTGCCAACATGATCAACCGGCACAACAACCCGCTCTGGCCGCAACTTTCGAACGACAGTCTGTGGATCAGCATTATCTGCGACGGTTTTCACCTTTTGTCCGAAGAAATCAGGGTTTTTTACAAAACAAAAGGAGTGGATAAAACCATCATCACTTCCGATGTTACAAGTTATGCAGCACTTCCGCCGGGAGTTTACAAAACCCAGACCGGCGAAACCATCGAACTTACGAAAGAAGGCAAATTACATTATCCCGAGCAGCAGGTTTTGTATGGTTCTGCGTCGCCAATTACAAAAGGAGTGGGAAATATCATGAAAGTTACGGGTTGTTCGCTGGCCGATGCTATTCAAATGGCAAGTACAAACCCGGCAAAACTATACAATCTGAATGACCGCGGAATGTTGGAGCCCGGCAAAAGGGCCGATTTGATTCTTTTTACTTTGGATGATTTTGTAATCGATATTCAGAAAACTTATGTAAACGGAGAACTGGTGTTTGAGAAGAAATAGTATAAATATTGAATACTGAATATCCAATAT
>CAZXVT010000310.1:0-3305 GCA_964644015.1 uncultured Maribellus sp.
TAGAATAAACAATCGCCATAAAATGGTGTTTAAATAGCTGAATGAATTAATTTTAATATCAAAACAAAAAAGAATTTGAAAAATGAAACTGTACAATTACCTGTTTATTATGGTTGCCGCTGTGGCAATTTTTTCGTGTTCACCCAAACCTTCACAAACCGAAAACAAGGGCAATGTAAAATATTATCGTGGCCTGCTTTTTAGCGAAACACCCTGGGATCTGGAACGCGGGGCACGAGAAATTACCGCCGGTGAAGCAAAAAATATTAACAACTACAAGTTCACCTGGAACGAAAACAACCAGCTTGTTTCGGTTGAATACAACCGAAATGACACTTTATTGAATTATTCGTCGATGGGTGCAGCTAAAATTACTTATACCTACGAAGGCGACCTGCAGATAAAAAAGTTTTTTGATGAAAAAGGACAGCCAACCGAACGCGATGGCGCTTCAACTTTCGAGTATAAACTTGATTCAGCCGGGATGCGCGTTGCACTTCGCTTCCTGGATGCAGCCGGCCAGCCTGTTGAAAACCGCAACAACATTCACAATTTTGTGTGGTCGAAAACTGCTGACGACATGGTTCGTGAATTACGTTACAACCTTGCAGGAGATTCGGTGGTAATGAATCCTTTCTGCCCGTTTTTCGAACTCCGTTTTTCATATGACGCCAATGGTTATCTGACCCGGATGGCCAATTATGACAACGACACACTTTACAACTGTACTGCCGAAAACTGTGGCGATGTGGGTGTTTCGTATTTTCTTTTTGAAAACACTGAAGCGGGTGATGTAAAAGTATTCTCGGTTCACAACACAACTGGCCGCATGTCGAATTTGTACTGGGGTTGGGCAAAACGTGTAAACACAGTGGATGCCAACGGCAATGTTACAGAAACTGCCATGTTTGACCAGGATGATGAATACCTCGGAGGAAAAGGCATTCCGGTTACACAGACGGTTTATGACGAACATGGTGCTCCGGTAAAAAGAATTTCGATGGACAAAGATCGCAACGTAATCAATGACCCAAACAGTGGCGTTGCCGTTACAGAGTTCAAATACGACGAATTTGGCCGCCGCACGGAAACACTTCGTTTCGACAAAGACGGTAAACCAGTTGAAAACAAAGGCTGAAATCAGATAAACTAAATACAAATTTCAATGTCATTTTTAAAACAAACCAGTTACGGTATTATTCTGGTAAGCCTGTTTGGTTTAATCGCTGCCTGTTCAGGCGGACAAAAACAACAGAATCAAGGCAATACAGTTACTACTGAAGCTGCAACAAAACAGGTTGAAATCAACAAAGAAGCAAAATTGTTGATTGATTACCTGGCCGCAAACGGCGACTATGTAAACAGCCGTGAGTTTCCGTCGTTAATCAGCGCCGAACCTGCTTTTGAAGCGCTGGGAGAGAAAACATTGGTTGTTGATATGCGCAAACCGGAAGTATTTAAAAAGGGTCATATCAAAGGTGCTGTAAATGTTGAAATGCCCGGGTTACCTGAGTTTTTTGCCAGTAAAATCAAGCCTTTTGAATACGACAAAATCATTCTTGCCTGTTATTCGGGACAAAGTTCAAGTTATGCGACTTCGTTACTCAGGCTGATGGGTTACGGAAATGTATATTCCTTACGTTTGGGTATGAGTGGCTGGAACCCGAAAATGGACAACAAATGGGCGGCAGGAATTTCGTCGGAATATGAATCGAAACTTGATACTACAACTTTCGAAAAAGCACCTGCCGGAGACTTTCCTTTGTTGAATACCGGGAAAACAGCCGGTGCAGAAATTTTCGATTCACGGATAATCCCGCTTTTCGGCGAGTACGAAAATGCCACCATTTCTGCCGACACGGTTTTTGCGCACCCTGAAAAATACTATATCATAAATTACGAACGAAAAGATAAATACGACACAGGCCACATTCCGGGAGCCATCAGGTATAAACCTGGCGGAACGCTCGGTATTATTTCTGAAATGCAGACCATTCCTGCTGATAAAGAAATTGTTGTTTACTGCGGAACCGGTCACAATTCAGCATTTGTTACGGCTTATCTTCGTTTGTTTGGCTACAATGCAAAAACGCTCCGCTTTGGAAACAATGCTTTTATGCACAATAAAATGATCCAGGATGAAACGACCATGTCGTGGCAACCCTACCGGAAAACCGATACAAAGAATTATCCTGTGGTGAAATAAAAATTTAGGTGCCAAAATAGAAAATCCGGTTCATCAGACGATGAAACCGGATTTTTTGTTTTTGAAACTAAACAATAAACTAACTTAAAACTATTTACTTTTTGCTGAGGTCTCTGTAATACAATTCTTTTGCTTCAATCACCATTCCCGGGTTATGACACTGAATGGCAAAATATCCTTTTGTGTATTCACTGTCATCATAGGTCATAACCAATTGCTCATTAATCCAGAACTCGATGTGGGTACCCACTGCTTTAATCCGGTAGTCAAACCATTCGCCATCTTTGGTGAGGTTAGCAGTTGCTTTTCCGGTCGGGGTTCCCGGTTTCCAGAGCCAGCCGGTGTGGGCATCCTGACTGTTGCAGATCTGGGCTTCGTAACCACGCGGATAACTATCGGGATTATCGGCAGGCGGATTGGCCCTGAAATACAAACCACTGTTGGCATCTTTGCCGGTACTTGTAATTCTGAATTTTCCCTTTACTTCGAGGTCGGTCAGTTCAGGAGCTGCATAAATATGCCCGTTGGCACCTTCTCCAACCAGCACTCCGTCTTTTACCACCCAGGTTGCCTTTCCGCGAACAGTCCAGCCATCGAGGTTTTTGCCGTTGAATAACGATTTCCATTTTGGCTCCTTCGCAGAACTGGTCAGAACGGCAATTGTCAAAACAAATATTAATACGAAAGTCCTTTTCATAAACTGAAGATTTGAATTGTCCGAAACTCCTCATTTTTCACAACTTATACTAATAATATATTGTCTGCCATACCATAAATCTAAACAGTTGCAATGTTTTTTTATGTGTAATTTCAACCTGTGAGAAATCTGAAAAATGATGAAAAAACAGGAAAATGCGAAGTCACAAAAACCAAAACAAAATCAATGGTTGGTGCTTGTTTTACTGGCACTTGTTTTTAGTTGTCAATCCGGAATAAAAAATCAGCCTGAAATTTTAAGCAAAGAAGAGAAAGAACAGGGCTGGGAACTTCTGTTCGATGGTAAAACATTTGCCGGCTGGCGCGGACTGGGGCGTGACACAGTGGAAAACCGGCACTGGAAAGTGGAAAACGGGATGATTCATAAACTGAAAAACGACGA
>CAZXVT010000311.1:0-3251 GCA_964644015.1 uncultured Maribellus sp.
GTTAAGATGTTTATTATCATCCGTTTCCGGAATTGTACCAAGTAAATATTCCACAACTTTTTCGTACAGCTTATTTTTCGACCTGAAATAGTAATTCAAGGCAGCATTGTTCGTGCCTGATAATTCGGTGATTTTCCGGATTGTTGTTCCATGGTACCCATACAAAAGAAAAACCTCGCAGGCCGAATGGAAAATGCGTTCCTCTGTGTTTAATTCGCTTTTTGTCATTTGTCTGTTTTCTGTAATTGTCTGTAATCAAAACTTTAAGGCTTCAAAATCTCAATTTGTCGGTCATAAATCCAAACCGGAGCACACTTAACTGATGACTGAAGTACATGTTGTAATAATCGGCGCCATTGTAATATTGCACAAACAGGCCAATATCTTCGAAAAAACGGGGATGATAGTAAAAGGTCAAACTGAAATCAAAACGGTTAAGGTTTGTACTGCTCCAATTGTTGATGTCACCAAAATGCCATGTCGTTTCTGCTTTTACCGATATATTGGCCTGATTGTATTTTTGTTCCAGGTTTTTTTCCGATAGTTTAAATACCGAAAATGAATTGTGCCAGCGCACATTGCTGTAAATTCCTTCCAATTCTTCTGCCGACCAGATTTGAGGGTGGATTTCCAGTGATGTTTTAAAGAATTGATAAGCATTTAATCGCTTGCTAAAATTTGTCCTTATAAAACCTGGTTCAAAAAAGTTGGTGGAAAAATCACCTGATTTTGTATTCACACTTCCATCTTCAAGAAAAAAAGGCTCCTCCTGACCATTGGAATGATGTGCAATACGCCCGAAGACAGTGGCTGCTTTGGCGCTCTTTTTATTATTCAACTGGTAATACACAGTAATTTGTGGAATGTAACTGGGAGTTCGCACCGGGAACGATTCTTCCTGGTACATGCGAATGATAATTTGCGGAGTAAGAACTCCCATCAGGCGGGAGTTTTTGCTTTGTCGCAAATAGAAATTCGGAATCACATTTCCTTCAAACCAAAGTGGTTCAATATTTCCGATATCGGTTGGATAAGTTATATAGCTGTTTCCCTGATTCACCTGCGAAATTAATGTTAGTTCAAACTTTTGAACGTTATTCTCCTGGCTTTGAGCGTTTCCGTATATTAAGAGCAGATAAATGCCCATGTAAACTATTTTCTTCATTTGAAATTTTTTACAACTTGTTTTAGGTTTGACCTTCCTGAACTTTTGATTCATTAGTTTTCAGTGTAGCACGCTTTTGATATTTTATAAATTTGACAACCAGGAATATGGTTGTGACAAAAATAAACCCGGACACAAATATTGAGGTGCTTATAGTTTCCTGGAAAAATGCAATAATTAACATCCCTGAGAAATACACATAGAGTGAATTGTATTCCTTCAGAATCATTTTACCCCAGTTGAATTTTTGATAGCCAAAAGCAGTTTTCACAAGACGAAGCGATGGTAGTAAGGCATTTACTTTTTGTTTGTAGTCAATATATTCCTGTCCAAACCTCTTGGTCAGAAACTGTTCCTCGGCCTTTATAATCGAATAATAAATAAACACGAAAGCAGGAAAAATAACCAGGATAAAAAAGCTTGAGTTGGCATAAATACCAAAACCAAAAAGAATGAGCAGATTTCCCAAATACATCGGGTTTCTGCAAATAGAATATATACCTCCTTTAACAAGTTTATTCGCATTTATTTTTCTTTTTATACCTCCTCGTTCAATGTATTCAAGACCAATGGTTATCCCTCTGAATACCATACCTGAGAAGATAAACAAAAGGCCAATTACAATGGCTGTTATTGAACTGTTTGTAATTTCCGGTGAAGGCACAAAAACACCTGCATACAGAAAGATAAACAGAAAATTTCGATAATGAAAAATCCAGTTACCAAATTTTGATATCATGTTTTTAGCTTTCATTTTATTCCTACAAAACCTGCAAAATTGTACCATTTAAAAAACACTTCATTGCTTTTAAAATGTGCATCTTCCAGCATCTTAATGTTTTCACTCACCTTGTATGGTACCAATACGTTTTCAAGCGCTTCCCTTTTTATTGCAATTTCCATTTCATTGTAATTATTTCGTCTTTTGAAATCGTAATAATAGTTAATAAACCGGCGATTAAATTCGGCTGATTCACCCAGAACTTTTTCCACCAGAATAATAATTCCACCCGGGTTTAGCTGATTGTAAACTGATTCGATGAGTTTAGCCCGGTTTAAAGGTCGAACGAATTGCAGCGTGAGACATAACACAACTACAGAGGCATTTGCAATTAAAACCTGACGATTCAAGTCAGCAGAAAACAAATTAAAACTCCTTGTAACTCCGTTTTTTCCCAGATTGGCTGCGCATTTTTCAAGCATCTCCTCAGATTCATCTACGCCGACAAATTTTACTGTCGAATCAACAACCGAATCAAGTGTTAAAAAGGTTGTGCCGGTGGAGCAACCCAAATCATAAATGGCTGTATCCGGTTTGGCAAAGTTTGTGGCAATTTCTGCGATCATCCGCTGAAATTCTGGATAAAATGGAACCGAACGAACTACCATATCATCAAAAACATTCACAACTTTTGAATCAAAGGTAAAGTCGGTAGATTTCATGGTTTCTGATTTAAAAATTACATCTGTGTTCATATCAGTTTTTTTTAAGAAATTTTTATTGAATTGCAATCTTTGCTATAGTCATGTACTTTATTTTCTTTTGTTTAGTCTTCTTCTAATCTATTTGGGATTAGTTTCCCGTTGCTTGCAGCGAATTAAAGAACTTTTTTCTCTGAGATACCCCATCTGCTTGCAGCGGGGTAGTTCATTTTCAAATTATATCACAAAATATTTTTGTATCAATGTCAGTAATTCTTTTTTATTAATAGGTTTTGCTATATAGTCGTTACACCCCGCTTCGAGCAATTTTTCACGGTCGCCGGAATGTGCAAAAGCGGTTTGTGCGATAATTACCACATCCCTGTTAAATTTCCTTATCCGGTGGGTTACTTCGTAGCCGTTCAAACCGGGCATTTGAATATCCATAAGTATTAAATCGAGGTCTTTGGTGTTACGGCAAAGCTCAACCGTTTCATTACCTGTTACGGCTTTCAGTATCTCAGCATTAAAATCATTTACAATAAGTGAAATAAAATTTTGTGAGGTCTTATCGTCTTCGGCGATTAGTATTTTCCATCTTTTAACTTTGGGTTTTACCCTTTCATAATCAAATGATATTTCATTATAAACAACTGTTTTTTTT
>CAZXVT010000312.1:0-3176 GCA_964644015.1 uncultured Maribellus sp.
ATCTTTTCCCATTTTCTGCTGCATCAATTTTGAGATATTATCTGCACCGACCTGCGCTATCAATGCACCTAAAAATGAAAGAAGGGTGTAAATGATTTGATAGAAATTTAAAGGCGGAATAACCTTTGGCAATGCATTGTTGCCTGCTTCTGAAACAATTAACAAAGAACTGAACATCAAGGCTAATCCAACCATTATTGGTAAGATTATTTGCTTCCCAATATTAAGATCAATTTTTTTCTTGGCTCTCGTTCCAATCGCAACCAATGCTATTAATACTATGGTGCAAAACTTCGCATTCAGAGGTGGGTAAAATAAACCCATCTTCGAAAATTTCGTGAGCAAATCAGTTACAAATGGGATTTTTGCTGAAAGGAAAAACAGAGATGTACTGGAAACTTCGGTGATATTGACCACCCAGTTTCAATTTAAACTGACCACCTAAGTTCGGTTTAAACTGACCACCTAATTTCGGAGTAAACTGACCACCCCTTTTTTCATTCAGTGAACTGCTTTTTTCATGTGTTAATGTAGGTTCAAATTTAGATAAAAATTACTGTTTGTTGATGCGTTTCTTTTTTCTCATGGATTCGCCCTGAAGTTCCAGTCGGTGAGATTGGTGGACAAGGCGGTCCAGAATGGCGTCGGCAATGGTTTTTTCACCGATGATGTCGTACCATCCCGGTACGGGGATCTGTGAAGTAACGATCACAGAGCCGTTGTTGTGGCGGTCTTCGATGATTTCAAGCAGGGTGATTCTGTTTTGGCTGTCTAAGGGCTGAAGGCCGAAGTCATCGAGGATAATCACATCCTGACGCTGTATTTTTGCCAGTTCCCGCAGGTAGGAGCCGTCTGCCTTGGCCATCTTCAGTTTGGCAAAAAGTTTCGAGGTATTGAAGTAATTCACCTTATAACCCTCGATGCAGGCTTGGTAACCCAGGGCTGTACCCAGATAACTTTTGCCTACCCCGGTGCTTCCTGTGATGAGGATGTTCTCGTTTTTCTCCACAAATTCGCAGGCTGCAAGCCGCAGCACAAGGGTACGGTCGAGGTTTCGGGAACTCTCGAAGCTGATTTCCTCGATGCTGGATTTGTAGTGGAACCTGGCGTTCTTAATGCTTCTCTCGATGCGTCTGTTGTGTCTTTCGTCCCATTCGGCGTCTACAAGCATCGAGACAAACTCATCGATGGTGTAATGGTCTGTTTTTCCGCTTTCAACCGCGGCTTGGAAGGAGCTGTGCATGCCGTGGAGCTGCATCTGTTTCATTTTGGTAAGGGTGGGTTCGTTCATAATTTGGATGGTTTTTGATTGTTGTTTTTGTTTGTTTCTTGATTCTTTTCTCTTTTCTCTTGGTTTCTGTTTACCATCAGTTGTAATAATGTTTTCCGCGGATATTGGCGTGCTCGGGAAGCTGATCTCCGCTGTGCTGTTCTTCCTCAGGGCTGCGCTGGTCCAGGTTGTTCTCCAAAATCCGTTCGATGGCTTTGTAGCTGAAGTTTTCGAACTCTTGACCGCGCTTGCAGGCGTTGATCAGGCGTTCTCTGCCCACCCTTTTCTCGAAGCTCAGTATTCCCATACAACTCTTGTAGGCCTGTTCCGGATGGTTTCTGCTCTCAATGATTTGCAGGATATAATCGCCTACTGCCGGATCGATCCCGCCTGCCCAGTCCAAAAACCGGGACGCACTCCATTCCGACACGAAGCGGTGCGTGCTGGCCAGATGGGCGGGCTCGGTAGTATAAGAGAAGGGCTTGTAACTGCGTTTGTGAAGGGCTATCCTGTTGTATTTGTGGTAAATTTCCACAGTGCTTGAGGTGTACAGTATCTTGACTTTCTTGCGGATGTAAGGGTATGGCACGCTGTAGTAAGCCTTGTCATGCCCCAGCAGCACATGTCCGTTTTTCATGACGGTGGCAACGCACTGGTATTTAATCTCGAAGCGTGTCGCAGGCAGCGGCCGAAGCACAGGCTTTTCGTCCTCCAGAAAAAGATCCTTCCGTGAATAGGGACGATTGGTCAGTTTTCGTTCATTATGGATGGCCAGAAGCCGCCATATCTCGGTATTGAGTTCCCCAAGGCTGTAGAACTTCCTGTCCTTGAGATAGGCGTAAATCCTCCGGTAAAGGATCTTTACCGCACCCTCTACCAGAGATTTATCCCTTGGTTTGTAAACTCTTGCAGGAAGAATGGAGGTGTCGTAATGTTCCGCCAGATCTGCCAAAGTCTCGTTGATGGTAGGTTCGTAGCGGTTGCTCTTTACTACGGCTGATTTAAGGTTGTCAGGAACAATGGCCGCCGGAACACCTTCAAAATGGATCATCGCGTTCTCCACCGAACGTACAAAATCCTCCTTCTTCTGGCTCGGTGAGGCTTCCGCATAGGTGTACTGGCTTGCGCCAAGGATGGCGACGAAGAACTGTATCTCGCGGGATTCACCCGTGGTGCGGTCGTACACCAAAAGGGTTTGCCCGGCGTAGTCCACATACATCTTGTCGCCGCTCTTGTGCTGCATACGCATCACAGGGTTAACCTGTTTGCTCCAAATCCGGTAATAGTGCCGAAACTGGGACTCCTGAAAACCGTCTTTATGCTGGGAGATATACTCCTCCCACATCATGCGCACGGTGACACCGACCTTCTTCAGTTCTCTTTCCATTCCCGGAAAATATTCGTGCAAAATCCGAACTTTAGGGCTTACGGGCTCGTTTTTCCCCTGCGAAAATAGAAGTTCGAGTTCCGAGTCGCTCTTCTCGGCAATATCTTCAGGTCCAAGACCTAACCCTTTTAAAAGGGAAATGTACTTCTTGACGGTGTTGCGAGATAGGGAAAGATAGTTGCTGATAAACAGCTTGCTCTTGCCCGAATGGTGCATTTTGATTGCTTTTCTGATCTTGTTCATGTCTGTTAAGTGGTTTGCCATTATCCGCTGCTTTTTTACAGCGAATTTATGAGCTTAACATCATGAAAAAAGACAAGCTAAAATGAATGAAAATGGAAAGAAAATCAGGTGGTCAATTTGCTCCGAATCTCGGTGGTCAATTTAAACCGAAATTCACTGGTCACTTTGCTCCGAAATCAGGTGGTCAATTTGACCGTTTTTTCCACCTGAAAAAGAGAACTTTAAAAACTTGTTTAATCTTGAAATAGGCAAAAAAGCCGTAGTTCTGATTGAACT
>CAZXVT010000313.1:0-3168 GCA_964644015.1 uncultured Maribellus sp.
CTTAATTAAGACGTGTTATAATTTACAAAAAAGACTTCCTAAAAAGAAGTCTTTTTTATATTAAAATTTCAATCCGATGAAAAAAAGAATTCAATTCTTGATAGTAATCCTGGCTATATTGGGAATGACCGGATGCAGGTATAACTGGATTTTACCTGAAGAAGATGTGGATCCTAATCCGGGCGGCGAGCCAATAAGCTATGCCACACAGGTTCAGCCAATTTTTGATAGCAAATGTATTTCGTGTCATAAAACCGGGGGGACTGCTCCTGATCTTACAACCGGAAAATCATACAATCAGGTTGTACCTGGCCATGTAAATCAGAGTGCACCGGCAGAAAGCGGAATTTATTATTTCCCAGCCCCAACCTCTACCGTGCATACCTGGAAGAAATACAGCAGCAGTGAAGCCAAAATTGTTCTTACCTGGATTGAGGAAGGCGCTAAAAATAACTAACCTATTAAAAAGTGGAAGAAATGAAAAAATCAATACTATTCATACTATTAACAGGATTCGTTTTTAGTTGGTCTTTTGCACAGGATACTGAGAGCGAAGAAACGCCGGGTACACCTGTAACTGCTTTTGAAAGTCCCTACCTGGTTGACGATCAAACCACTGCTATTGGCGATAAAAAAACCCTGGGTTTTGCCATTCAGCATAAATTCGCCACCATGAATAACGGTATTTCCGATCTTTGGGGTATTTATGGACCTGGCACAAACATCAGGCTTGCACTTGATTATGTTCCGGTTAAAAATCTTCAGATTGGTGCCGGTATTACAAAAGGTAAAATGTACACCGATTTGAATGCCAAATATCTCGTGTTACAACAAACTGATAACAATAAAATACCGGTATCAGTTGCCCTGTATGGTGTTCTGGCTATTGATGGCCGCGCAGAAGATGCATTCGGAACCGGACAAATTGTTGATACAAAAGCTGAAACTCTTCCAACAAGTCTGGAACTGATGGACCGGGTTTCCTATTTCTCTCAATTAATGGTAAGCCGTAAATTTACTGACTGGCTTTCGGTACAGGGAGGTGCAAGCTTTTCGCATTACAACCTTGCCACCTGGGATGAAAACCATGACCTTGTTGGATTGCATTTGTTGGGAAGGGTAAAAATCAGTCCGCAGTCGTCTCTTACCTTTAATTACAATGCTCCTTTAAAAATTGAATCTATTTCGGAACAGAATGAAATGCCGGATTACAAGCCGAATATTGCACTTGGATGGCAAATTTCAACTTTTACCCACGCGTTCCAGATTTATGTGAGCAATGCACCTAGTATGGTGCCACAGGAAAATATGATGTTTACACGGTCAGGATTTAACAAAGATGGCATTGCAATTGGTTTTACAATTACCCGTCTGTGGGCATTCTGATTTAAATGAAAGATGTATTTGATAGAAAAGAGGTAAAATTACTGTAAGTGGTTTTACCTCTTTCAATTACAATATAAAGACATGAAAAAGTTACAATTTCTAATATTTGTTTTGGTTTTAGTATTATTTGGAAAGGTAAAAGCACAAACACCTTACGATGACCCCAAAAACCATGCTTGTTTGAAATGTCATTCCTCCCAGATTATTTCATTTCAGAATGAAGTTACAGGTACTGAAATGAAAAGACTCATGAATCCCTATTATATTATGGATACAATTGCCATCAGATTGGGTGTTCACAAGAGTTTCGACTGTACTGATTGTCATTCCTATGATTATACAACCTATCCTCATGACGGCCAGTTAAAATTACAACCGATGAGTCAATGTCTTGACTGTCATGGAGGTGATCCGACATATGCTCAATATCAGTTTGAAAGAATTGATGAAGAATTCAGAAAAAGTATTCATCATCAGAAAAGCGGTGATTTGTTTACCTGTGCCAATTGTCATAATCCGCATACCTATCACCCTACCGCACGGAACAGCAACAGTGTGCAGGAGATCGTGAGTTACAGCAATAGTTTGTGTTTATCGTGCCACAACGACATGAAAAAGTATGAACTTGTATCAGGTCATGAAAATCCTAAAATCGTAAAAATCCATGAATGGCTGCCGAACCAGGAATTACATTTTAAAAATGTAAGATGTATCGAATGCCACACTGAAGTTGCTGACAGCCTCATGGTATCTCACAATATTCTCAGTAAAGATCAGGCGCTGAGAAAATGTAATGAATGTCATAACACCAATTCGAGACTGAAGGCTTCGTTGTATAAATACGAAAATCTGCAGGCACGGGCCGATAATAATTTTATTGAATCACTATTTTCAAATGAATCATATATTATTGGTGCCCAGCAATTTCCTTTACTTAAAAAACTCAGTTATCTGATTTTTTTCCTGACACTCGGAGCGATTTCAATTCACCTTATTTTCAGATTTTTAAAAAAGAAATAAAATGAGTTCAGCTAACAGCAAATTATATTTTTATCCCCTTTGGCTTCGAATCTGGCATGCTGTCAACGCTATTGGAATTATACTATTGATAATCACCGGTATTTCGATGCAATGGGGAGTTGAAGATTCGTTTATTGAATTTAAAACAGCCATCAATATCCACAACACTTCGGGTATCGTTTTAACTATTAACTATTTGCTTTTTTTCGTTGGTAATATTCTCACAAACAATATCAGGTTTTATTTAATTAAGCCCAAAGGCTTTTTTAAACGATTATTTAAACAGGCTCAGTATTATGCTTTCGGAATGTTTAAGGGTATGCAATCTCCTTTTCCGCTTTCCGAAAAAAGGAAATTTAACCCGTTGCAAAAGCTTGCCTATGTTGTTGTTATGTACCTTTTTGTTCCGTTTGTAATCATTTCAGGTTTTGCATTGCTGTTTCCTGAAATGATTATTGAACAGATTTACAGCCTTAGCGGAGTTCTGTTAACGGCTGTTGCACATTCAATTGCCGGTTTTTTTATTTCAATATTTCTGGTGATTCATTTGTATGTAGCTTCTGTTGGAAAATCACCGGCCGAGAATTTTAAAAGCATTTTAACAGGCTGGCACAATATACATTGATCAGAAATTCAATGAAAAACATCTGGTTGTTAAATGTTTATATAAATTACAATTAACCGGATCGAAAATAAGTGAGAATAAGATTTTAAAAAGCATAAAGCATTTTACGAAATATTTATTTCTCAATTGATATACGT
>CAZXVT010000314.1:0-3104 GCA_964644015.1 uncultured Maribellus sp.
GAATATATCTGATTTTTGAACCAACCGGAAACGTTTAAAAAAACATGCTGATAAAGGTATATTTGCATAACCGGCAGTTTATTCTGTCATACTTTATTTCAACAAATTATGGTGTATATTTAACAACTCTAAAAATTAGTCCGGAATATGAAAAAAATTCTTTTACTGTCAGCAATGTTGTATTTTACAACTTCAGTTTTTGCTCAATATGTTGAAGTTACGCCATTAACCGGCTATACTTTCAGTGGTGATGTGGACGCCTATTATGGTACCTACGACATGGAAAATGCGATGTTATATGGAATAAGACTGGAAGCTGAAGTTGCCGATTTAACATATGTTGGATTAAGTTACCGCCGAAACGACCCCAATGTGGTGGAGTACGTTTCAGGGCAAAATCCTGTCAGTCTCGATTTTGGTACTGCTCATTATATGGCTGGCATTTTACGGGAATTCAAGAAAGGAAAAGTTACTCCATTTGGTATTTTGGGAGCAGGTACCACACGTTATTGGGCAAAAAATGTCGATTATCATAAATGGTTTTTCTCCACCGAATTTGGGTTGGGTGCCAAATACTTTTTCAGCGAAGCGATTGGTTTGCGATTGCAGGCAGCGGTCACAACTCCCTGGGATTTTGCAGGCGGCGGACTCTTTTTCGGTGTTGGCACAGGTGGCGGTGGAGCCAGTGCCGACATGACTTTCAATGTACCGATTGCTCACTGGGATCTTTCGGCGGGCCTGATTTTCAGAATTAAAGATTAATTCCGGATCATTTTCAGACAGCACTTTCAGGTTAAGAAATTGTTTAAAATGTGATTTTTGTCACATTTTCTAATAAAATACAAATTTGTCTGTTTATCTTTGGTTTGATTTAAATAAAAGAAAGATGAACAGCCTGAAACAAATTGTTTGCCCGGTATCCAGTGAAAAGATTGATGAACGTGTAACACGGTTGAATGCCCTGCTTGTAATTTTAATGGTTATTGCAGGCTTTCTTTTCAATTCTGTAATATTTCCGGTTTTTCTGGCTGCCGATTTTTTTATCCGGGGATTTACACGGATAAAATTAAGCCCGTTAAGTTATTTAAGCAGTCTGATGGCAAACGCCTTGCAACTCGATAAAAAAATAATCGACAAGGCTCCCAAGATTTTTGCCGCCCGCATTGGTTTTGCTTTTTCACTCGCAATTTCTGTCCTGGCAATACTTAATTTCAATACAGCCGCTTTAATTACAGGCGGAGTACTGGTGTTTTTTGCATCACTCGAACTGGCACTTGCATTTTGCATGGGTTGTATTATGTACACTTACCTTGTACTTCCTTTTTATAAATAATTGATAAAACAATTCACACATTCAATCAAAGCATCCTTTAACGGGTGCTTTTTTATTTTTAATGAACTACAGCGTTTGATTTTAATAGCTTGTATTTTATTTCAGGGATAATTATTTACCTAATTTTGTTCATGAAAAATCCGGAATTTATTATCTGTTGATGAAAACTGAACTTAAAGCCATTTTTTTAGTATTTCTGAAAAATGAACTGTTAATGAGTTCATTAATAAGACCAGGGCATTTCATGAAAACACTGGTTTTTGCAGTTTTAATACTGCTGGGAACACGCTCAAATCTTGCCTCGCAGGATTTCAGTTACGAAATATGGCCCGAAGTTGATGTCTGGTATAAAGTAACTCCCGGATTACGCCTGTCAGCCTTTGCTTCCACCACCCGGTATCTTGAAAGTAATACCCGCGATTTCAACATAACACTTCAAGCCGACCATTCTTTTGGAAAATCAAAAAAATTTCTGTTTACCCGTTTGTTGGACCAAAACCAGGCTGAAGCGCTGAAAGTGTGGCTGGTTAGAAGTGGTTATATGGGTGGCTGGAGTTTGTACGACCAGGGAGAAAGTTACTCCGAGGATATGCTTTTTGCTGAAATTCATCGCCGGTTTTTACTTCGGCGCCTGATTTTGTTTTCACAACGTTTGCGAATGGACAACCGTTTTTTAGGACAGGAAAACCCTGATTATTCATACAGATTCAGGTACAGGGCAATGTTTGAAAGGGAGTTTCTTTCAGGGAAGACTTCGATTATACCGTTTATCAGTGTTGAACCATTTTACGATTCACGCTATAACAAAATAAACCGGGTGAGAGCAATCGGTGGCAGCACAGTTACCTGGAAACAACGTTTTGCGCTGGAAGGAAATATTACTTATCAGTACGATTCAAAACCAACATCAAAAAATCTGCTGGCTTTTAACGCCATTTTACATTTTTATTTCGAATCAAAAAAGGTGAAAGAAAGCGAAAACGAAAAGTAGTACAACTTATCTGTCGAGCCACATTTTAAATTCCGAAACTTTATCACGACTCACAATTATTTCTTCTTTGGCCACTTTCAGTTTTAACCGGTTTGTCGAATAACTGATTATATCTTCAATAGCATTGATATTTACCAGGTAATTTCTGCTGACACGGAAAAACATTCCAGGGTCAACCAGTTTTTGTAACTGGTCGAGCGAATAATCGAGGTCACAGGTTTTTCCTTCTGTTGTTTTCAAAAATGTAAACCGTTCCTCCACAAAAAAGCAGCTTATTTTTTCGACCGGAATCGACTGAAACCGCAGGCCTGTTTTTACAAAAAACCTCGATTTGTATTTTTCGCGGAACTGGCTCATCACACTGGCAATCCGACTTTCAAAATCAACGGGTTGCTGACTGAATTTCCAGAATTTCGCGATTGCCGCTGCCAGCGCTTCTTCTTCGATGGGTTTGAGTAAATAATCGATACTGTTCACTTTAAAAGCGCGAATGGCGTATTCGTTGTAAGCAGTTGTAAATATTACCGGTACTTCGAGTTTGATGGTGTCGAAAATCTCAAACGAAATGCCATCGTCGAGCTGAATATCCATAAAAACAAGGTCGGGTGCCGGGTTTTGTGAAAACCATTCCACAGCCTCTTCCACCGATTCGATGTTTGAAAGAATCTGAACTTCGGGAGTGACTTTTTTTAACAGATTTGCCAGTTTTTCGGCAGCCAGCGCTTCGTCTTCAACAATTACAACTTTCATTGAAACAGATTATTAGTATTGAATATTTAG
>CAZXVT010000315.1:0-3101 GCA_964644015.1 uncultured Maribellus sp.
CGCTAATTTATAAAACTGGTTACAGTTTGAAAAATATTTTTTTAAAAGTTGTAACCGGGAAAAAAAGAGTGCGTCATAAGGGCAGAAAACAAAAAACAACAATTTAAAAATTACAATTATGGAAGGAATTTTCGTACCACTGGCATTTTTTCTGGCAACATTCGCCATACTTTACGTGTATTGGACAACCCGCACAAAAGAGCGGCTGGCACTTATCGATAAAGGACTTGATGTTAGCATCTTTAAAAACGAATGTACAAAATACAACCTGCTGAAATGGGGAATCTTCCTGATCAGTGTGGGAGTTGGTGTACTTGCTGCCTACGCATTGGCTCAGGTGATGAATGAAGTGGCTGCCTATTTTGCCATGATTCTCTTACTTGGCGGTGTTGGTCTTATCGTTGCCAACCTGATTACCAACAAACTGGAAAAGAAATAAATCGATTTCGGGGAGATAAAAAGAATGGCGGATGTTTTTCATCCGCCATTCTTTTTTTATTCGCAGTGGAACCGTATTACTTTTTTTATCGATTCCTGGCAGACAGGGCAAAAACCTGACTGGTTGCTTTTCATCCGGCAGTCGATAAACGGACTGAAAATTCCTTTGCTCATGTAACCGCCGCCTTCAAAAACACCCACTGTATTTTCATATTTTGAGGTTCTCGGTGTCGGAATTTCTGTGTTTTTATCCACAATGCCTTTCCATTTTGTATCAAAACCTACCAGCGTGGTAATATTGGGTTCCCAGGGCTCAGTTTTCAGGTTATAAAAATCCTCGTAAGCCACTTCTGAATTGTAATATTCATCACCCAAACCTGCAAAACCATGCCCGAACTCGTGAATAAAAACTTCGCGTGTCAGGTTATTGTCGGCTGTGCAGACCGATAGAAAATTGTAAAAACCGCCGCCACCGTATCTATCAGTATTTACAAGTACATAAATGTGGTCATATGGAACTGTTGCCGCGGCATCCAGAATTGGTCGCATATCACTGGTTGTAAGATATCTTGAAACATCGAAAGTGTAAAATGTTGAATTAAAAACTGTGTTTCTGTAAATATGTTCGCCTGGAACATCGGTGCCCGATTCGGCTGAAGGTGTAAAAACTGCCCTGATATTAAAATTTCCTTTTTCAGATTTGAAAGGTTCCTCGCTGAAAAGATAACCGGCCACTTTTTCAACATCTTCCCTGAATGCATCTTTCTCACTGGTAGTGTATCCTTCGGCTAGAATAACAATATCCACCTTTTTGGCCGGTTCGCCATTGTTCAAAACATCTAAAGTTTCAAAGGTTGCCGGTTTTTCATCCAGAATAAAATAATTTTTTGGATCGATTTCGGTGTTGTAAATATTTTTAAAAGTGCCATCCCACTGGCGCGAATCTATTTCGAGCCGCACTTTGTTTTTGGGAAATGGAAAAACCGCCGTTTGGTAATAGGTTCTGTCAATTTGTTTGGCTTCGGCAGTAGTCTGCCATTCATCGAAAAGCGTGCTGAATCCCTTTGAAAAGAGGAGAGTCCCCGAATTCAGGTCAAAAACCCGGAATCTGAAATTACCATAATTAAACGGATCAATAGTATTGGTTTTCGATCCACCCCAAAAAGGTTCTTTTTTCATTTGCTGAAAAAATACTTTTTCTTCTTTGGCATTTCCGCCCAAAAGAAAATCAAATCGGAGCGATTTATCCTGGAAATAATTATTGAAGTCAATCTGGGCAAAACCCAATATTGGTAAGGCAAACAGCAACAATAGCGATTTTAGTTTCATCATAGATTTTTTTTTCCGAAAATAGCAATTCTGAAAATCTTTTCGGAAGGTTGACCGGAATTTTGCAGCAATGTATTAAACGTAATGATTTTCGGCAGCAAAAAATGTGAAAATGAGTGCGTAATTTACAGATTATTACATTTGTTACTAAAATAGACTGTTCTATTTAGCAATTGTAAATTTTTAATAAATTTGCATGATAATTTGAAACTGAAAACAAAAACAATAAAATGAATACAAACGATTACCTTGAACATCCGGCTGACATAGATGCATTGGATGAGAAAATTTTAAAGCTGATTACGCAGAATGCGAGAATACCTTTTTTAGAAGTGGCACGCGAATGTGGCGTTTCGGGAGCAGCCATTCATCAGCGCGTTCAACGGTTGTTTAATATTGGCGTTGTTCAGGGTAGCGAGTTTATTGTAAATCCTACGAAACTGGGTTATAATACCTGTGCTTACATGGGTATTTATCTCGACAAGGCAAAATACCATCGGCAGGTTGTGGAAGCGCTGAGAAATATTCCTGAAATTGTTGAATGTCATTACACCACTGGTCAGTACGCAATTTTTATTAAAATTCAGACCAAAAACAATGTGCATTTAAAACAAATTATCGACGATGAATTGCAGGAAATTGAAGGAATTGCCCGTACAGAAACCTTTATTTCACTCGAAATGGATTTTAAACGGCAGGTGCCGATCAAATAAAAAGAAAGCCGGTTTTTCCGGCTTTTATTTTTTATACCACCCCGAATACATCTCGTAGGCGTTTGCTATCCTCACAATTTCACCTTCCAATAATTCCTTGCTGATTTCCTTAATTTTTTTGGCCGGAATTCCCGCATACACACACCCCGATTCAACAATGGTGCCTTTTGTAACAACCGAACCGGCAGCAATGATGGTATTGCTGTTAATCACAGCATCATCCAGCACAACAGCGTTCATCCCAATCATCACATTATCGTGAATGGTGCAGCCATGAACAATGGCGCCATGCGCGATGGTCACATAATTACCAATATTGGTGGGTGATTTTTTATAGGTGGCATGAACCACTGCATTGTCCTGAATATTGGTGTTGTTCCCGATTTTTATATAGTGAACATCGCCCCGCAGAACTGCGTTGTACCAAATGCTGCAGTTATTTCCGATTTCCACCTCTCCGATAACTGTAGCCGTTTCAGCTAAAAAGCAGTTGTCTCCTATTTTTGGGGTGTTTCCGTTTAATGTTTTTATAAGTGCCATTTTCTGTGATTGTTTAAATCGATTTCAAATATATCAAATGATGGAACTTATCGGTAATGTCATCATTAACTTGTTAAATAA
>CAZXVT010000316.1:0-3022 GCA_964644015.1 uncultured Maribellus sp.
GGTGTATTATAATCAGCGCCCGATTTGATTTCTTTGATTTTTGCCAGCGGGATTTTGTAAGCCTCTATCATGTCGCGACGGATGTTCGTTTCGCGCGGCAGTTCGCGGATCAGGAATCCACAGGTTGAAATGCTGTGCTTAACAGGAAAAGAGATTACTTCCACTTTTTTATCCACAAAAATCTGCCTTGGCTTTTTAAAATCAAGCGGGTGAAAAATGGGGTTCACGGTCATTTCTCCCTTGATAAAATCAAGTTGTGGCTGAATTAATGGTTTGATTTCTGAAGGTGCATAAATGTGAAGATCGGTTTTGATACCCAAAAGGTTCATGGTCGATATAAGCCCAATGAGTCCGTAATAATGGTCGCCATGTAAATGGGAAATCAGGATGTGTTTTATTTTGCTGAACCCGATTTTATACCGGCGGAGCTGGATCTGGGTTCCTTCACCGCAATCTAATAAAAAAAACCGCCCAAGCAGGTTTACTACCTGGGCGGTTGGATTTCTGTCAGATGTTGGTAATGCTGAATTACTGCCGAGTATGGTTATTTCAAAAGGCATCCCATTACAGATTATCCTTTTTCTCTAACAACTCAATGGCTTCCTCTGCAGTGCCGGTAATTAATAAAATCGAATCTAACATCGAAATTTTTACCAGCGTTTCCACATCGGGTTGTAATCCGCATAATATGAACGTACCAATGGCATCTTCACACAACCTGTTGGCAACCAGCACCGAACGAAGCCCCGACGAGTCGCAGTATGTACAACTGCTCAGGTCGAGAATAATATTTTTTTCGCCCCTGCTGTTTACCAAAACCAGCTCCGACTTCAGCGCCGGAGCATTGTTGGTATCGAGCCTGTCGGAATTTACCTTAATTAAGGTATGATTTCCATTCTTATGAATTTCGAAAGCCATGCCTCAATTTACGAAATTCTGTTTATAAAATAAATAAGTGTTACTTATCTTTTTTTTCGTTTTCTTCCATCTGCGTTTTCAACGCTGCCAGTTCACTGATGTCGCCGAGTGTTGTTTTTTCGATGTTCAGTGTTGTTTCAGGCTGACTTGCAGGTTTTTTACCACCTTTTGCCTGCGCTTTGCGTTTGGCATTTTCTTCCGAACGTTTTTCGTCTTCCGCAATACGCGAATGTGAAACGATAATACGTTTGGCTGATTTGTTGAATTCAATGACTTTGAAATCAAGTTTCTCATCCTGTTTTACCGAAGTTCCGTCTTCTTTTACAAGATGACGCGGAGTGGCAAAACCTTCAACACCATATGGAAGAGCGATTACAGCGCCTTTGTCCATCAGTTCAACCACAGTACCTTCGTGAATTGAATCAACTGTGAAAATGGTTTCGAATACATCCCACGGGTTTTCTTCGAGCTGTTTGTGACCAAGACTCAACCGACGGTTGTCTTTGTCAATGTCAAGTACAACTACCTGGATTTCTTCGCCGATAGCAGTGAATTCCGACGGATGTTTGATTTTTTTGGTCCAACTCAAATCCGAAATGTGGATCAAACCATCAACACCTTCTGTAATTTCAACAAATACACCAAAGTTGGTGAAATTGCGTACAGTAGCTTTGTGTTTTGAACCAACACCGTAGAGTTTTTCAATATTTTCCCATGGGTCTGATTTCAGTTGTTTGATACCCAGTGACATTTTGCGTTCGTCGCGGTCTAAAGTAAGAATTGAAGCTTCCACTTCGTCGCCTACTCTCAGAAAGTCCTGGGCGCTGCGCAGGTGCTGGCTCCAGCTCATTTCCGAAACGTGGATCAAACCTTCAACACCGGGAGCGATTTCAACAAATGCACCGTAGTCGGCAATTACAACCACTTTCCCGGTTACTTTGTCGCCCACTTTCAGGTTTTCGTCGAGGTTATCCCACGGGTGAGGAGTCAGCTGTTTCAAACCAAGAGCAATACGTTTTTTGTCATCATCGAAGTCGAGGATAACCACGTTCAGTTTCTGGTCTAATTCAACGATTTCGTTCGGGTGAGAAATACGTCCCCAAGAAAGGTCGGTGATGTGGATAAGGCCGTCAACGCCGCCGAGATCCATGAATACACCATAAGAGGTGATATTTTTAACGGTACCTTCAAGAACTTGTCCTTTTTCGAGTTTACCGATAATGTCTTTCTTCTGTTGTTCGAGTTCTGCCTCGATAAGTGCTTTGTGAGATACAACCACGTTGCGGTACTCGTTGTTGATTTTCACAACTTTGAATTCCATGGTTTTGCCTACAAATACATCGTAGTCGCGGATGGGTTTCACGTCGATCTGTGATCCCGGGAGGAATGCTTCGATACCGAATACATCCACAATCATACCACCTTTTGTGCGGCATTTGATATAACCCTTGATGATTTCGTCGCTTTCCAGCGCCTCGTTTACACGGTCCCATGAGCGGGTTGAACGAGCCTGTTTGTGCGAAAGGATCATCTGGCCTTTTTTATCTTCCAGACTTTCGATGTACACATCTACTTTGTCGCCAACTTTCAGTTCAGGATTGTAACGGAATTCGTTGATATTAACGATACCGTCTGATTTGTAACCGATGTCAACAACCACTTCGCGTTTATTCAGCGAGATTACTGTACCTTTCAGAACTTCTTTTTCTGAAACGGTATTCAGCGTGTTGTTGTACATTTCGGATAATTTGTCTCTTTCTTTTACTGAATAGGCATCAAGTCCTACTTCAAGGCTTGCCCAGTCAAATTCTTCCGGTTCTGCTGATGTTTCTTTTACTTCCGCTGTCTCAGCTTTTACTTCAGCGGGTTCTTCTGCAACTGCTGGAGTTGCTTCTTCAGTTGTTGTTTCGGGTGCAACCTCGGCCACCACTTCTTCCTGGGCAGGAGTTTCAACTACTTCCTGTTCCAGATTTTCTTTTTTTTCTTCAGTCATGTAATTCAATTCAAATTAATGAGTTAGACATTATATTAATAAAAACGCGCGCAAAAGTATAACCTAATTCCTATTAATCAAAGAGTTTGATTGTTTATTTCGGCATTAAAC
>CAZXVT010000317.1:0-2940 GCA_964644015.1 uncultured Maribellus sp.
TTGTCTGGCTGTTTTTGCCTTTTTCCGGTTGCCCGAAAACTGGTTCTGAAACCGTCTGACAGAAACAAAAACCGCCAGCATCGAAACCAACAGACTGATGGTTAATCCCAGAATTAAAGTGGCCGGGAAAATTTTAATCAGCAAAACATCGGTTCTCACAATTTCAAACCAAAGTGTATTTAATATTTTGAAAACTAGCGAAGTATATAAAACCGAAATCACTAGCCCCATCAATCCGCCTGCGAGTGCCACCGCAAAACCTTCAGTCAGATAAATACCACGTACCTGTTTTTCGCCAAAACCCAACGTGCTGAAAAGTCTGATTTGTTGCGCCCTGTTTTCGAGGTTCAGCCTGAAAAGCAACGAGGTTAAAATGATACCTGCCACCAACAAAAAGAAACTCAACCCGATAAACAGTCCGCTGAAATCGGTGCCGTTGCGGGCGGCGTACAAACCCTGTTCGCGAACCGGGCTGACCATCATTCCCAAATCGCCGGGATTGATTTCGCTTTTGAAGGCTTTCAGAAACAAGTCGTTGTTAAAAGCACTCGCAGCAAACCGCACAGCTGTATTGCTGCCGAAACGGTTCCCCCAGATTTCATCGGCTTTTTGTTTCGAAATAAATGCTTTGGGCGTTCCTTTATAGTCGTTCCAGTATTTTTCGTCTTTGTCGCGGATGGCATCGAGGTTGATGGGCACTCCGGCTTCCCACTCGCGACAATGCCCGGCATCCGAAAGTCCCGGCAAGTGCGGAACCAGTGTCGGGTCCGAAAGTGGATTGTCCATCGCAATAATCTCTTTCAGTATAAAATCCGATTCTTTGATAACCAATTGGCGTAGCGGCCCGATTTCAAAAAATTTTAACCGTAGTGAGTCGCCCGGTTTTACCTGCAAATCGTCGGCAGCCCAGCGGTTAAGAGCGATTTCGTTTGATGCAAGGGAGGAGCCGGAAATGGTGGAAACAAAAGAATAGGGGATGGAAGAAGAAGAGAGACTAATAGGGATTGATTGAGATTGATTGTTTGAAGACTGCCTACTACCTACTGCCGCTTCTTTTCCTCTTTCTTCGCCTCCGCCTTTGCCTCTGCCTCCGCCTTCTCCTTTCTTCTCTATCTCATTCACAAAATATGTCAGAATTGGTGTGGCGCCGGGGAGTTTCCGGAGAACCTCTGCAATTTTTTCATCCAGAAAAACACGTTCAGTTGAAATTTGTGTTTCGCCCGATTTTTCAAAGTTTTCGATTTGAAGTCCGGCGTCGGCAGGAGTGAGACAGTTTTTTACCACTGATACGATTTCATCGTTTTTTAATTCTGTAGCAATAAGCAACTGGTTGGCTTTTCCTGTAAATTCCATTAACTGGTTTAACCGATTGATGGACAGAAAAATATTAAAAGGCGCTGTTTGCGAATTTTTCAGGTTGAACCGGCCCAAATCTTCTGCCGAAACCACTTTTTTTACGGTTGCCTGTAGCGAAACGCTGGTTTCTTCAGCCGACACAAACGGCGCATTCATCGGAATCAGACTGGCCTTTTTTATCCGAACAAGGAGGTTGTCGCCCTCTTTTACCTGCAGTTTTTCAGCCAGGTTTTTGCTGATGGCAATTTCGTTGTTTTGCAGGCTGTCGAATAAACCGGTTCCTGCCATTTTACTGAAGTCGTTCCGGATTCCGTTTACCTGTACTTTGTTGGCGCGGAACTCGCCGCCACCTGCCACAGCCATTCCTTCGAGTTGCAAAACCGGCGTGACTTTCATTTCAGGATTGGCAGTTTCCATTTCGTTGGCCATCTCCTGCCTGAAATAGCGGTCGGTTACCGAAACAAGGTGAGTTGTATTTCCCAGCCGCGAAAAGGTGGATTGCTCAAGACTGTACCGCACTGAATCTCCGATAATCAGTGAGCCGGTCAGCACCGTTGTACTGACAACCACGCCCAGCGCTACCAGCAGATTGGCTTTCAGGTAATGAAGAAAAGTCTTTAATATATATTGAAGTTTTGTCATTGAATCCCTGTTTTTCTCCCAAAAGAGAAAGCCTTCTTTAAACTATAAACTTTAAACTTTGAACTAATTCTCCGCTTTTCAGAACATATTTCTTTTCCATCTTCTCCGCCATTTCTACAGAATGTGTCACTGTAACCAGCGTAATATTTTCTTCCTTACTAAGCTGAATCAGCAACCCGGAGAGCGCAGTTGCGTTGTCCTGGTCGAGAGCACCAGTGGGTTCATCGGCAAGAATTAACCCGGGTTTGTTGATGAGCGCGCGAACCACCGCCGTCCGCTGGCATTCGCCACCCGACATTTCAGCAGGTTTCTGGTTTCGCTGTTCCCAGATACCAACTTTCTGAATCAGGTATTCTGCCCAGCTTTTTTGTTCTGTTGTAATTTTTTGTCCGGAAGCTAGCAGTGGCAACAGCACATTTTCCCACAAAGTTAGCTGCGGCATCAGGTGGTGCAACTGGAATACAAAACCCAGGTTTTTGTTTCTGAAAGCAGCCAGTTGTTTTTTGTCGTACCCCGAAATCTCCGTTCCTTCAAAAAGAATTTTACCTGACTCGGGTTGGTCGAGTGCCCCGATAAGGTTGAGTAAAGTGGTTTTTCCGGAGCCGCTGGGACCCACAATGGCAATTCGCTCGCCTTTCCCGATTTCGAGATTGAGATTTTGTAAAACCGGCCGGTAGCTGTGCGTTCCCGGTTCGCCGTATCCTTTTGTGATATTTTGTAGTTGTAACATAGTATTTCTCGCAAAGTCGCAAAGACGCAATTTTTATTTTTTCAGACTTTCATACAACCCGATAATTTCGGCAGCGTGATTGTGGATGTTGAAATGTTTTTTGGTTCCTTCATACCCGGCAATACTCAGCTTTTCGAGCTTTTCAGGGTCGGTAAGCAATCCGGCCCAGGTTTCGGACAGAACTTCCGGCGAGTTGGGCATGTAATTTACAC
>CAZXVT010000318.1:0-2928 GCA_964644015.1 uncultured Maribellus sp.
GCCATGCGCCGTGGCGAAAACGAAGGATTTCTGCGGGTTTCCATCGAACCCGATACCGATAAAATTCTTACTCACCTGAACCGCTTTTTTGTAACCGGACTGAACAGTTGTGCCGACCATGTTGAACTGGCGGTAAAAGACAGTCTGAAACGATTGATGCAACCTTCGATTGAAACCGAATTTGCAGCGCTATCGAAAGAAAAAGCCGACGAAGAAGCCATTCGTGTTTTTGCTGAAAATATCCGCCAGTTATTGCTGGCACCACCGCTTGGTCAAAAACGTGTGCTTGCCATCGATCCCGGTTACCGCACAGGTTGCAAGGTGGTTTGCCTCGACGAACAGGGAAATCTGCTCCACAACGAAACCATTTATCCGCACAAGCCACAGGAAGATTTTAAAATGTCGGCAAAAAAGCTGACTTCGATGGTGGAGATGTACAAAATTGAAGCAGTGGCCATTGGCGACGGAACCGCCAGCCGAGAAACCGAATCGTTTATCAAAAAGCTGCACTTCGACCGCGAACTGCGTGTTTACATGGTGAATGAAGATGGCGCTTCGGTGTATTCTGCCTCATCCATTGCCCGGCAAGAGTTTCCGCAGTACGACGTTACCGTGCGCGGGGCTGTTTCAATCGGCCGCCGTTTGATGGACCCGCTTGCAGAGTTGGTGAAAATCGACCCGAAAAGTATCGGTGTTGGTCAATATCAACATGATGTTGATCAGAAAAAACTGAAAAACAGTCTTGATTCGGTAGTGGAACTCAGCGTGAACTCGGTGGGTGTCAACCTGAATACCGCCAGCAAACATCTGCTTACCTACATTTCGGGCCTGGGGCCACAACTGGCTGAAAATATAACTGTTTACCGCAAAGAAAACGGTCCGTTTGCTTCGCGCGACGAATTGAAAAAAGTGTCACGAATGGGTCCTGTGGCTTTTGAACAGTCGGCCGGATTTTTACGCATTCCTGATGCAAAAAATCCGCTGGATAATTCGGCGGTTCACCCTGAGTCATACAAAATTGTGGAGAAGATTGCCAAAGATTTAAAATGTGGCATCAGCGATCTGGTGCGCAATGAAACGCTTGTCAATCAAATCGACTGGCAGAAATATGTTACTGAAAAAACAGGGCTGCCAACGCTGAACGACATCAAAGCCGAATTACTGAAGCCCGGCCGCGACCCGCGAAAAGCCATCAAAATATTTGAATTTGCAGAGGGTATTTATTCAATAAACGACCTGAAAGAGGGAATGGTTTTACCCGGAATTGTGAACAACATCACCAACTTTGGCGCTTTCGTCGATCTGGGGATCAAAGAATCGGGGTTGATTCACATCTCAGAAATGGCCGACCAGTTTATCTCCGATCCGAATACAGTGGTGAAACTCCAGCAACACTTGATGGTGCGGGTGAAAGAAGTGGATATTGCCAGAAAAAGGATTCAGCTTTCGTTAAAAGGCGTTACACAAAACTGACTCCGCTGTTCAGAATTATTTTTGTAATCCATTAATCTCCAACTGGAATTTCCGTACATTTTTTAATTACATCGTAAATCATTGAGATGGAATGCTAAAACACTAATACACCATCCGGATTACAAAACAGCATTTAAATGCTCCTCAATGAAATTCAGAAGTGTTGCGCCAGAGTTTCATTTCACTAAAATGTATTGAGCATTGAAATATGATACCCTGGATTACTGAAACAAATGTTTGTATTTCATATGCCAATATTTAAATGGGTTCTTTCTGTTCATGATAAGGTAATTTCAACAGTGAACAAAAAATCAGTCGCATTCTTTACAGCCTTCCCAGGAAATCAGTTCACATGTTTCGGGAATAACCCACCAAAGACCGATATTTATCCCAATTCCACCCAATGGAAATGTGAAACCCGAAAATCCGGCAGTTACAGCAGAACTTCCGCCAGCAGCACCTCTTTGTAACAAGCCATCTTTAACAGCAGAACCTGAACCTTTGAGAAAATCTTTAAGCGCATTAAATTTTGCCTGAGCACCTGAAGCTCCCTCCAGTGCCCGTGGTATTTGGTTCCCGGCTCTCAAAAGTCCTTCAAGATAATCGGAAATTGAAGGTCCGGCAGACAAATCAAAACCAATTCCCCCCAATACACTTGCAACCTGTTTTTCAACCTTACAAGGATATTGCGGACCTTTTACAAAAATAAGTTCAACTCCTGCTCCACCCCCGAGCCCCGGACCAATACGGATTCCACGCCATTTTAATGTGGCTGTCACATCCAGATTGTCGAGACACATCAGATAAACAATACCGCTTTCCAGGCCTGCAACTGCCAGTTCTCCCCCCTCTTTCCCAACAAGACCAATCCACAATCCTGATGGGCAACAAGGTTTTTCGCCATTGCCACCGACCGGTTTTTCCTCAATGCCACTATGTCTTTCCACGCATTCCCAATATTTCCTGACTGCCTCCGGATAAGTTTCGCGAGATAATTCCTCCAGAATTCTTCCCTGGATCAGTTCTTCCTCAACTTCTTTCAATCTTTGCCTCTTTCTGTCCAGCTCTTGACCGAGTAGACTGCACTCTTCATCTTTTGCACGTAATACTTCCCTCAGCCGGCGACGTTCTTCCCACCATGCTTCATCATTTTCTGAAGGAGGTCTAACTCCACCGCTGTTAAATTCATCTTTCAGTTTTTGATATTCTCTCTCACATTCAAGTTTTCGGGTTTCAAGTTCTTCAATTTCCTCTTTCAGTTTGTTTCTTTCGTTCATCAAATCAACGACAGCTTTCCTGATTTTCTCGTAGCGTTCACCTGCTGCAACAGCTTCATCCCAAAGTCTTTTGCAAGGCCCCTTCACCAACCCGTTACGCGGACTGAAAAAGATTTTCACCCCGACCAGTAACAGGACTACCCCTAAAATAATTGCAACGATTTGAATAGTCATAATG
>CAZXVT010000319.1:0-2799 GCA_964644015.1 uncultured Maribellus sp.
ATATTCAAGAATATTAAAAAGAAAATGATTGATGATGGTGGTTTTTTCAAGCAAAGTCAGGGAATTATTCAGTTCTAGCCAGATTTTTTTACGGATATTTTCGAGTTTTACCCCGATACTCAGCGCATTAACATCAGGATACTGAAAACGGTCGACTACCAGAAAACCTGAAAGCAGCTTTTGTGTGGTATTTTCTGTTTCAATCCACTCTTTCAGCAGTCGTGATGTTTCTTTGAATTGAAGATGCTGAATGATATTTTCAATTCTTTCCTGGCAATTTCCGTCGAGGCTGATTTCCCATTTTTTTTCGAGTTCGGGTATAATGTCGTCAGATTCTTTTAAAAGTTCCTGCTCCACCATCTCAAAAACAGTTAAATCGGGGTCGTCCAACAATCCTATTAAAGCGTCTAATTTCGGGTTGTTCATGATTATCCGGTTGTTAGTCGTTTCAAAACTGAAGTGATAAGCTTTTCCATTGCTGAATGATAACTTTCGTTGGCTTTATGAGCAACGCGGTTGGCAATTATCAGGCAAGCTGTAAGCGCTTCGTGCCCCAGCATTTTCGACAGCCCATATATAGCCGAACTTTCCATTTCAAAATTTGTAATTCTGAAATCTTTATATCTGAATTCTTCAATTTGCCGGTTCAGCAATGGCTCGGCAAGCGGAAGACGCAAAACACGTCCCTGAGGGCCATAAAACCCTGGTGCTGAAATAGTGACTCCCTGCACAAAAGGTGCTGAGTTAAATTTTGCCAGCAACTTTTCAGATGCATCAGCCACATAAAAGGTGGGTAGCGAAGGATTCCAGTTTGTATGTTTTTTAAAAGCTTTCTCAAAATCCAGGTCGCAGTATTTTTCTCGACCGGCATAAAAATTCAGCATTCCGTCGAACCCGATTGATTTCTGCGAAACAACAAACGAATTAACGGGCAAATCAGTTTGTAAACCTCCCGAAGTACCAATCCTGACAATATCCAGTGAAGTATGGTTCTGTTTTATGGTACGGGTTTTAAGGTCGATATTAACGAGGGCATCGAGTTCATTTAAAACGATATCAATGTTGTCGGTGCCGATTCCGGTTGATATAACAGAAATTCTTTTTGAATTGTAATAACCTGTAACTGTTTTAAATTCACGGTTTTGAGAGGTGAATTCAATTTGGCTGAAATAAGAGGCAATCGTATCAACTCTTCCCGGATCGCCTACAAGAATAACCAGCGAAGCCAGGTTTTCAGGTTTCAGGTGAAGATGAAAAATAGAGCCATCGTCGTTTATAATCAGTTCTGAGTGTGGAATCATCTTTCAATTTTAATGGTCAGCTCCAAAACTATTGAAAATAAGTTGATCAGTCAACCTGTTGATAGTGAAAAATATAAACACCGACCCGCTGAAAAAAACAAAATCGCTCTGAGATTTGTTAAAAACCTGTTTTATTCTGAAATACAAATTGTAGGTTGTGTAAATCAAAAATCTGCTGAATAGTATAATAATTATCGTTTTTACTATTTTTGATTTTCAAAACTTAAAACAGCCATATGTCATTTAAAATATTCTCTCTTCAGTTGCTGGGAAAGATCAAACCGGTTGAAACCATTGAGAAAAACCGTAAAACAGTTGCTGATGAATTTGCTGAATTTCAGCAAGTGGAAAGTTCTGATGAACTGAAACTTTATCTTGAACTGGAGAAAGAGGTTAATTCGGCGGAGTTTAAGAAGAAAAAAACAGAAATTGACGCTTTGCATTTTAAGGGCAGCCACGAATTTAATCTCCTGAAAGAATTTCATCTGTTGGAAAAGAAACGAACCATCCGCGATTTTCTGAAAGTGGAAGGCTCGTCAGACCTTGAAAGATTTAAAAAACTGAAGGATGCTGAAAAAACTGCAGAATTCAATGAACTGAAGAAATATGTAAACGATGGCCGTTTTGCGAAAGATAAAAAAGAAATTCTGGCCCAGGTTTACAAAGGTTCATCAGAAGAAAAACAGGCCAAAGAATTTCATAAACTCGAAAAATCGAAGCAGATCAGAATCTGGAATGAATTACAAAATCCTGCCCGTTTAAAAGAAGAAGAATCGGCTAAGCACTCAAAAAAGCTGAGGATTTATAACGATACAAAAGGCAGTTCGATACTGAAAAGATACCTCGAACTGAAAGAACTTGTAAACAGCGATTCGTTTAAAAAACAGGTGGCTTTTTTGCAGG
Organism: uncultured Maribellus sp.; assembly: GCA_964644015.1. Taxonomy (GTDB): domain Bacteria; phylum Bacteroidota; class Bacteroidia; order Bacteroidales; family Prolixibacteraceae; genus Draconibacterium. The sequence continues at coordinate 2,205 of CAZXVT010000319.1, forward strand.
ATAAAACAAAGTTTGAAAACAGCGAGGCCAACCGGAAATTCAAACGGGTTAAACAGCTCGAAACCGATTCGGAAATTTCGTTTTTAACCAGTTATGAAAAATCAAAATTATACAAAAACTACCTGGCAGTTATCGATTCTGCAGATTTGAAGCGTTATCGCGAACTGAAACAAACAACCACATCCGCAGAGTTTGCTGAAAGGAAAAAATACCTCGAAGACCCGAAAAAATGGGAAAAAACGAATGAATACAAAAGACAGCAGCAATACCTCGAAATGAAAAAGCTGCCGCATCTTGTCAGGTATTTCAAAAATAAGGGAACCACTGTTTTCGATTTTGTGCGCAATTGGGAAGTGGTTTTTGAAGACAATTTCGGCGCTGCAAAACCCGACAATGACAAGTGGAGTTTCACATCGTTTGTTGCTGATAAAATGTTGGGCGATAATTTTGCACTGGCCGGTGATTTACACCATTTTACAGAAGGAAAAAACTTGAAAACGGGCAATAAGCTTACCATTGAAGTTCGAAAGGAAAAAGCAACAGGAAAAATCTGGCAGATGCCATCGGGATTTGTGCAGGCAACTCTCGATTATAC
>CAZXVT010000320.1:0-2780 GCA_964644015.1 uncultured Maribellus sp.
TAGTTCATAAGTTTAGGTTTGATTAGTTTTATTGGTTTAGTTAGTGAAAAGGATGAGTGTTGACTCGTCCTTTTTTTCTTTTATACCCCCCGCGTTTGAATTCAAAAAAGAATACTATAAAAATGAGCATAAAAAACCAGGCCCCTGGTTTGTACCATGGACCTGGTTCTATAAACTTTCCTTTACTCTCCATACCAGTTTATTTTCCGGGTAAAGAACATGGTGAGCCCCAAAACAAAGAATAATCCGATACTTCCGACCAGTAAAGCGTATGATTCGAGTTGCATGAGCACGAAAATGAACCCGAAGGAAAAAGTGAGAATCAAGGTCTGGACAATGGAATCGAGCCATTTGCTGAGGAAAGTTCGTGAGTAGGCAAAAATCATGGTAATTACTGCAATGGCAGAAATCAGGTAGGCAAGATTAAAGCCGATCTGCTCGGAAATGGACAGCAGCAAAAGATAAAATACAAGCACCGCAAATCCCACAAGAATATACTGGAACGGGTGAACCCGGTGTTTTGTAATGACCTCGTGCAGAAAAAACGAAAGAAAAGTAAACAGGATGACAAGAATAGCGTATTTGGCAGTACGAAGGCTTTTCTGGTAATGATCGGCCATGGAGACAAGTTTCACCCCAAAATCGGCATCGGTAACTTTGTACTCGCTGTTTTTCCATTCCTGCGGGAAATTGCGGTTAAAATTCAGCACTTTCCACTGTGCCTGGAATCCGCTTTTATCGATGTTTCTTTCTGTTGGAAGAAAACTGCCCTCAAAACCGGGATCGTTCCAGGAAGATTTGAGCATTACTTCAGTGACTTCGCCAAGCGGTGCAAACTTCAGCGATTCAGAGCCTTTCAGTTTCAATGTAAAACCAAAATCGGCCGGAAAACCTGAAGTTGTGAGATTGGAAAGATCAAGTGAAATTCCGTTGGTGCCGATTAATTGGTTTTCCATTCCCGGCAAAAAAGTGGCGGGTTTTCCGTTCCAAAGAAACTGGCCGATTTCTTCGATACCCCTGAGATCGCTGATGGCCACCAGAATTTTGGCTTTGTCCCACATCACATCATCTCCCGCAATTTTCTGACTTTCGAAATCGGCCAGATCAAAATTGCCTTTTATGTTAATGGCCGACTCGTAAACCACTGTTTCGTAAATACTCCTGTAAAGTTTCTGTGGCAGAATTTCACCATCAATTTTCAGTGCTTTTGGAAGAATGTAAAGCTCTTTTATTTCTTCTGTCATCTGTTTTTCATGGCTGTCGAAATTGCGTTCGATATATGGAATCACCAAAACCGGGCCCCTGACAGTTTGTGCCAGCGACCATTTCTGCATGACTTCCATTTTTGATGCTCCTGCTGTTGACTCGCGTTCCTGGATGAGGCTCAGAATCATGAATTTGGGAATCAGCAAAGCGACGGCTATCATCCCGATAGTTACTACTTTAAAAGTGATCTGCCAGTTCACCGATTTTGATTTGTTCTGCAAAAATTCTTTTGTTTCCATTGTTTTTGTTTTTATAAATTATTTAAAAAGTACTTTGTATTTCAAAGTTTAAAATGAAAAAAAATTACAGTTGTTTTAAAATCTCTTCCAGCGCCAGTAAATGTCGCTCAAAAGCTGTTTTCCCGGCATTGGTAATTTCGTAACTTGTATTGGGTTTGCGGTCGTTAAAAGTTTTGGTAACCGAAACATACTCGGCCTTTTCAAGTGCTTTCAGGTGGCTTGCCAGATTTCCGTCGGTCAAATCAAGTTCTTCTTTTAATTGATTAAAAGTTGCCCGCGAATTAACCGACAAAACCGACATGATTCCCAGCCTGATTTTATTGTCGAACGCTTTATCCAGATTTTGTATAATGTTTTTCACGCTGGTTTTATTTTGAAGGACGATCGTATCTGAAATACATGACCGAACCGTAAATAATATGCAACACCCCAAAACCCAGTGCCCAGAAAATAAGCCCGATTCCGGGGAAAAGGGCAGCCAATATTCCAAGCGAAATCTCTGATAGTCCGAGATAGAAAATTTCCTGACGGGTATATTTGGCGGCATTTACCAGTGCGAGTCCATAAAAAATCAAACAGGCTGGCGAAATGATTTCATAAAATCCCCTGAATGTAAAGGTCAGAATTAAAATGCTTCCGCTTATAAATGGAATGGCCAGGTTGATCAACATTTGGCGCGAACCGTGATTCCAGATTTTTTTACCCTCTTTTTTTGCCTTTTGCCAGGTTAGCCACAATGTGGTAATAAATGATACAAAAAGTACAATCATTGCAATGGTTATGAGCTGGTAAACCACATCACCCGCATAAACTTCCCTGAAAACAGATGGAGGTGGCAGGTAGATAATACGGTAGGTTAGGTAGGCACCAATCAGCGCGTAAATACCGATTAACACACCCGACAATCCGCTGAGCGAAAGAAACCGGCCTGATTGTTCCATTATTTTCCTGATTTCTTTTATTTCTTCCAGATAATTTTCCGTTGTCTTCATTCTTGTAAAAAGTACTTTGAAATGCAAAGTAAAAGAATATCTCTTAAACTTCAAAACATTGTCACAGATTTTTAAAAAGAAATTGCCAGGCAGGGATTGTCAACTTATTTTTATCCGGATTATGGCTGGTTTAGCGTGAATTAGAAGTGTGGTTTTATTCATTTTTTAATTCGATGTTAACAATAACTGTATTTTGCAACTTTTAACATTGAGTTAATCTCATTCTGTTTTGATCAACCTATGTTTGCTTCAGTTTTAGTTCATAAGTTTAGGTTTGATTAGT
>CAZXVT010000321.1:0-2768 GCA_964644015.1 uncultured Maribellus sp.
ATATTATAAAAAACAGTCCCGCCAGAATCAGGCTCCCGTTCCAAATCCTTTTTATCTTTTTGGCATCAAAACGGATATTAAAAAAGATGTGAACCAGCGTGGGTAAAACCACAATTCCCAGCACAAAGGCGGAAATCAACGCGAATGTCTTGGTCAATGCAAGCGGATGAAACAGTTTGCCTTCGGCAGCTTCCATGGCAAACACCGGAAGAAAACTGACGATTGTAGTGGCGATTGAAGTTACCACTGCATCCCGCACTTCCGTGGTGGCATTGTAAATTACGGTCATCAGCTTTTTACCACGGATTCCTTTGTTTTCAGGCATTTCGAGGTGCCGCAGGATATTTTCAACATCCACAATGCCGATATCAACCATCACGCCAATTGCAATGGCAATCCCTGACAAGGCAACAACATTGGCATCCACGCCAAAAAGGTGCATCAGAATAAAGGTCATCAAAACGCCGATGGGAAGCAATCCGGCCACAATGATGGAAGCACGCAGGTTCAGCACCAAAACAATGATGACAATAATACTGATTAGAATTTCGTGAGAAAGCGCCGACTCCAGTGTTCCGATGGTTTCCTTAATCAGCCCTGTCCGGTCGTAAAACGGAACAACAGTAACCTTAGAAACGGTTCCATCCGGCAATGTTTTCTGGGGAAGGCTTGCTTCTATCTCTTTTATTTTCTCTTTTACATTATTAATCACTTCCAGCGGATTTGAGCCGTAACGTGCCACCACAACAGCCCCGACTGCTTCGGCTCCAGCCTTGTCGAGCCCCCCGCGGCGTGTTGCAGGTCCAAACGAAACATGCGAAACATCCTTTATCCGCACCGGAACATTGTTACGCACGGCAATTACAGAACTTTCAAGGTCTTCAAGGTTTTTTACATAACCAAGACCCCGGATAATATATTCAACATTGTTAAGTTCAACTGTTTCTGCGCCAATATCGAGGTTGCTTTTTTGCACAGCCGACATAATATCCATTACCGAAACGCCATAAGCTTTCATCGCCTCAGGATTGATATCAACCTGGTATTCCCTGATAAAACCACCAACCGATGCCACTTCCGAAACACCTTCGGCAGCAGAAAGGCCGTATTTCACATAGAAATCCTGTATGGTACGCAACTCCTGCGGATTCCACCCGCCATTGGGCTGACCTGTTTTCGGGTCGCGGCCTTCGAGTGTGTACCAGTAAATCTGCCCCAGCGCTGTTGCATCGGGTCCTAACGTAGGTTGTACGCCTTCCGGCAAAGTACCGGATGGCAGTGAGTTGAGTTTCTCCAGAATCCGCGAACGGCTCCAGTAAAATTCCACTTCATCCTTAAAAATGATGTAAATAAATGACATCCCAAACATGGATGTGCTCCGGATAGTCTGGACGCCCGGAATACCAAGCAGAGCCGTGGTCAGCGGATAGGTAACCTGGTCCTGAATATCCTTTGGGGAGCGGCCCATCCACTCGGTGGCCACTATCTGTTGGTTCTCCCCGATATCAGGAATCGCATCAACGGGAACCGGGTCGCGTGGTAAAATACCGGTTTTCCAGTGAAACGGCATGACCACGATTCCATAAACTACGAAAACTGCCAGGAACAAAAATGTTATCAGCCTGTTTTCGAGAAAAAATCGTACAAGTCGGTTAAACATAGACTTAAACTTTAAATTGATGTATTGTTTTGAACGAAAAACACGGGTGCGAGGATACTTATATCACAACACACGATGGTTCACCTTCGTTAAAAAGTCACTTCAGCTTTTTAACAAGAGTGAAAATACATCAATTTCATAAAAGATATGATTGTTTAAGCGCAAGTACCTCCTGAATTTTAGGAGGTGGCGGTGAATCAATAAATACAATAGGATTTAAGTTGTTTTCATCTTCAGAAGCCATTTCGAAAGAAAACAGTTCGTGTCCTAAAATATCTGTTTCAGCCAACTGCGGAACATCCTGTATCTGTATTGCAGAAAAATCATCCTTTACCTGGTAGAAATGATTTTCATTATGGCAGCAATCCGAATCTCCGCAGCACGATTTTGCTTCGTCGAACAACTTCAAAGAAACAAAGCTTCCACTGCAATAATGTTTTGAAACAGCCATTCCCATTGTTGTTGTCAACAATAGAACCGATAAAATAATATGGCTGATTTTTCTTAACATTTCTATTTAACTCACAGTAAAGAAACAGATTTATTTTAAAAATGTTTTATGCATAAGGAATATTTTGAAATCATTAACAATTAACAGAGTAAATACTAAATTATTATATTAAGGTGCACCTATACTTTTCCCAAATTTAAATACTAAAATTATCCTATTTCCCTAACTTCAATATTCGAACTGACCCCCGTATCACAATAAAAAATACAATTGCACCAACTATCAAATCGGGATATTTTGATTGAGTAAATAATACCAAAAAACCTGCTAAAATAATTCCTGCATTTATTATTACATCGTTTGAAGTGAATATCATGCTGGCTTTCATGTGGGCTTCGTTGCTTTTCGATTTCTGGAGCAGGTATAAACAAATTGCATTGGCTATTAAGGCCAAAATTGAAACTCCTATCATAATCCGGTAGTCTAGCATTTCTTCAAATCCAATAAACCGTCTTATTACTTCAAAAATACCTAAAAACGCAAGCGAAAGTTGAAAATATCCGCTCAATCGAGCCACTTTCTTTTTTCTTGTAATCGTTGAACCAACAGCCCAAAGACTAAGTCCGTAAACAAAAGCATCGGCAAGCATATCAAGCG
>CAZXVT010000322.1:0-2724 GCA_964644015.1 uncultured Maribellus sp.
GAAATAATTGTGAATGAACTTTGTTAGTTTATTAATGTTTGAATATTAAATCTGCAATCGGGAAATGTTTTTATTGACAAAATGTTAGCTGATTGTATTTTTTTTTATGATTTTTGTGATGAAAATAGAACTTAGAACATATAATTAAACACGTTCACACCCTATAAACAATGGAACTTTTTCTGACTATAACGGCTTTTTCTCTTGCGTTTATCTTTGTTATTTTTGCTATTCCCCCAATTATCAGAGTAGGTAAAGCCAAACATCTTTTTGACCAAATTAATGAAAGAAAAATTCACAAAAAGATAGTACCACCTTTGGGAGGGGTTGCTATTTTTATCGGGCTTACACTTAGTTCCATGATTTCAGTTTATGGCACCGAAGGAAGTCAGTTAAGATATGTTTGGGCTGCAATTATCATCATGTTTTTTATTGGATTGAAGGATGACCTTTTGGATATTTCAGCATGGAAAAAACTTTCAGTTCAGATTTTTGCTGCATTACTTATGGTGACGTTTGGAGATTTCCATTTTACCTCATTACACGGAGTACTCGGCATATATTCGATTGATTACTTCTTTAGTATACTGATTTCGGTTTTTACAATTATTGTTATCATAAATGCATTTAACCTGATTGACGGGGTAGATGGATTAGCTTCTGGGCTGGCAATCACCAGCGGAACTTTACTTGGAGTCTGGTTTTTTATGGCCGGTCAAACGGTTTTTGCGATATTGTCATTTTCCCTGGTGGGAAGTCTTGCCGGCTTTTTTATATTTAATGTTTTTGGAGAAAAACACAAACTGTTTATGGGTGATACAGGCTCTTTAATTGTCGGAACTGTTATTGCTGCCTTAATTATTAAATTTAATGAATTAAATATAGCTCCAACACAGGTATACCAGGTTAAAGCAGCCCCAGCTGTATCATTTGCAATTATTATTGTTCCTTTGGTTGATACACTGAGAGTTATGGCAATCAGAATTAAACAGAAAAAATCACCTTTCTCTGCTGACACAAATCATATTCATCACCGGATATTTTATTTTTATAAAAAACACATTGTCGTTACCTCAATACTTGTAGCTATTAACCTTTCATTGTTTGGCCTTGCATTGCTCATAAATGAGACTTCTCTAAGTGTAAATTACCAGTTGTTAATAATTCTGCTTACAAGTATTGTTATTCTTTACATCCCTTCTGTTTTTATTAAAATCAAAGAAATGAAAAAGAAAGGAGTGATTTTTGAATCCAGGAGATCGTTAATCACAAGGTTGTTTTTCTGAAAACTTATTAAATGCCGTTTTTTTATCTGTTATCAAAAAAGAACAATAATCCTGACAAGACCGGTATTAATCAATACTTTTTGATATTGTTATTTTTATTGACATTATTTCCTCTTTCTAATAATGCCCAGCAGTTATTTATATCAGCCACCAATCAAACTCTAATTGCCACCGATAGTGTCCAACCATTCTGGTTTGTTAGTAATCAGCATGGAAAATTTTCCGCTGCCGGCTCATTTGCCAATCTTACAGATTTATACCTCCGAATGAATTACAACGAAAGTGCGTTTACCGGATTTTCTTATTCATGGGGGATCAATGGGGTAGCGGTTTTAAGCAGTAAAAACGAATTCACGCTTAACCGATTGTTTGGTGCCGTTGCCTGGAAAGGTTGGGAACTGAAGGCAGGAACATTTTATAATCCGGTTTTGTATGCCGGACTTTCATCAACCAACGGAAATCTTGCCCGCAGTGATAATTCACGACCCGTTCCCACTATCCGGTTTTCGACTTTAGGGTACAAAAAACTACCTTTCTGGCAAAACTGGCTGAGTTTTAAATTCGAATATGATGAGGGATTTCTGAATGATGAAAGATATGTGGCGAATGCCCATCTTCATCATAAATCATTGTACGGAAAATTCAGGTTAACACAAACAGCATGGTTTACTGCCGGTTTTGAACATTATGTGATGTGGGGAGGCAAATCTCCTGTTTACGGGCAATTGCCCGACGGATGGAACGATTATTGGCATTATGTTTTTGCACTGCCCGGTAATGATAACTTTCCGGGTATGGACCAAACAAACATCTCAGGAAATCAGTTGGGAACTTTTCAGTTTGAATTTGAAAAACAGTTTGCTGAGTGGAGCTTAACAGCCTATGTTAGTCATCCGTTTGAAGACAACTCAGGGTTGAACTGGAGGAACTGGCCTGATAACCTGATTGGCGTTTTTATGGATTTAAAAAATGAGAGGGGTCTTGTTTCGGACCTTGTATTTGAGTTTTCCAACACACGGCAGCAAGGCATCAGAGATTCGAAGGATAAGGAATACGACAATTACTACAATCATGGAGTTTACCGTTCGGGCTTTACTTATCGGGGTTTGCCCATGAGCTCGCCACTGTTTTTCCCTGTAAATTTTCAAAACGATATTCCGATGGGAATTCAATCCAATCGGTTTTATTCGTTTCACACGGGTATAAAAGGATATTTATCAGAGTCTTTTGCCTGGAAAAGTATGCTGACCTTTGTTCAACATCTGGGTACTTATTCCGTTCCTTACCACGAAGCACGAAATGTTTTTTCCGGACTTGTTGATCTTTCCTGGCAAAATCCAGAATTTCCGGTTGAAATCGGTGTTTCTGCAGCGCTTGACATTAACAGCCAAAACGGTAAAAACGGAGGGATTCAATTGAAAGTGGCGAAGTCGTGGTA
>CAZXVT010000323.1:0-2711 GCA_964644015.1 uncultured Maribellus sp.
GGTACAAACCATCAGAAAGATGCTGTAAATCCACATTTTCGATGAATGAACCTGAAATATCAGAAAATGAATTCTTTGACACAGTTTGTCCGTAAATATTCACAATTTCTATTTTCAGATTTCCGATTTGTTGTGCTATATCGAAATCAATATTCAGACTGTTTGTAAACGGATTTGGGTAAACCATAATATTCTGGAGTGCAAGCTTAATTTCATGATTACTGACAGGCGCCTGGATTCTCAGATTATCAATCGTCCAGCCCCAGCCGTGCGCATACGGATCGGAATATAATCTGAAACGGATCAGAATTGTATCTCCAGCCTTGAAATTACCGTTTTCAAGTAAGTTGATCTGCCTGTTAACAAACCACTCGGGGCTGCCGGCAGTTTCAGATATATCTTCTGTAATTTTTTTATTGTAATTGGTTTCCCATATTGTATTCGACCGCGAATCATAGCCGTCAGCCAATGGAAGCCAAGTTTTTCCGTCGTCTTTACTTCCTTCAATAATCACATAATCCCAAAAATTATCGTCACCAAATTTCGATAATTTCTCACCCGGCTCTACCAAAACCACTTCATCAAAACTTATGGTTGTGCCATCCTGCAGAATAACCGGATATTTCAGCAATGTAAAGAAATCAAGAAATGCATTGTCTTTATTGGGGCTTGGGTACGGATGCGGACTATGTAAAGCTTGGTTACTGAACCCGCTGGCTGTATAAATATCAAAATCAGAAAGAACAAAATCAGGGGTTGCTGAATTGAAATCATTTGAATAAGTTTTTACAGGGCTGAATATTTTTTCAACTTTGAAAGAATAAAGTCCGCTTACCGGGCTGATGGTTTGATTTTTTAATGTTGAGGAATCGAATACAAAAATCTTGTATTCAATAATATCGCCATCAAAAAGTGATTGTGGTGAAAAACCAAAGCTACCAGTATAAAATGATGCAGAATCATTTTTTAATCCGAAGGATTTTCCAGGTACTCCGTTAACTGTGAATTCCACAAAAGCTGTGTCAACACCAAGATTGTCGTCAATCTGGGCAGTTATTTGCAAATCGTTTCTATAAGCGATAAAATAGGAGAATGGCGAATGTTGGATAACCGGTGCTTCAATATCAGCACCAATTCTGACTGTGTGAAATTCGCCGGGTACTTCGGTGGGTGAATAGAAAGTACGCTTTACCACATCGCCAGCGCTAACATAATAATCAATTTTTGTGGTTCCGGGTTTCGGATCAATCACAGCTTCAAACATTCGTGGATCATTACCCGCTTTGAAAAGCACCGAATCTTTTGTTTTAAAAGAATTGACGGAATAATAAAGCTTCACAGAACTGCTGTCAATTTCATTGTCACTATCAATGCTGAGCTTAAAAACCAGTGGTTTCAGAATTTCAGAGTCCTTAGGTTTTTCAAGTCTCAGGATCATCCTTTTCCAGCCAATATCATCCAGAATTCCCCGGGTAATAGGTCCAGGGTTGTGAATTGCCTCTCCTTTCCCGATTGCATGTGTCATCAGTGAGTTTTCGTCTTTATTTGGATAAGTATCATCATCAAGGTGATAAATACTTGAGCCGTCACTCCAGGTTGATGGTGCATACAAACGGGCTTTGCTGCGTCCGCTGTAACTCTTTGCCGACATACTTTCAGAAAACAAAGACTGAGAAGTTAAGGCATTGTAGAGTTTCAGAGTTGCCAATTGGTAAAAGGTTGTGTCAGTTAAACGTCGGTTGTTACCATCGGTTACCATCATATCAAATGCAGCAATATCTCCGGCTTTGTAATTACCATAAGCACCTTTATCGCCTGTCACAAAAAAGAATCCTGTAAAACCTAATCCATGACCAATTTCATGCAGGGCAACAGTCACAAAATCATACAATTCAGTTGGTGTTTGTCCGTCGGTTCCCAGGTACCACTTAATGTCTTTATTAAACGTAATTTCAATATCGGGAACTGACGGGCTATTGACTTCTTTCCCGGTTATTCTTTCAACCACGGCAACAGGATAATACCTGTTTTTATGAGGTGCATTTTCAAAATCACTGTAATAGTCAGCAGGGCCTCCCTGTGCCAGTGTGTTGGTCCCCAGTGATCGCCAATTGATTTTCATTCTGATGGGAACTTCAGATTGTAATAACTGCTCCCAGATTGAAATAGCGTACTCAAGAGCTGGCTTTGCATTGGCAGGGAAAAGACTGTAAGTAATTACAAATTCCGATTTTTTTTCATTGGCTGATTTCAGAAGAAATTCCCTTGGTGGCGGAATAAATGATTTTTCTGTTTTATCGGAAGCATAACAAATGACAGGTGGAAATTCCAATCGTTTTTTATTCCACAAATCTTGTGACCTGCTGAAATAAGCAATCAACAGAAGCATTGATATAATGACAATTTGTTTCAATTTTACTTTTTATAAATTGACAAAAATACAGGATAATTGTTCTGAAGGTTTTTTGCTTCTTAGAAAATTTAAGGAGTATTTTTTATCCGGAATTAAACACAAAAAAAATGCTGATTGCTCAGCATTTCTTTTGTAACTTCTGCATCAATAAAATATTATTGCATCAATCATGTTTAAATCAACTGGCTTTTCTTAGAGAAAACCAGATTAAAAAGAATTACAACTGAAGTAACTAATCCTACAATTGCAGCTGCGAAAGCGACCAATAAAAGTGTTTTCATAATCTATTGTTTTATAA
>CAZXVT010000324.1:0-2620 GCA_964644015.1 uncultured Maribellus sp.
TTTGTTTGTCTCTATGAGTTTTAATCAAATTTTATAATAACAACTAAAATCAACAAAGAATGAAAAAAAGAAGCATTTTGAATGTATGTTTAATCGTATTGTTTTTTGCTGTTGCAGGTAATGTAACGGCGCAAAACAAAAAACCAAACATTCTGGTTATTTGGGGCGATGATATCGGAACCTGGAACATCAGTCACAACAATCGCGGAATGATGGGTTATAAAACACCCAACATCGACCGAATTGCAAGCGAGGGTGTTTCGTTCACCGATTATTATGCACAGCAAAGTTGTACTGCCGGGCGTGCTGCTTTTATCAGTGGCTCGGTGCCTGTTCGGTCGGGGATGACGAAAGTAGGTTTGCCGGGTGCCAAGGAAGGCTGGCAGAAAACCGATGTAACCATGGCAACCGTGTTAAAAGGTGCTGGTTATGCAACCGGGCAGTTTGGTAAAAACCACCAGGGCGACCTTGACGAACACCTGCCAACAATGCACGGTTTCGACGAATTTATGGGTAGCCTTTACCACCTGAATGCCGAGGAAGAACCTGAAAACAGGGATTATCCGAAAGATATGGTTCTGGCAAACGGAAAAACATTCTATGAAACTTTTAAACCACGTGGTATTCTGAAATGTACTGCTGATGGAAATGGCGGGCAAAAAATTGAAAACCTTGGTCCGCTCACCAAAAAACGCATGGAAACCATCGACGATGAAACTGTGGCTGCTGCCAAAGATTTTATCAGAAGAAAAGTAAAAGCCGGCGAACCTTTCTTCTGCTGGTGGAATGGAACACGCATGCATTTCCGCACTCATGTGAAAGAAGAACATACAGGCATTTCGGGTCAGGACGAATACAGCGACGGAATGGTTGAGCACGATATGCATGTGGGCGAATTAATGGCTTTACTTGAGGAATTGAAAATTGCCGACAACACTTTGGTAATGTATTCAACCGACAATGGTCCGCATTACAATACCTGGCCTGATGCGGGCACAACACCTTTCCGCAGCGAGAAAAACTCAAACTGGGAAGGCGCCTACCGTGTACCCACTTTTGTGAAATTCCCGGGTAAAATACCGGCTGGTGTTACGCTAAATGGAATTGTATCACACGAAGACTGGCTGCCAACCTTTGCCGCACTTGCAGGTGATACTGATGTAAAGGAACGTTTGCTGAAAGGAACCACAATCAATGGTCGTACCTACAAAAACTATATAGATGGGTACAACCAGTGGGATTACATCACTGGCAAAACCAAAGAATCTCCGCGCAAGGAATTCTGGTATGTAAACGATGACGGACAAGTTGTTGCAGCGCGCTACCTCGACTGGAAAGTGGTATTTCTCGAAAACCGTGGCGAAGCATTCGGCGTATGGCGCGAACCTTTCACTGAGTTACGCGTACCGTTGCTTTTCAATTTACGCCGCGACCCGTTTGAAAAAGCACAGCACAATTCAAATACATACAACGATTGGTTCCTTGAAAGACCATTTATTATTGTTCCTATTCAAGGGCTTGCAGCAAATTTCTTAATGACGATGAAAGAATACCCGCCTTCGCAAACCGCAGGTTCATTCAATTTGACCAAAATTGAGGAAACCTTAAAAAATGCTGGTGGAAGCAGATAAGACTAAAATCAGGGTACAGTTTCCTGAATGAAAATATTTTAAATTCCTCCATCCTGTAAAAAGGGTGGAGGAATTAAATTTTTTTGCAATAAAAAATAGAACCACAAACTTTTAGTCACAATTTTTTATGAAGAAAAGTATTTTTCTTGGGCTTTTTCTTGTTGTTTTTTTTGCAGTAAAAGCGCAGGATGATGCTGCCACCCTGGCAAAAAAGCTGGCAAATCCCATTGCTGCGCTGATTTCTGTTCCTTTTCAGAACAATACCGATTATGGCATTGGCGAATGGCAGGGAACCCGAAACACGCTCAACTTTCAGCCGGTAATACCAATTGAGATAAGTAAAAATTTGAATTTGATAACCCGGGTTGTATTACCTGTTGTAACGCAGTACAATATAACCGGTACTGGCGAAAAACAAAATGGGCTTGGCGACGCCGTGGTTTCAGCCTTTTTTTCGCCGGTAGATGCCGAAAAACTCACTTGGGGAGTTGGGCCTGCTTTATTAGTTCCTACCGGAACAAACAGTTATCTTACCACAAAAAAGTTGGGTGTTGGCCCCACAGCGGTTGCATTAAAACAGGTTAACGGCTGGACAATTGGTGGTTTAATTAACCAGATTTGGAGTATTGCCGGAAGCGATGAACGCCCCGATGTGAGCCAGATGTTTGTACAGCCTTTTGTGGTTTTTAACTGGAAAACCGGCGCCGGCGCCGGCGCCAATATGGAATGGACACAAAACTGGAAGGCAGGTACAACAACGCTTTGGTTTAATCCCAACATCAGCGCCGTAACCAGCCTCGGAAAGCAAAAAACACAATTTATTGTTGGTCCGAGGATAAATCTCGCTGCCCCCGAAGGATCGAAAGCTGACTGGGGATGGCGTGCAGTAGTTATCTTTCTTTTTCCAAAATGAAATAAAATTTTTTATAAAAAATCGATATGAAAACACATTATATTTTTCTTTTATCCCTTATTGTTTTCTTAGTTGG
>CAZXVT010000325.1:0-2537 GCA_964644015.1 uncultured Maribellus sp.
GAATTATTGCTCTAAAAGCTTTTCTTCAATTCTGAATTCTTTTGTTTCGTAACCATAAAGTTTCAGTGCTGCTTTAAAACCTTCATTCATCATCCTTCCGGCTTTCAACGGAATTTCCAATAGATTTGGAATGCTTTCAGAATCAGAAGGCTGATGAAAAAAACGTAAACAGCTTTTCACATTATAAGAGAGATAAATCCTGCAAGCCATCGGGCGGGCTTCGTAAGCGATACAGGCTCCGTTTTCAAGCAACGGGCAGGGAGATTTAGCGTTTAACAACTCATTTTCCTGAAGAAATCCAAAAGCCTGTTTTTTCATTTCAGCCTTTTCGGCAATTTTATGTTTTTGCAGTTCATCAAAATGCGTTTCTATAAAATAACTCAGGTAATCCATTTCGTGCTGCAGCGCAAAAACAGGCTGATGGCAACACCATTCGCAACCCTTTTTGCAATCAACCGGTTGATTGGATTTCCCGGCATATTCTGTCAGCATATTGATAAAACCATCAATTGCAGAGTACATTTCCGCAACAGCGCTGTATAAAGCGTCTTCTTGAAAACCCGACTCACAAACTGCATTGCCAATACGGTAACCGTCAGAATAGAAAGCGTTTTCCAGACTTTTCAGATTGAGTTCCACGCAGCGATTTTTATTTTAACTGAATTTTTACCAGAACCGGCAAATGGTCAGATGGTGACCGGTGATGATTGTAATCGGTTAAAGCTCCATATTTTAAAACTTTTACCATATCGTTTACAAAAATATAATCAATCCTGCCTTCGAGTGGTGCATTGATCTTGAAACTGTTAAAAGTTCCAACCGGTCCGTAAGGCGGTGTTTCAGAAATTTCACGACTGTCCCTCAGGTATTTTTTTAATAAAATTATTGGTTCCTGATCAGGCGTAAGATTGAAATCACCGGTTACAATTACGGGCAAACCCTGAGAGCCGCTGATTTCTTCAATTTTCTTTTTGATTACTGTTGCCGAATTTTTACGGGCCTCAACACCAATGTGATCGAAATGGGTATTGAAAAACAGAAATTTCTTTCCGGTAACTTTCGACTGGAATTTTCCCCAGGTCACGATTCTGTTGAGCGCTGCATCCCAGCCTTTGCTTGGTATTTCAGGAGTTTCAGATAGCCAGAAAGTACCTTTTTCAAGCAAAATAAACTTTGATTTGTTAAAGAAGACCGGCGAAAATTCGCCTCCGTTTTTGCCATCGTCGCGGCCAACACCAAACCACTCAAAACCGGGCATTTCTTTCTGTACATCTTCAATTTGTCCAATCAAAGCTTCCTGCATTCCAAATATTTCGGCTTCATGAAATTTCAATAAGCCAGTTACCATATCAATGCGGTTTGGCCAGGCATTTTCGCCATCACCCGGATTATTAAACCTGATGTTGAAAGTTATCACATTGATTTGCTGGGCAATGAGGATGAAAGGGGCCATCATTAAAAGAATTGCAAGTATTTTTTTCATTTTGATTTTATTAGTTGTTGCAAAATTCATATTCTCCGTAAATTCCACCTTTTGTGATTCCTTTTTCTACAGTTTTCAGCGATTCTTTTTCTTCATTAATCACAAATCGATAACAAAATTCGGTGATTACCTCAAAATAATCGGTCATGGGTTTGTCTGAATATTCATGTCCGCCACCGCAGAAAGTATATAACCAGTAAGGTGAATTGAGTTTATCAAGTTTTTGGACGATAGTGGCCGGACCATTTAAAACCAGGTAACCGGGATTTGTTTTTTCGCAAAAACGGTGCGGTGCGGTTGCATAAGGAACAAGATTATCATTTGTTCCATGGAAAAACAGTGACGGAACTGTTGAATCTTCATACAAAACCACTGTGTCGGGAATTGCACCCGCCATACTGATTACACCGGCATACGAAACAGGTCCTGAATCGAGACCGTAGCACATTGGTGGCTGGTAAGCCGCGTTCAATGCAGCTTCGGCACCGGCACTGCTTCCGGCAAGAATGATTTTTTGCGGATTGATGCCAAACTGTTCACGGTTCTCAACCAGAAAATAGGAAGCATCCTGAATATCCTGGATGGCACTGATAAATGTATTGAGTTTATCGGTGGCCGGGCAGTCGCATCCAAACCCGGTTTCTGTATTTTTACGGGTTAACCGGTACTGCATCGAAACAACCACGTAGCCATAACCAGCCAACTGGTTACAAAATTCCTTTATTTTTTCGCTGTCTCTGGTTCCGGTTGAAAAACCGCCCCCATGAAGATAAATCAGCGTTGCCCGCTCTGTTTCAGGATCTCCCTGGGGCAGATAAACATCCAGTTTTAGTGCTTCTCCATTTTTGGTTGCATATGTAAATGTTTCTAACGAAATTTCATCAAACATGGCCGATGAATAACGTTCCTGCGCAATAATAATTAGTGGGAACAGTAGTATAAATAACAGAAATACAGATTTTGTCATCAGTTTTTTGGGTGTGAATATAACGATTATGAGTTTTAAACAGGCAAAAAAAAGAAGGAGTTCTAAAGAACTCCTTCAGGAAAGGAC
>CAZXVT010000326.1:0-2532 GCA_964644015.1 uncultured Maribellus sp.
CTTTGAAATAATTTTAGACTTTTTTGTATGATATTAACATCCATCTGATGATTTATGAAAAAGTTTTTCCTGATTCTCAGTTTTATGGTTTTTAGCACTGCTGCTTTTTCCCAGGTGTTGATTACGCTCTTGCTTGGCGATAAACTGAATTCTGACAAATTGAAATTCGGACTTGAGGGCGGCATGAACTGGGCTACCATTTCAGGATTGGAAACCAGTGAATCAGCACGCTTTTTTAACCTTGGTTTTTATTTTGACATTCATCTGAAAAACCAGTGGCGATTATATACTGGCACACTGGTTAAAGCCAACCTGGGTGTTGACAAACTTACCACTGCCGACCTTGAACTGCTGAAGGGAAATATTTATGGTACAAAAGGAAACTACAAGCAAATATCAAACACATTTCTGGTTCCGATTTTTCTGAAATACGATTTTAAAAACGATATCTATCTCGAAGCCGGGCCACAACTTGGTTTAAACTACAAAGATTTTATTGAATTTACTTCGAATGAAAACGGGACCGAATCGCGGATCAGGCAATATAACGATGATATGTTTCATAAAATTGATGGTGGCTTAGCCCTGGGTTGTGGTTATACATTTCTGAAAGGAAAGGGTGTTACAATCGGGGCCAAATATTATCATGGTCTGACAGAAGTTTATAAAGGACTTCCTGATACCAGAAATCGTTCCTTCAATTTAAAAGCGAATATCCGGATTGGCGCGAAAAAAGCAGAGGCAAGAAGAAACAATCAAAATGTGAAGACGAATCAGGAAAACAATTAAAGGGAAATTTACATGAAAAGAAAAATCAAACTGGCCATCATTTTAGGTACACTGTTATTTTCGGGGCAAATATTATTTGCACAGTATGCAACCACCCGTGTAAACGATAAATTTCAGGCATATACCGATAGTTTGAAACAGGTTGAATATGATTATATTTTCCCGTTTCTTGGACAGGGAGCCTACAAAAAAGGTTTCGATATTCCATATCCGGCTGGAGTTATGTCAAATTTTATCTGGATGCGACAGAGCATCATAATGAGTAATATGCAACTCGGTTTTGATGGAATTAATAATGATATTCCGCTGACCAATGTGGATGATCTCATCGAATTCGGACAAAACACGAACACTTCTTACACTGTAAACTTCCGGCCCGATCTCTGGGTTTTCCCGTTTCTGAATGTTTACGGACTTTTTGGATACGGACATTCCACTACCGAAGTAAACCTGGTAGCCCCGGTTGCACTGAATTCGGTTGTTGAACAAAACATTTCAACCAAGGGTTTCGGAGTTCTCGGAGGAGGTGGAGTAGGGCCGGTTTGGGTAACTGTTGATGCCAACTGGACCTGGAACAAACCCGAATTATTGGAAGATCCGGTTAAAGTGCGCGTTATGGGATTACGTGTCGGGCACACCATAAAATTTAACCACCGGCCACAAAGCAACGTAGCCTTCTGGGTCGGAGCCATGAGCGCCAATATGAGCTCAGGAACTGTTGGGGCCGTGGCTTTAAAAGATGCACTTCCTGCTGATTTCTGGACTAAAAAAGACCAGTTTGTGGATGATTACTGGGCATGGTACAATTCACTTGACCCTTCAAAACCCGGCGATCGGATTAAAATTGATAAGGCCGATAAAATTCTGACACCGATTGTGGAAAGTATTGACAGCCGCAGTGGCGAAGGTGTTGTGAAATATGCCATGGATAAACAGGTGAAAGAAAAATGGAACGGACTTTTCGGAGCCCAATACCAGTTAAACAAACACTGGATGTTTCGCACCGAGGCCGGGTTGATTGGTGACAGGAAACAAATTCTGGCATCGGTAAACTACCGGTTTTTGTTGTAAGTAAATCCATTCACAATTCTTTCCAGAAAAGCTTTGTCTGAAAAATTCGGATAAAGCTTTTTTTCTGCGCAGGTAATTCATCTTTTTTGTGTCTTACCCAAAATCGTTACTTTTAAAAGGCAGATGAGCGAAAACGAAATACTGGAGCAATTGCAAAAAGGCAGCGAAACCGCATTCAGCGAGTTGGTTGAAAAATACAAACGTCAGGTTATTAATACCTGTTACGGGATGGTTCATAATACCGAAGACGCTGAAGATATTGCACAGGATGTTTTTATCGAAGTGTTTCGTTCCATTCAAAATTTCAGGGCCGACTCAAAAATTTCGACATGGTTGTATCGGATTGCTGTAAACCGTTCGTTGAATTACATACGCGATAACAAAAAACGCAAATGGTTACAGTCGTTCGAAGATTTGATAAAGGAAAAAAATACTCAATTGCAGCACCAGACCAGCGAAAATCCGGGTATCGAACTCGAAAATCTTCAACGCGCCAATATTTTACATGAAGCAATCAGCTCGCTTCCCGAAAATCAGAAAACTGCTTTTACACTGAACAAATACGAGGACCTTTCTTATAAGGAAATCGCTGAGATTATGGAAACATCTGTGGCCTCGGTTGAATCGCTCATTCATCGGGCCAAAACAGGACTTCAGAAAAAATTATACACC
>CAZXVT010000327.1:0-2529 GCA_964644015.1 uncultured Maribellus sp.
GTCTTTATTTTATGAAAAAAGAATAACTAACAGAGGATTGGTGTTTCAGAACCTGATAAGAATTTTTCCTTTACTCATGTTGCTTTTGTAAGTTTCAATGGCTTCTGAAATTTCTTCAGGTGAAAATTGCCGGTGAACAGGAGAATTTAAGTCGTTCGTTAATAATTTTTTTATGGTGCTGATGGTTTTCAGTTTTTTTATCAATCCGGCGTTTTTCAGCCAGTGGTTTAACAAAAAACCATGAACCTGTTTTTCTTCTGAAATAAATCCGGAAGGATTGAAAGCACTATCATCATCAGAGAGTCTTCCATAAATATACATCCGGCTGCCGGCAGGAACAGCGTTTAGCAGCCTGCCACTTAATTTTCCGCCAACTGCATCAAAAACCAGCTTTGCTTCCAGTTTTGCAGCAAGCATTTTCAGTGTTTCATCAAAACCGGGAGCCTCGCTGTTTAAAACATATTCTGCACCTGCTTTTTTCAACGTTTCGATTTGTTCTTCGCGCCTTACAATCGAAATCAATTGAATATTTTTCCGGTTTGCCAGTTTGATAATCATTTGCCCCAAAGCGCTGGCCGCTGCGGTATTGATAATACCCACTTTTTTTCCCATTTCTTTTGAAAATGACTGATGGATATCGAAAAATGCAAGGGCTGTCATCGGGTTTACAAACATCATAGAACCTTGTTCGGGTGAAACGCCGGCAGGAAGCGGAACACAGGAAGCGGCCGAAGTTACAATGTATTCAGCCCAGCAGCCGTTCTTTTTGGGTGTTGATGCGCAGGCTACTGTTTTACCCATCCTGAGTTTCGGCAGAATGCCACCTCCCGAAGCAACAACAACTCCGCTGCCCTCAAATCCGGGAACAACCGGAAATATTTTTTCCGGCCCGTAACCACCACGCAGAAAAGCAAGGTCTGAAGGATTAATGGGGGAAGCAATAATTTTTATCAGAACTTCTCCTTTGCCAGGTTTTGGAACCGGAATTTCAGAAACTGAAAGTTGGCCGCCCTCTTCATTTTGAATAATGGCTTTCATTGTTGATGGAAGATTTATACTCATCCGGCAAATGTATTTTAAAATTAAATCGAAACTTTTTGTTGTTAGAATTGTTTAAAATCCTAAACAAATTAAAATAAAAAACGATGAAGAAAACAGTAATAATTTTCAGTTTGGTAATTATGATGGTAACAGGATTTGCACAGTCATCTTTTTATGATTTCAAGGTAAAGGACATTGATGGAAATGATTTTGACCTCGCAAAATTAAAGGGTAAAAAAGTCTTGGTTGTAAATACTGCGTCGAAGTGTGGATTGACACCTCAATACAAACAATTACAGTCATTATACGAACAGTTTGGTGGCGAAAAATTTGTGATTGTCGGTTTCCCGGCTAACAATTTTATGAAGCAGGAACCGGGTACCAACGAAGAAATTGCAGAGTTTTGCGAAAAAAATTATGGTGTCACTTTCCCGATGATGGAGAAAATTTCGGTGAAAGGTGACGATATGCACCCGTTATACCACTGGCTGACTGAAAAAAGCAAAAACGGGGTGTTGGATTCGGAAGTCGGGTGGAACTTTCAAAAATACCTGGTTGATGAAAAAGGTCAATTGGTGAAAATGGTGGAACCAAAAACAAAGCCCGACGATGAACAGATCGTTTCTTGGATTAAAGGCAGTTAACAAAATTGGGGAAATTGATAGTGAAGGTAAAAATGGCGGCGACAGGTTATTCTGTCGCCGTTTTTATTGAAGTTGCAATTGAATTATAAATGTCATTTATTACAAGGCCAGCTAATGTGAAGCCATAAATTGCTGTAATATGTACAACGGTGCCGTTAATAACTGCTTTTTTTGTACTCCAGTCATGGTTCGCAAGTTCGGGATCGCCGGGAAGACCTTTTATTTCGTTTTCCCGGGAATCACCAGATTCATATTTCAATCCTGCCCCTTTATTTTCCAGTAGTTCTTCGCTGTAAACACACAGAAATTTTTTCGCTGGTAAATCACCTTTTTTCAAAACCCTTCTCATTCTCGAAGCCAACGGACAACCTTTCACTTTCCAGAATTCGGCAACACTTATTTTAGTTGGATCGAGTTTCAGCGAGGCTCCCATTGACGAGAAAAACACACTTTTGGTGCGGGTTGCCATACGAATGAGATGTGCTTTGCTGCCAATACTGTCGATGGCATCAATAATGTAATCGTATTTTTCGAGTTCAAAAAAGTCGTGGTTTTGTTCGTTGTAGATTTTCTGAAGGGCATTAATTTCTGCAAAAGGATTGATTTCCAGCAAACGTTTTTTCAGTATTTCGGTTTTTACTTCGCCAATGGTTTGTGTGGTTGCATGGAGTTGCCGGTTGATGTTTGATTCAGCAATTCTATCTGAATCGACTATCGTAAGTTTCCGGATACCTGTCCTCACAAGGCTTTCAGCGCACCAGCTTCCAACTCCGCCAACACCAAAAAGAATAACTTTCTTTTCAGCAATCTCATTCATTATTTCGCTGCCCAGCAAAAGTTCGGT
>CAZXVT010000328.1:0-2507 GCA_964644015.1 uncultured Maribellus sp.
AACTAATTGTACTATGTTATAAAAAATGTTCTAAATGAATGGTTTAGACATTGTTAAAAATATTTCCTGTTTAGTATTTCGTTGTAAATAACTGCTTGTTTAAGCGAGAAATTCTCTCTTATCGCATTCTTCTTGACAACCCTTTTCTGTATTTGCGATTCCTTTTCAATGATACTTCCACCTTCTTCAGTTGCCTTGAATGAATAATTTTGCTCATTCACTGCCGGCCCGGGTTCTTTTACCACAACTTCAGTATTTCCGTAAGGATCTTCCCGAAAGTTTTCAAAACCTGTAACCTTTTCGAACAAATCCCAGATTTCATCCTGCTTATTAATATTACTATTATTGCTTTCAGGTTCTGCTATGAGCTTTTTCTTTTTTTTCATCTGCCCGAAAGCCCCGATCCCGACAAATACCAATGTTAATATGATTGCTACCAGGTCGTCCATTTATTTTACTGAATAAGAGTAATAAAATTCTATTTTTGCGGTTTGGAGTAAAAGTAGAAAAAATATGAAGTTGTCGGTCCGGTTATTTGGATTTTTGTTTTTTTTAATGATTTTGTACCCGATGCCTTCTTGCAATGATCTTCAGGAATCGGAAGTGCCCGATATTCCGTTTTCATTTCTTATCAATCTGATTCTCGACAATGAACTCACCATCCCCGGAAATTCAAAGTATTATGCTTATGGTGGTTATGGAGGAGTAATTGTTTACTGCGAAACGCCGGAGAGTTATTATGCATATGATGCCACTTGTACCTACGAAATCTCTAAGAGTTGTCGCATCGTGAACAACAGCATCGAAGGCGAATGTTCGTGCTGCAAATCAAAATACATTTTACTGGGTGGAGGATACCCTGCAAAAGGCCCGGCTGTGGCTCCATTGCGTCAATACCAGGTTACCATGGTAAACAGTTTTACGCTGCGGGTTTATAATTAAAACACAAAAAAACAGGGGAACCTTTCGGCTCCCCTGTTATAATCAATTTTACTGTATTTAATACCTGTAATGTTCCGGTTTATAAGGACCTTCCTGCGGAACGCCCAGATAATCGGCCTGTTCTTTTGTTAAAGTGGTGAGTTTAACACCAATCTGTTCAAGGTGTAAACGGGCAACCTCTTCATCCAGTTTTTTGGATAAACGATAAACACCGATTTCGTAATTATTCTGCCATAAATCAATCTGCGCAAGCGATTGGTTGGTAAATGAATTACTCATTACAAATGATGGATGGCCTGTTGCACAACCAAGATTTACCAAACGTCCTTCGGCAAGCAGGAATATTGAATGGCCTTCCGGGAAAACATATTTATCTACCTGTGGTTTGATATTGATTTTCTTAATTCCCTTGTAAGCGTTCAGTTTATCAACCTGAATTTCGTTATCGAAGTGACCGATATTGCAAACGATTGCCTGATCTTTCATCTTCGACAGATGATTAATGGTAATTACATCTTTATTACCGGTGGTGGTAACAAATATATTACCTTCGCTTAAAGCGTCTTCCATTGTATTCACTTCAAAACCTTCCATGGCGGCTTGCAATGCACAAATCGGGTCGATTTCGGTAACAATTACGCGGGCTCCGTATGAACGCATGGAATGAGCGCATCCTTTACCAACATCGCCGTAGCCGGCAACCACCACCACTTTCCCGGCAATCATCACATCGGTGGCACGTTTAATACCATCGGCCAGCGATTCGCGGCAACCATATAAATTGTCAAATTTCGATTTGGTAACCGAGTCGTTTACATTGATTGCAGGAACCAACAGTTCGCCTTTTTCAAGCATTTGGTATAAACGGTGCACGCCGGTGGTGGTTTCTTCCGAAACGCCTTTCCAGCCTTCAACCACTTTGTGCCATTTTCCGGGATTTTCTTTCAGTGATTTTTTCAGCAAGTCAAGAATAACTCCCTCCTCAGTACTTGATGGGGTTTTATCCAACACCGAAGCATCTTTTTCGGCTTTGTAACCGAGGTGAATCAGAAGGGTTGCATCGCCACCATCATCCACAATCAGGTTTGGGCCAAGACCTTCGCCAAAATCAAGCGCCTGTTCGGTACACCACCAGTATTCTTCAAGCGTTTCGCCTTTCCAGGCAAAAACAGGAATGCCTGCTTTGGCAATTGCGGCTGCAGCATGATCCTGTGTTGAGAAAATATTGCAACTGGCCCAGCGGACTGAAGCTCCCAGTTCAACCAAAGTTTCGATCAAAACCGCAGTTTGAATGGTCATGTGTAAACTTCCGGTAATTCTGGCTCCTTTCAAAGGTTTTTGCGGTCCGAATTTTTTACGTATCGACATCAATCCGGGCATTTCTTTTTCGGCGATTTCTATTTCTTTTCTGCCGAACTCAGCTAACGAAATGTCGGCAACTTTGTATTTCAGCATTTCTGCCACTGCTACTGTCATTATTTAATGTTTTAATTTTTGTAATAAAAAAACTCTGCAAAATTAACAAATTCTGCCTTATAAAGTTGAGTAATAATTAATGGAGTAAA
>CAZXVT010000329.1:0-2418 GCA_964644015.1 uncultured Maribellus sp.
GGGAATATGATCCAAATCAAAACAATTGGATTCAGAAATCAAACTTTCCTGCAGATAACAATATTCGTTTTGTTCCATTAATCATTGGGAACAGAGCATTCTTAGTGGCTGATACCTATGAAAACGAGATGCCTTCAAAAAGTTTTTGGGAATATAATTATGAATCAGATACATGGACAAAGAGGGAAAATTTTCCCGGTAACAGTCTAGTTTATGGACTAATGGGATGTTCATCTGATAACTTTGGATTTATCGGAATTGATTATATTAAGTCAAATCAATTGGGCATCTATAAATATGATCCGGGTAAAGACAAATGGTCACTATTCACAGAATTTCCGGGAATTCGATATTCTTCATCGATCGCATTTTCGATTGCAAACAACTTATATTTTGGTGCTTCAGAAGAATCATCAGATCCCTACCTTGATTTTTGGAAATATGACCCAGTCAATAATATTTGGTCAACTATTAAACCTTGCCCATTGAGATTTTCACCGCGAATTGGTTTTTCAATTGGGAACAAAGGTTATGTCGGAGTCGGAACGTATAGATACTATGATTTCACAATGAGTTTTTATGAATTTGATCCTTCAAAGAATTAACTTCATTATGAAACAATCAATTGTTTGTGTTTTGACAATTTTAACATCATAATTTATTTCTTTAGAAAAAGAAACCGAATTTTATTTGAAATTAGTTTTGTAATACCTCTTTCCTATTTTTGCAGATATTTTGAATTGAAATGCAAAAATTTTATCCTGACAATTTTGAGTTGAAAATCGGCTTTGACCGGATTCGTGAAATGTTGCACCTGAAATGTCTGAGCAACATGGGACACGAATGGGTGGAAGAAATGCATTTTAAAGATGATTTTGACAACATCAGCCGCGAATTGGGTGAAACCGATGAGTTTTGCCGCATCGTCCGCGAGTTCGATCATTTCCCCTCCGATCATTTTTTTGACCTTCGCCCGGCGCTTGAAAAAATCAGGATTGAAGGCCGATTCCTGGAAGTTCAGGAATTGTTTGACATGAAACGTTCGCTGGAATCTATTCGTTTTATCGTATTGTTTTTCAACAAACAGCCACAGGAAATTTTTCCGTTGCTGAATGCCAAAACCAAAAACGTTCAACTCTTCCCCTACATTTACGACCGCATCGATTCCATCATCAATAAATTCGGCAAAATACGTGATAATGCCACGCCCGAACTTGGCAGAATCAGGAACGACATTCTCTCGAAACAGGCCAGCATGTCAAGGCGTTTGCATGCCATTCTAAAACAGGCACAAAAGGACGGTCTTGTGGAAGAAGATGCCACGGTTTCCATTCGCGACGGGCGGGCTGTTATCCCGATTATGGCCGGAAACAAACGCAAACTGAAAGGAATTATTTACGACGAATCGTCAACCGGAAAAACATCGTATGTGGAGCCCACCGAAATTGTGGAGATGAACAACGAAATCCGGGAACTGGAATACGCCGAACGCCGCGAGATTATTCGTATTCTCACCAGTTTTGCCAACGACATCCGTCCTTACATCGAGGACCTCTGGTATTCTTATGAATTTCTGGGAGAGATCGATTTTATCAGGGCAAAAGCACTGCTGACCATCGAAATTGATGCCATCAAACCCGACATGGCGAATTACCCGGTAATCGACTGGTTCAGGGCCATTCACCCGTTGTTGATGAAAACCCTGAAAAAGGAAAACCGGAAAATTGTGCCACTCAACATCCGGCTCACCGAAGAACGACACATTTTACTGATTTCGGGTCCCAACGCCGGAGGAAAATCGGTTTGCCTGAAAACCGTGGGTTTGCTGCAATACATGCTGCAATGCGGATTGCCGATTCCCATCAGCGAAGGCAGCCGCACCGGGATTTTCAGCCGTTTGTTTATCGATATCGGCGATGAGCAGTCGCTCGAAAACGACCTGAGTACTTACAGTTCTCACTTGCTGAACATGAAACATTTTGTGAAATTCAGCGATGAGAAAACGCTGATTCTGATTGACGAATTTGGAACCGGAACCGAACCCATGCTCGGTGGCGCCATTGCCGAATCAATTCTCGACAAGCTGAACCAGTTGGGAACTTTCGGGGTAATTACAACCCACTACACCAACCTGAAACATTTTGCCTCGTCGGCTGCCGGAATTGAAAATGGGGCGATGTTGTACGACTCGCAAAATATGAACCCGCTTTTTCAGCTTGAAATCGGGAAACCCGGCAGTTCGTTTGCATTCGAAATTGCCCGAAAAATTGGACTTCCGGAGGAAATTCTGGAAAAAGCCACCGAAAAAATCGGGAAAGACCATATTGATTTTGACCGTAATCTACGACAAATCAACCGCGATAAACGCTACTGGGAAACCAAACGCGAGAAGATCAGAAAAGTGGAAAAGATTCTGGA
>CAZXVT010000330.1:0-2404 GCA_964644015.1 uncultured Maribellus sp.
GAATGGCAATGAAAATAAATTTTAAACCAATCAAAAAAATCCTCTATTGGATGCTGTTTATCCTGGTGATTATTTTAGTTGTTTTCATTTATTTCAAATATGTTTTCGATTACAGTAAAGGATATCGGGCCGGATTACTGCAGAAGTTCTCTGAAAAAGGAATTGTGTTTAAAACCTACGAAGGTGAAATGATTTTGAGCAGTGTACAGTCAAATGCCAATGTTGCCATTGCATCCGAGAAATTTCTTTTTTCGGTATCGAGGGATGAAGTTGCCAGACAAATGGAACAGATTCAGGGGAAAAATGTGGTGGTGCATTACCGAGAAAAGAAGGGAGTTTTGCCTTGGGTGGGTGAAAGCAAATATATTGTTGACAGTGTTCGTGTTGCCGATGTTGGAGGAGGGACTTATCATCCCTGATTTGTTTATTGTAAATTTAAAATTGGAAAATCTGAATTATAATGGGTCGTTTAGTAACAATCAGCACATTCTTAAATTCGTTTGACATTCGGTATAACCTTTTTAAAGACATGCTGGAGGAAGCCGGAATAGGATACATTATTGTAAACGAAAACCGCCGGATTGCGGGTGGCGCGTTGGTGGTTTCGCCTGATAATGTGGCAATCGAAATTAAAGTGGATGAAGAAAACGAAGCAAAAGCGCTGGAAATTCTTCGGTCGATAAAATAAAAAACTCCGGGTTTTCGATTCATTATTATGAATGTCCTTTTACCACAATCAGCATGATTTTCAGATTCAACCTGAAAAAGTTAAAAAGCTGAATCACAAAATTGGTTCTTCTCCTTTTGGTTCCTTTTGTGGGAATTGGCGGATAAAACTCATCCTTGTTGGCGAAATGTATTTTATTTTCCATGTTTTATTCTTTTCTAAAATTTGAATAATAAATAATCACTAATCAATTATTATTTCGTTTATTCAGGCACCATCCACCAGAATGGGTATCCTTTTGCTTTGTGCAGGAACATGTAATGCAGAAAAAGTTTGATCCAATGCCCGGCCAAACCTATTTCACCAACTGTGGCATTAATATCACGTCCCCATTCAGGGTATTTTTCCCAATCGGGAACAACCGGCGAAACAGTCATCGTGGCACCCAGCCCTTTAGTCATGCTGTAACCAGCCGAAACAATGCACGCAGCACCCATCCGGCCCATACTGGCTTTGTGGTGATGCTCCATTTTCCCTGATTTAATGGCTTCGGCAATATTTAAAGCAATAATTTTGCCGATTACACCCGATGGCATTCCGGTTCGTGGAGGTGCCGGAGCAATCACTGTTCCATTCGGACTCTTCATGGGTTTTGAAATGGGGTGGGGTGGCGCAAATGCAATCCCCGCAGCGTAAATATTGCTGTACAAAGGGCTTTGATAAGTTTGCGGCCAGTCTTTAATACTCCATTCTTCAAATGTTTTGGGCGTGTAATCAGCATCCACTTTCATAAATTTATTGGGAGCAAACAGCAAACTGGTAATGTCTTCTCCATTTTTATTGAAAGCTTTTATGTCGTGCCCAGAAAATGCTGGAATCAGCATGGCAAAATCGAACTCAACCGAATGCATTTCACCATCCAGCGTTTCGTAATGACAAACTCCGGGATCCACTTTTTTCACTCCTGCACGTTTGATCCATTTGATGTTGTTTTCTGCAAAAACCGATTCGGTAAATACTTTGGTGGAAGTAATGTAACCACCCCGTTTTACAAAAGCGCCACCCATTCCAAAATCACCCACTTCGTATTCATTCGATATCCAGGTGATTTCTGCCAGATGCGATAGTTTCAATTGTTTCAAAACAAAAGCAATGTTCAGTGCATATTCAAATGCGGCTCCCTGGCAAGTGGCGCCCGGATGACCAGTTCCGATCAGAAATTTTTGCTTTTCACCCTGCTTCATCCGTTCAATGCTTTTTTGCAATTCCTCCCAGGCATGAGCGGCATGGTCGTACGAACAAACTGAAACACTGTTTTTCCCAGGGCCAAGTCCTTCTGTGGCTTCGAAATTCAGTTTTGGTCCCGTAGCATTTACCAGGTAATCGTAATCCACTTTTTCGATTTGTCCGGTTTTATCGGGTGTTGTGTAACTGATTTCCACAAAACCTTTTTCATAGGTTGAATCACCTTCGGGATAAATGGCAGTAACTTTTGCCTGCTTAAAAATAATGCCCCAGCGGTTGTAAACTTTTTCGAGTTTAAACCGAACCTGATCGACAGTCATTTTTCCAACACCTACCCAAATATTTGAAGGAACCCACTGGTAATACTGACTGGGTGAAACCACCACGACTTCATGTTTTTTCCCCAGTTTTTTCTTTAGAAATGCGGCTGCCGTGTGGCCTGAAATACCGGCTCCCAGTACAACAACTTTCATAAATTAATCAGTTTTATGT
>CAZXVT010000331.1:0-2387 GCA_964644015.1 uncultured Maribellus sp.
AAATAATAGTTGTTAAAGGATTGTGCTGATTGAAAGGTTTTTAGTAAGAAAATGTTAAATAGGCAAAATCAAATCTTAAAACTGACAGGTTGTAATCTGAAAAGCCCCTTTTCCAATCAATATTGATTTTGTGATAGTGAGTCCGTTTTCGGGCAAAATCTGGTTTATTCCTCCTCTTTTGTAAAAACTTTTAAAATTCCGGTTGTGTTCCGTTCCAGCCATAAATTCGGCAATCCGGCTGCCAAATCCCGCATAATTTCTGGGCAGCGGAACGGCATAATCAACAATGATTATACGTTTGGCTACCCTTTTCATTTCGCTTAAAATGGGTTTGTACAAATCAGGCGAAAACTGGTGAAGTGCCAGTGATAAAATTGCCACATCATATTCATTGTCAGGGAAAAAGACAAGATTCGTTGCATCGCAAACCGTGAATTCAAGATTGCTGAAAACTGATTTTGCCTGTTTGTTCCGGGCAAAGCGAATCATCGATTCTGATAAATCAACACCCGTTACTTTTCCGGCTTTCGCTGCCATTGCAAAGCATTGCGCCCCGGTTCCGCAGGCAATGTCAATCACTTTTTCGCCACGTTTTATTTCGTGTAAAACTCTTTTTCGGAGTCCGTTCAGCAGCGGATCAACAAACGTTCCGTAAAATATTCCTGATTCAACCATGCAAATTCATTTTGAAATGTGTAAACTGTTCACGAATTAATTTGTTTTGTAGTTTACTAAAAATACACATAAAATGAAGAAATACTTACTTATTCTTGCCGCACTTTTTTTGGTTACTTCAGGATTTAAAACCGATAAACCGGCCTATTCACTTTTTGACAAGGAGGGAAAATCTGAGAAATATGAAAAGATGATGAAAGAGCTGGAAGATGCAGACATTGTGTTGTTTGGAGAGTCTCATGACAATCCGATTGCCCATTGGCTGCAACTGGAAGTGACCAAAGATTTGTTTGAATCCAAAGGTGATAAACTGATTCTGGGTGCCGAAATGTTTGAAAGCGATGTGCAGGTTGTGCTCGACGAATATCTTGCGGGAGCTATTTCAACCAGCAGTTTTGAAAACGAATCGCGTCCGTGGCCCAATTACAAAACCGATTACAAGCCGCTGGTGGAATTTGCCAAAAAAAATAAACTGAAATTTGTGGCCACCAATGTTCCACGCAGGTACGCATCGCTTGTAAATTCAAAAGGTTTTGAAGGACTTGAATCACTTTCCTCGGAGGCAAAAGGATTTCTGCCGCCACTTCCGGTAAAATACGATCCTGAACTGAATTGCTACAAAAGCATGATGAATATGGAAGGAATGGGCAGTCACGTTACCGAAAACTTCCCGAAAGCACAGGCCATTAAAGATGCCACCATGGCGCATTTTATTCTGAAAAACTGGTCGAAGAACAAATTGTTTCTGCATTACCACGGTTCCTACCATTCCGAGAATTTTGAAAGTATTTACTGGTATCTGAAACAGGAAAATCCAAAACTGAAAATCGTGACGATCCACACTGTTTCGCAAGATAATGTGGAAGAACTGGAGAAAGAAAATACCGGGAAAGCTGATTTTACGATTTGTGTGGATGAGGATATGACCAAAACCCGTTGAAATAGAGTTGGTTAGATGTTGATTATCAGAGTGTGGGGTAGAAGGCATCCTTAAAATGCTCCAGTTCAAAGTTTTCGCCAAAGAAAATTACGGTGATGATATCAAAACGGGTGTCGCCGTTCCAGTTTTCCTGCTGAATATAACCATCCGCAGCTTCCACAATGTTTTTGATTTTCTGGTTGGTGACTGCTTCTGATGGGTGTTCGTAACGCAATCCGCTGCGGGCTTTTACTTCCACAATCACCAGTTCGTCGCCATCTTTTGCAATAATATCCAGTTCAAGATGACCATAATGGAAATTGGTTGCCAGGATTTTGTACCCCAGATTCAGCAAGTGAACCTGCGCCAGTTTTTCTGCTTTTTCTCCTATTTCCTGTTGGGTTGCCATTTTTTTGATACGAGTTTAAAGTTTCGGGTTCCGGGTTCCAAGTTCCGGGTTTCTTATTCCTTATTTCTTATTTTGTCATTTCTCTCAATCAAAGATCGTTAATCAACATTCGTTAATCGTTAATCCAAAATTCTCAGACCCGCTTTCTGCTCCGAAACCTCCAGGTTCCAATTCTTTCCAAAAGCAAGCGCCAGGTTTCGTTTGTCGTGACCAGCCGGAAAACCGAAACAAACCGGGTAGTCAAATTCAGCAACAGCTTCGGCAATAATTTCGTGAACGGTTTTCCCGAAAGGCGATTCGTTGTCTTTCACGTCTGTAAAATCGCCAACCAACAAACCGGCCAGTTTATCCAGTTTTCCGGCCAGTTTCAGTTGGTGCATCATG
>CAZXVT010000332.1:0-2384 GCA_964644015.1 uncultured Maribellus sp.
GAAAAAACCAAAGATGAAAAAACAGTAATAAAAATAATTGAGCCGTGTGCAGTTTCGATGGCCTTTTTCGGACAATAACTCATGCAATGCATACAACTCTCGCATTTGAAAGTCCAGAACGGGCGGTTATCAACCATTTTGATAGCTTTCACCGGGCACGATTTGATACACAGGCCACAGTTGTCGCAATCCGACGAAGCATAATACGTTTTTGAAAAAAAGAAGCGGCCAATAAAATAGTAGCCCAATGATACCGGCGCAATCAGCGTGTCCTGGACAATTTCACGCACTCCCCTGAAATCGTTTCCACCGGACAAAACCTTTTCAGCAAACCTTTTAACTTTTTCAAGATTTCTCTCGTGCAGGTATTTCACAGTCCTGTCGTTCAACCCGGGATGAACAGAAATCCAGTTGGAAGGCAAATCAACCGGAAACATTGATTTGATGGAGTATCCTTTTAACTTCAGAATCAGGGCGGCAAAATAAAAAGCCACGCCTGTCAAACCGGGTGTTATCCACTTGCCAATCAACATTCCGGCGCGCGTGTTCAGCAGCAAAACTTTGTTTTTACCTTTTGGGAAACGGAGCAGAAAATTTACCATTACCGGCGGATAATTAAATCCGTGAATGGGTGAAACAAAAGCCACCAAAGCGTCTGAATCAGGCTGTTGAATATTCAGCCGGTCGGTTTTGCCAATGTTAACAACAGAAACTTCCATGCCTTTTTCACGGGCAGATTCAGCCAACCAATTTGAAACATTCTCTGAATTTCCGGTTCCTGAGAAATAGTAAACCACCAGTTTTGGATAGAAATTCATTCACTTATTTTCAATTATTCAAAGTTGCAATTTCCAATGAAAAAAATCGTCAGATTCACCGCTTTTTACAAATCCGTTTTTTTGAAGAATCACCATCGATGCCAAGTTTGTTTTGTCGGTTTCTGCAATTATTGATTTCACCTTTGGGTGTGTTTCTGTCCAGGCAATCATTCCGCCAACAGCTTCTGTCATGTAACCCTTCCCCCTGAAATCTTCATAAGTGCCATATCCAATTTCAACATTTCCATAATTATCAGGCAAGCCCTTAAAACACAAATCGCCCACCATTCGGTTTTCCGATTTCAGAATTATCGTCCAGAGTGTAAAAAACAAATAATCAGCTCTATTTTCAGACACAAGCGGTAAAATGGCCAGTTCAAGCGCCTCTTTTAATTCAGAAGAAATTAACCGGTTTGATTTGCCGACACACAACTCCTGTTCCAGTGAATTGTCGTTTTTTAAATATTTTTGCAACTGACCAAAATCAAGTGGTTTTATTGTCAGCCGTTTTGTTTCAATCATTTTCGCTTCGTTTACAAATGACTTTTAAATGCGTTATCAACCAAAGGGGTTGCAAGAAATGGCGGTAACCCGAGTTTTGTCACTGCCATTTTGCAGGCATCTGAATTGTATGCACCAGCATAACATTCCTTTACAATTTCATCAATCTTCTGCATATAATTTCTGCCCTCATCAATAAAAAATCCGATTTCCTTCTTGTTATACAACGGTGCAGACCACGATGACAAAAGAACCTTAAAGTCTGAATCCTCAATCATTTTGAGTGATCTCATCAAATCAGCGTAATTATCGTAATTCGGAATATCATTTTTCAGTGGCACCGAATCGGCAGTAAACAGGATTTTGTCGTCGATAAACTCAACATTTACAGAGCCTTTTGAATGACCGGGTGTATGAATGATTTTCATAGCCGGGCCACCGGAAATCTGAAAAACTTGTCCGTCTCTCAAAAACGCATCAATTTTTACTGAGCTGTCAACCAGGTTGAAAAACCCGGGAACAGGCCGCTGTCGATTCTGAATATCAATATTTTCAATCCACTCTTTTTCGTCTTCGTGGGCGAGTACTTTGCAACCTGTCAGTTCTTTTATTGTAGCTGCACTGCCAATATGGTCGGGGTGAGCGTGCGACAAAATCAATATTTCGATTTCAGTAAAACTGCGTCCCTGTTCCTCAATATATTGCCTGATTTTTTCTTCGCTTCCTTTCACGCCCGAGTCAATCAAGGCAATTTTATCGCCAAAAACGATGATTACGTTTACAAAACGCGGCAGCTTTTTTTCGGGACTGATTACAACATCGAAATCGATTTTCAGTAAATGAACCTGGTCAGTGATCTTCATGTAATGAATGTATTTTTTCAGAACGAAGATAAAACCAACAACCAGATTTTTTTCAGAAATATAGCTGAACCCTGATTTTTAAGGAATGAATAACTTTAAAAAACATCTGAACCATTTTTTGATGGAATTCATTCTTGTTATTATTTAAATCGAATTCAAATTACGGTTGTTTTTCATCAAAATTCAGATTGAATTGTTGTAC
>CAZXVT010000333.1:0-2383 GCA_964644015.1 uncultured Maribellus sp.
ACTATCTTTTACGGCCATTTCCACATGGTTGGCACAGGTATTCAACCCGATAACAAAAAAGCGGTTAAGGTGAGTAAGAATTTTATCGGCATCGGGTTCGATGGAAACCCGCAGAAATCCTTCGTTTTCGCCACGGCGCATGGCCAGTAGCCGGTGCGAGGCGCATTTTTTCAGTGGCTCTTTCCAGTCGAAATAGTCGTGGTATTTAGCGGCTTCCTCTTCTTTTCCTTTGATGACTTTTGAATAAATAAAAGCATCCTGTTCAAAACCACGGCGCACAATATTTCTGGCTTTTTCATTTTCGCTGACCCACTCGGCAACAATATCGCGTGCACCAGCCAGCGCATCTTCTGCGCTGGCAACCTGGTCATTCAGAAACGAGGATGCCCGGTTTTCAAGACTGCGCTCCAATTGTTTCATCATGATTTTTGCCAGCGGTTCGAGTCCCTTTTCACGGGCAATTGTGGCGCGTGTCCGTTTTTTGGGTTTGTAGGGCAGGTAAATATCTTCCAGTTCCACTGCATCAAAACAGTTTTCAATCCGGTTTTTTAGTTCAGGTGTTAAAAGTTCCTGTTCGCCAATGGTTTTCAGAACAGTTTCCTTGCGCTTTTCGAGTTCGGTGTATTTTTCGTGCTGTTCTTTTATATTCAAAACCTGCACTTCATCCAGACTTCCGGTGCGTTCTTTCCGGTAACGGGAGATAAACGGAACCGTGGCACCTTCGTCTAAAAGCGTGATTGTGTTTGAAACCTGGCCGGTTCTGATTCCCAGCGTTTGTGCAATTATATCGATGATTTTGGAATTCATACTGAATATTTAAAAACGACCGGCAAAGGTAGAAAAGATATTTTGTTTCCCCGAAAGAGAAATTTCAAACTGCCTGTTCCGTCAGGGATTAATGTAAAATGAATCCTGATTATTTCTGTTTCCTTTTATCGAGGTACATTCCAATATTCAGATTTACCGATTGAATGATGCTTTTAATTCCTTGATCCTGGTTGGTTGAATAACACAATCTGAGGTTGGTAAAAAATGTCCGTTCTGATAATTCGTAATTACAGCCGAATTGAAGAAATCCTCCGAAAACCATTGGCGTAATTGGTGTTTCGTATGATTCATAAGTATAAACTGTATCCTGATGTTGTTTTTCTGTTACAATCTTCTCGTTGATGCCTGCAAAAATATCTGCATATACACCCACACCCACAGTTGGTTTTACATTTCCGGTTGGGAATGTGTATTTTGCCGAAATTGTGGGCTGAACCGAAAACAGGTCAAGATACAAATTATAAGTCTCTTTAATTGAAGCATTTTGCTCTTCATACGATCCGTGAAAGTTGTACTGATTTACATCCACTTCAAATTCGAAGGAAATTTTTTCATTGATTCCCGGAAAAACTGTACTCATAATCATTCCGGCACCAAAATAGAAATCAGGGGCGATATCATAATTTGCAAAAATACCTTTATCAAAATGAAACCCGGCAACACCGGTTTTTACAACAGGAGCAAATCTCACTTTTGCAGGTTGCACTTTTTTCTCGTAAACAATACATTCTTCGGTATCGCAAACATAATTATGGTAATTTTTTGTAATGTTAATGAGCGATTTATGACCTAAGTTCACATTGTTGATCTGTGGCTGGATTTCTTTGCAATCGGCAAACGAAGCGTGTAATACACCAATGTACCTGTTTGATTTTCTTTGAATTTCGCCTTGCCCATCCACTTTCTCTGTGATAGTTTCGTTCGACAGTTCCAGAAATTTCCCGTTTTTATCTTCCAGGAAATACTTGTAATTATTGATGTCACGCAGGAAATAGAGGTTGGTGATTCCGTCAACCAGAAACTCAAGAAAAACAGTTCTTTCCACTGAATCAGTTTCTATTTTTTTCGATACGTAAAATTTTCCATCGATAAACCTGTATGACTGAATTTCGCCGGGATTAAATTTTTGTATTTCAGATGAATTGTCATTTTTGAAAATACAGACCTGCGAATTTTTTACTTCACCTCGGTAATCCAGCAACCCAAAAACTGTATCATTTTCGAGGGTGATATAATATCCGCTCCTGAAATCAGATTGTGCCTTGGCATTATAAATAAAAAAAGTAATGATAAGAAAAACGATAAGGTACTTTGGTTTCGTGAATATTAATTTTATGTTGTTGTTGATAAACAATGTGTTAAGGTTCTTCATGTTGTTGATTTTTATAAGTTTAATTCAGAGGCACAAATGTAATAAATTAATATGCCTGAGTAAACTTTATTTTCTGACGCATTCGGTAATAAACTTTAATCTTCTATTTTTGCAACTCATTTTAAAAGGTTTTAAAACACATGTTTGAGAATTTAAGCGACAGGCTCGACAGGTCATTTAAGA
>CAZXVT010000334.1:0-2360 GCA_964644015.1 uncultured Maribellus sp.
TTTTAAAGTTTTTCTTACAAATCAGAAAAATGACAACAACTCTTTCAGATTTTCGGTTTTTAATATTTTTGTCCGGCAAATCGATTCTTCTTCTTGAATATCAGCTTTTTTCAGAGAATCCTTCCTGAAATACACTGCATCCATCCCAAACCGGCTTGCACCGATCACATCCACTTCCCAATCGTCACCAATCATAATACTTTGTGATTTCCGTGCATTCATCGATGTCAGGGCATGTTCAAAAATGGCCTTTTCGGGTTTGGGTGATTTAATTTCCTCCGAAATAAAAACGCCTGTAAAATAATGGTTTAAACCTGAAGTTTCAAGTTTTTTGCGCTGCACCTCACTAAACCCGTTTGTTATGATGGCCATTTTATAAAACCGGCTTTTCAGATAATCAAGCAGTTCGATGGTTCCTTCGGTAAGAAGTTTTTGATCGGGCATAACATGCAGGTAATATCTGTTCATCTCTTCAGGGTTCACTCCTTCAATGCCCAGCTTTTCAAATGTATCCTGAAATCGTCTGCGGGTAAGTTCTTTTTTGGTGATCCCGTTTTGCCGGTACAAAAACCAAAGTTGGTGATTGATTTCAGCATACGTTCTAAAAAACACATTGAATTCAATCTTTTCAGGCAGATATTTTAAACAAGCCACTTTCATGGCATTTTCAGAGTTGGTTTCAAAATCCCAAAGTGTATTATCGAGGTCAAAAAAAATGTGGGTGTATTTAGTTCTCATCGGGCAGTTTAATCTTCTTCTTCAACCTGTTCACCACTGCCGGCACCGCCCACCACAATCACAATTTCGCCTTTGGGCGCATGTTGCACATAATAATTGTGCAGTTCAGAAACGGTTCCTCTTTTTACTTCTTCAAACATTTTACTGAGTTCGCGGCAAACACAACAAGTTCGTTCACTGCCAAAAAATTCGGCAAACTGTCCCAGTGCTTTTACAAGCCTGAAAGGAGATTCGTAAAAAACCATTGTCCTTGTTTCGTTTACAAGACTCAGCAACCTTTTCTGCCGGCCTTTTTTTTGTGGCAGAAAACCTTCAAACACAAATTTATCGGTTGGCAGGCCCGAAACTGCCAGCGCCGGAATTAACGCGGTTGGGCCCGGCAGACATTCTACCTCAATTCCATTTTCAATACAACCGCGCACCAGCAAAAAACCAGGATCGGAAATTGCCGGAGTTCCGGCATCAGAAATCAGTGCCATCAGGTTTCCTTCCTGTATTTTCTCAACGAGCGAACTCACTGCCTTGTGTTCATTGAATTTATGATGCGACCATAGTTTCTTTTCGATATCCAGGTGATGCATCAGTTTCGACGACACTCTCGTATCTTCGGCCAGAATAATATCGGCTTCTTTTAAAACTGTTACCGCCCGGTAAGTAATATCGGCGAGATTGCCTATCGGGGTGGGAACCAGCACCAGTTTTCCGGATTTATTCATTGGGGAACCGGCGTTTTAAAAGATTGACAAATTTGAGGCTGATTTCAGTTTTTTTCCACTTAAAGTTGTTTTGCAGATAGACGACTGCATCTTTTATTTCATTCATTGAGTCGAGCTTTGTAACCGTTTCGTTGTATAAATCAGAATTGCCTTCAAACAACTCGCGTATATATTGAAATCTGTCGTTAATGCCGATTGCCGATTGTAAACTCGAAACCGGCATGTTGGAAAGTTTGTGTTCAAGTTTCACCGAATCATCGGTAATAAAATCGTTCAGCGACCTGTCTTTGGTAAAACTATCGCCGAGTCGCCTGGTTCCGGTAATTTCCTCATGTTCATCCTCCAGTTTCAGTTCCTGGTGATCGGAGACAGCAGCAATGGGTTTAATGGGTTCCACCGCATCAAATTCCTCATTGTCAATATCCTCAATGGTTTCATCAACATAATTAACAATCTCCTCTACTATTATTCCCGGAGCAGAAAAAGGCTGTTTAACCGGCTTTTCCGGTTCTGGTGTTTTAATAACCGGTTCCGGTTTTGGAATTTCTTTTGTAACTGTTTCTTTAATTGGTTCAGGCCGGGTTATAACAGGTTCCTGTTTAATTGTCTCTTTTACAGGTTCCTGTTTAGCTGCAATTTCTTCCCAGGTTCCTGTTTTTTTCTGTCCACCAATTACTTCCTGAACGATGGTTAAATGTTTCTGCTCAACAACTTCTTCTTTTGCTTCAATATATTTCTGAACTAATTTCCGCGCTCCTTTAATTCTTGTCTGAATAAATTCGATTTCCATTTCATCGAACCTGAAATCGGATTTTTCCGTGAATAATTCATCCAGTTCTTCGAGATCTTTGAGCAGGTAGCTCAGCAGTTTTTTGTTTTCCATAAAAACAGCTTAATGTTTTAAAT
>CAZXVT010000335.1:0-2336 GCA_964644015.1 uncultured Maribellus sp.
ATTATTGACAAAACATAATTTAAGTAATGACTGAAATTGAAAGAAAATTCCTTATAAAAGAAGGGAAATGGAAAGCCGGAAAGAATGGGATTCAAATTAAGCAGGGATATCTTGTTGCTGAGCCTGAAAAGAGTGTCAGAATCAGGATTGCAGGAGAAATAGCTTTTATAACTATTAAAGGTAAAATGCAAAATATCACTCGTCCTGAGTTTGAATATGAAATACCCGTTACCGATGCTTTGCAATTGCTGAAGTTATGCAGACCCGGAATAATTGAAAAAATCCGTTTTATTGAAGAAGTTGGAGGAAAAACCTGGGAGGTCGATGTTTTTGAAGGTGCCAATTCAGGGTTGGTTTTGGCGGAGATAGAACTGGATTCAGAAGATGAAAAATTTGAACTTCCGGCATGGGCTGGCAACGAAGTTACTTTTGACAGAAGATACTATAATTCATGGTTGTCCGTCAATCCATATACCGAATGGGGTGGTAACAGATAATTTACATTCAGTTCCTGTTACGAAATTTGAGGTCGGAAAATAACAATAATGGTATTTTTGCGTTTTAAATTTTTAATAAAAGCCAGAGGTTAAACATGGAAATTAAAAAGCTGAAGTTCGTTTTTGTATTTATAGGTATTTTCAGTACCAACTTTTTATTTTCGCAACAAACAGAAAAACAGGACAATATTGAAACATTGCAACTGGGAATTGATATTCTGAAACGATATTTTTATGATGATAACGAATGGTATATTGCCAAACCATCCGTTGCCCGGGATGTAAAGGGCTTAATCAATTTTATTGAAAACGATCCGATTGATACAACTATTAATAATCTTCATAAATCATTTAACAAAGGTGAAACATATGTTTTCAGGTTACCGGAGAATGTCAGTGATAGCATGATGGTGCCGGGATTTTATCCCAATTCTGAACTTTCAAAACGGATAGAATCAGAAACCAGTAAAACGAGAGCTGACTTTGAAAAAAGGAAGGCGCGGGCATCAGTTGAATTAACTCCGGAAATGGAAGAAAAACTGAACCTGATCCCACAAGGAAAAGGTTTGATTTTGTTTACGAATGGAATATATGAGTTTCCTTTGGAATATGTTATTCCAGAGGTAATTCCTGATTCGGTTCTTAATTCGCCCGATGAATTTAATAAACTTGTAAGAACAGATAGTTTGCGCCAGGTTTATATTGAACAAAAAAGAAAGTTGTACAACGATTCAATTGTTTCCAGATATGTTGATTCGGTGGGCGTTGCACAACAGAAAAGAGAACTTGAGCGCGAAATAAGTTACCAGATAAAAAGATTAACCGACTCGGTTAAAGTCAATAATTATAATGTAC
This sequence comes from uncultured Maribellus sp., assembly GCA_964644015.1. Taxonomy (GTDB): domain Bacteria; phylum Bacteroidota; class Bacteroidia; order Bacteroidales; family Prolixibacteraceae; genus Draconibacterium. The sequence goes on from CAZXVT010000335.1 coordinate 1,353, forward strand.
TCAGGGATTACAACGAAAAGGTGGTTCAATCGGTTAACGATTCTATTTCTGCTATTTTGCTGTCACTGGCTGACTATGCGGGATATATTGATTCATCGCAGATTTCAATTTTAAATTATACCGGAAGCCGGAAAGATATCCTCCTGAAAAACGGAAATGAATATTATACCCGCATCTGGCTGAAGAATATTCAGAACGATTCGCTCAGTGTTATTGTGAAAAGTACCGACAAAAAAACCATTTCGATGTTAATTGATGACGGTGTTTCGTTTTCGAGATATAAACCAAAAGAAACCAAGGAGTTTGATTTCAGAAAGATGGAAAAAAGCGTTTCGTCGTTAAACAGCGTGGGAAATGCCTATAAAGTTGAAACTCCCTGGATTATTGGAGGAGATGGGCATGTTGGTTTTTCGCAAACTTTTCTTTCGAACTGGGAGAAAGGTGGACAAAGTGCCATTGCATCTTTAATTGTTTTGAAAGGATTTGCCAATTATACTCGTCCCGACGGTCATATTAAATGGGAAAATTCGGGAGAACTGCGTAACGGTTGGGTTTACCAGGGCGGCGAACAATCTGAACTCCAGAAAAATGATGATAAATTTGAAATCACATCGCGTTTCGGGATCAGTGCCTATAAAAACAAAAAATGGTTTTACAGCGGTGAGTTTAACTTTAATACGCAGTTGTTCAATGCCTATAAGTATCCAAAAGCTGCGAATCCGGTACCTTATTCTGCATTTCTTGCACCATCACGTACTTTCTTTAAAGTGGGGATGGAATTTAAACCCAGTAAAGAATTTTCATTGCTTTTGTCGCCTTTGACCGTTAAAAATGTTTTTGTGCGCGATACCACTTTAATTGATCAGACCAGATTCGGAATTGATGAAAACAGAAAGAGTTTTTGGGAACCAGGTATGAATGCAGATTTATACTTTAAGAAGAATATTACCGAAGATTTCTCGTATGAAACAAAGTATAAAATGT
>CAZXVT010000336.1:0-2306 GCA_964644015.1 uncultured Maribellus sp.
ATCGTGATTTGTTAAGGCGGGGAATAAATTTTGAAACAAAAAAATTAGTATTGCAAAAAAGTATTCTGAATATTCTTTTTTGTGATGATAATTTGAATTATTGAAAAGCACATTTTAATGAGTATTTTGAATTAAAAGAGTTCAGTTACTTTTCAATTGACAAAAATGAAGGCTGATCTGCATAATATAAAGAAACAACTGGAAATTCTGATTATTGATTACTTCAGATCGGCTAATTCCGGATTTCCTAATGGGAAGCTGAAAGCATCGGAATCGCCCGATTTTGTGCTTGCAACCTTGCCGAAGAATAAAATCGGAATTGAATTGACCCGATTGTATTTTGATAATTCTGACATTGGGGAAAATGAAGTTATACACAACATCGGAAGAGAAATTGTCAGCAAAGCGTGCGAATTCTTTGAAATGACTTCCTCATGGAAACTTTTTGTAAAGGTCAGTTTTTCAGATAAATGCAAAGTAATGCAGGAAAAGCAATTGTTGTTGTCGGTTCTCATTGCCAATGCGATAAAGGAATCGGTAAAAGCCAAAAAAGCAGGATCATTTTTCAGCATTTATCTGACAGAAAATTTACCTGATGAAATTGATGGAATTTTCATGGCAGCTCATCCTTCACTCTCCAGTTCGGTTTGGGAAGTGGCCGGATTTTCGAAAAAATCATTTGAAATAGCTCAGCTAATCAGGCAACTGATTTCTAAAAAAGAAGATAAGCTTCGGCTTTATCAGAAACAACGGCTGAATCAATATTGGTTGATCATTACGGTTGACAGGTTGAATAAAATGCAAAGTAATAAGTTGAATTCATTTATTTTTAACAGCGGTAATTCTTTTCAATTTCAAAAAATATTTTTATTCGATCTTTTAAAAGCACGGATATTTCAAATCTTTTAAATTTACAGGCATATTTAAAACTGACAATATGAACAAATTAACTACAACCAATTTTTCAAGAAGAAATTTTATTCGCAATTCAGCGTTGACAGCAGCTGGTCTCGGACTTTTAAATGCCAGGTCGCTGGCTGCATTTGCGGCACAATCAGGGTTGGCCGATCTTTATAAAAACGATTTTCTGATTGGCACAGCCATTGGTTCTCGCACTTTGATGCAACCCGACACCGAAATGCTCGATTTAATCGCCCGAGAGTTCAACCAGGTAACCTCTGAAAATGCCATGAAATGGTCATCGATTCATCCGAAAGAAGACGTTTGGAAATTTGAGGAGGCCGACAAACTGATGGAATTTGCTGAGAAAAATAAAATGGCAGTTCAGGGACACGTTTTGGTATGGCACAGCCAGGTTCCGAGAGATATTTTTTCCGGACCTGATGGAACCCAGGCCAGCAAAGAACTTTTGTTGAAACGGATGGAAAGCCATATTCAGACAGTGGTTGGCCGCTATAAAGGAAGAATTCGTTCGTGGGATGTGGTGAATGAATCGATTACTCCGGAAGATGGTTACCGTAAAAGCAAGTGGCTCGAAATCTGTGGACCCGAATTTATGGAATACGCATTTCGATATGCTCATGAAGCCGATCCGGAGTGTTTATTGATTTACAACGATTATAACGAAGAAGATCCGAAACGACGCGATTTTATCGTGGAAATGGTAAAAGAGTATAAGAAAAAAGGAATTCCGATTCACGGAATCGGGATGCAGGCACATCTCAACCTCGATTCGCCCGACCTGAAACTTTGGGAACAGGCCATTGAAGCGTATGCTTCGGTTGGAATGAAAATTTCGATTACAGAACTTGATGTGGATGTTTTACCTTATGATTGGGGAAGATCAGCAGAAATTTCAACAAACGCAGCCTACAAGGAAACGCTGAATCCATACAAAGATGGTTTACCAAAAGAAATTGATGACAAGCTTACAAAACGGTATGAGGATATTTTTAAAATTCTGCTGAAACACAAAGATGTGGTTGACCGTGTAACTTTCTGGGGAACCAGCGACGACCAGTCGTGGAAAAACAATTTCCCGATGCGCGGACGCACCAATTACCCGTTGCTTTTCGACCGCCAGCGTAAACCCAAAAATGCCTATTTTGCGGTTGCAGGATTGAAAAAATAGTAGCATGAAGTTTCGCCGGGTCCATCTCAAAAAGAGAGGCAAATGGCAATAAACTTTTAAAAAAATAATATCAGAAAAGCCTCTTTCCTGATTTTCGGGAGGGGGCTTTTCGTATCTGCAAATCAGATACCAGCAACTGCAAAAATCAAATCAAACAAAAAGAGGTTTGTAACGTCATATTTGTATCGATTTAAAATGTACAAAATGAATGATT
>CAZXVT010000337.1:0-2286 GCA_964644015.1 uncultured Maribellus sp.
TATCATGTTTATGCATAACTTTTTTCTCTATAGATATTAATGAGTTTATTAACAAATCAAACCGCAGAACGCATTATTATAATAAAAATATAACTGTTCTTCACGCTCAACAAAATATTTCACGCGAAAAGATTCGTGTCGTGAGGAGCATAAAAATCGCATCCTGTCTGGAATTTGGGTTCCCTGACACCTGAAAACGTCTCCCTCCTGCAACTTTTCGCGTCCTGCCACAGTGTGAGACTTCCCAGCAGGTAGATTTCACTATCCTGCCACAGGTCAGAACTTCCCTGCTGGTGGAAATCACCGCCCGACTTAGCTGGGAGCTAATATCTCCTACAGGAAGTCAAAATGCCCAGCAGGACGGGTCAATATTCAGCAGGGTGGGGAAAAAGAAAGACCAAAGGCTGGCGCGGCCCCGAATCGTCGGGATGCGTACCGTGTTTTGCACCTCAAGGCCAAAGAAATTTTTGCTTTTTTAAAGTAAGACACAACTTGTCCCGCATTTTCGGGAGGTCAAAGTCCTCCACCAGCGTCCTGTTTTTCAGATTTCAGGACTACGCCCCTCTGTTAGATTATCCGTGTTCCGTGCTACAAAGATTCCGGGGCTGACGCCCCTGCGAATAACAGGGTCACTTTCCTTGGTGTGAAAAATGTTTTTGTGTTTCCTGGGGCGTTAGCCCTGCGCTCTTTGTAGAAAAAGATTTCACCCGAAAAACAAGGGGGGTAGCCCTGAAATCTTTCCAATTACAATTCTTCAACGGCTTCTTCGTAATCGTAACGGAGGTCTTCGTGGAGGGTTTTCAGCGCCTTTTCAATACGGGCCACCTGCCGCTGGTACAGGTTAAACAACACCGGCTGCGAGCGGCGTTTGAAATTTCCATCACGCATTTTCAGGCAGAAGTACAGCAACAGTTCAACCTCCACTTTGTCCGACCCACTGAATTTAATGTACTGGTTGGTAATCCGCAGCGCTTTCCGCAAGGTCTTTTTAATATAGAAAATACTACTCTTGTTTACTTCCTTAAAAACAGTATCCAGCTCTGTTTTGCAGCTTTTGATAAACGCAATTTCGTCTGCGGCATCAAAAAGCAGGTAACTGATCAGCTCCTTGTTCTCCTTTTTGTATTTGGCAAGCCGGAGCACCAGTGCCTGCAAACCGGCAGGGGAGAGGGATTTGATTTCGTTCCTGATATCGCTGATTGATGCTGATTCCATTTTTTTTTAAAAGCCCCGCGGTACAGCATCGTTGTTATACCGGTATTGATATTGATTTTCAAGAGCACCCTGAAGTGGTCTTATCCCCGGATTACTGCTGCCGTTGAAATAATTATTGATGTTGGTTCCGATGTTCATATTTACTTCGTAAATGTAAGGCATAGGATCAGATAAACTAAATGCATTCCAGTTTACTTTCACATAAAAAACACTTTTTACCGGTTTGCCCTGGTAAACAGGCGGTAATATCCGGCCATTGAATTTACTGACAATCGCATTGATCTGCTGTTCGCTTTGCGAATCAAATGATTCAACCACCTTGCTCCCTGCAATATTCCCGTTTTCATCCACGGTGTAACCAATAAACGAAATTCCGCTTTCGCCATTTTTGGCTTTTTTCGGTAGTTTCACATTTTCTGCAATATCCATCAGCATTTCATTCTGAAATCCCAGGAAAATAAAGGGCCGTTCCACCAGAAAAAGATCATATTTTTCGCCATTGTTAACCAGGTAAAAATTGGCATAATAGTCCGGGTCGTAATACAAAAGTGAGTCATTGTCATAATCGTATTCCAGCATTTTCCGGCTGGTGACCGGATTATTATAAATCCAGATTCCTTTTCGTGATCCGTTGGTATAGTTTCCTTCAGCAAGACAGGTTGTCATTCCCGGCACTTCGGCTCTGTAAATACCTTCCATGATACCAGTTTTTTTGTCGGCATAATAGATTTCGATAAAATTGGGGTGTTTGTATTTTTGCTTTTTAACCTGGGCGGTTCCCATACAAAATGGTAACAAAAGAATTGTTGTCAGAAGGATTTGTTTCATAGCAGGTGATTTTAGCGGTTATTCAAGTTTTGGTTGTTTATCAGTACAATATTACATTTTTTTATAATCGGAATTCACTATTGTACACTAAAATGAGAGAGATTCCTCTCCCGGTTGCCGGGATCGGAATGACGTGGTTTTTATAGTGTTTGCTTATGGCAGGGGCCTGTTTCTCCACAACTAAATCGTTGTCATCCTATGTTTGAAAAATGAAGTTAATAAGTTGCTTTTATAAATTTACAA
>CAZXVT010000338.1:0-2237 GCA_964644015.1 uncultured Maribellus sp.
GAATTTGCATAAAAATTAAATAATTGCCACCCTGATTTCTTAGTTCAAAAATGATGAAAAGGAATAATTTATTGTTTTTATCTTCGTTTCTTCTTAATTGAAAGTATTTTACATGAAGATAAAAAGTTTGCGGCCGGTTTTAGCGGCATTTTTCATTATACATTTTTCATTCTCGGTTTTTGCCCAGCGCAGCAACGGACTGGCTGTTGCCGGTAAAGTTTCTGTGCAACAGGGAGTCATAGAAAGTGCCTATATTCAGATGTTTATCGATGGCCGGCGGATGGATAATTATGGAATCGGGGCGGATGGTAATTATAAAGTTGAATTGACCTACAACCACAAATACGAACTGATTTTTACGGCAAAAGGCAATTTTCAGCAGAAATATGTGGTTGAAACAACCGTGCCCAAAGAAATATTACAAACCGATCCTCGGTTTCCGGTTTTTCCGCTCGATGTTGTTTTGTTCACCGAAATTCCGGGTGTAGATAAATCATTCACCAACAACAATATTCTGAAGATTTATTATAGCAAGAATGTAGATAATTTTATTTCGGAAAGATATTACAACGACGCCCAGATTGCCAAACTGATTGAACAGGCGGTGATACAATCAAAACAGGTTGGAAAAGAGTCCGATTTTCTTTCGCGGCTGACAAAAGCAGAGTTGGCCGAAATGCGGAAAGAATATAATTCGCTGATCGACCAGGCAGGCAAAGAGTACAGCAAAGAGGAGTTTCTGGCAGCGCTTGATGGTTACAAAGCCGCCGGCAAAATTTTTCCCAATGAGCAATTTCCGAAAGACAGGATTGCCGAAATCAACGACCTGCTGGGGTTATTAATGGTGGCAGCCGAACTTGACAAGGCGCTGGCCGAGCGCTTTGATAAACTGATAAAGGAAGGGGATGTATTGCTAGGACAGAAGAATTATGCCGACGCCAGAAATTCCTATAACCGGGCATTGTCCATCAAACCAGCAGATTCGTATGCCAATCAGAAGATTCAATTCATTAATGATATTCTGAAAAAGCAAATAGCTGATGAAAACTACAATGGATTGATTGCACAGGCCGATTTGTCGTTTAAACAACTGCTTTACAACGAGGCATCTGCCAAATACAAGGAGGCACTTCAGGTAAAACCCAACGAATCTTACCCCAAAACAAAGCTGAAGGAAATTGATGAAATTCTGGCCAGTGCCGCCAGCGATGCCAAAAAGCAGGAAAGCTACAAACAGGCAATGGACCAGGGTGAAATCATGTTTCAGAAACAGTTTTACGATAAAGCGCTGGCTTCATATGAAAATGCGCTTAGTCTGAAACCCGGAGACGAACCTGCAACCCGCAAAATTGATGAAGTTAAGCGGGTGATGAGTAATATTGCTGACAAAATAAACTTCGACCAATTTATCAAATCGGGAGACAGAAACTACAAGAAATCAGCATGGAAAGAAGCACTTGCTGATTACAACAATGCGGCACAACTCTTTCCAAACGACAATTATGTAAATAAGCAGATTACAGATATTAACAACAAATTAGCCGCCGAAAATAATTTCACACAGTTGATTGCCAATGCCGACAAGGAATTTGAGGCAAAAAAATATGAGGGTGCAAAGTCGCTTTACCAGGAGGCGCTGACCATCAGAAAAGAGGATAAACATGCATCTGCCCGTGTTGTTGAAATTGATGGAATTTTAGCCGCTCTTGGTGTTGACCAGCGATATAATTCAGTGATTGCTGAAGCCGATAAACTTTTCAATGAAAAGAAATACGAAGCGGCACGGGGAAAATATACCGAAGCTTCGACAGTGAAAGCAAAGGAGAATTATCCGAAAACGCGTGTTGCAGAAATCAACACACTTTTACAGCAAATTGCCAAAACAGAGCAGGATTACCAAAAAGCCATTGTCAAAGCCGATGGACTGATGCAGCAAAAACAATACGATCAGGCAATAGCAACTTTTACAGAAGCTGGAAAACTAAAACCGGATGAAAAATATCCGCCGGAAATGATTGCCAAAGCCAATGGTCTGATTGCTGAAAACAAGCGGCTGGCAGCCGAGGCGGAGGCAGAGCGAATCAGATTGGAAAAAGAAAAAGCTGATTTGGAGGCATCCCGTTTAATTGCTGAAAAAGCTGAAAAGGACAAAAACTATAGCGATGCGATTGCCAAAGCCGATAACTTTTTCAACGAAAAGAACTACGAAAATGCCCGCACAGAATACCGGAATGCGC
>CAZXVT010000339.1:0-2229 GCA_964644015.1 uncultured Maribellus sp.
CTTAACAAGATAGATAATGAAAAACTGAAATGGTTTTTATTTACCGAATTGTACAACAATCATCAATTATTTGAAAAAACAATCCAAAATTTAAATCCGGATAAATGGAACAACCAGATGGAAAAGATAAAGAAGCTAAAAGTTCTATAAAATTCTGTTTTCTAATCCGTTAATTCTTTTATAAATATTTCTACAGCTGGAGAAGGCCTGGTTTTGCAATTTGCACTTTTGGGTGTGACCCTTGCCCTAATCCGCTGCGGCTCAATGGTGGTGCGCCAAAATTAACCGGTATGCCAGATAATTTCCTGACATCGAATTTAGTAAGCCAAAACAAGTCCGAAGGGTATCGGCAAAACACTATGTCAAATGTTGCAACTGCACAAAAAACCAACAGTAAAGCATCTACCGAAGAAAAAGCTGTTCTGGAAGTTGTAAAAACTGAATCATCGAATTCAGCAAAGTTGGGAGAAAATGCAATACTGAGCCTTGAAAAAAGGATTCAGAAAGTTCAGGAACTGAACATTGTCATCGACAAATGGCGGAAACTGCAGGAGGCCCGCAAAAACCTGAACGAGTTTAAACTGGGTAACGATGGGATGAACTCCACAATCATTATCCGCGACGCAGCAGGACGGGAGTTTAAAACCAGTCAAAGCATTGTTTTTACAACAGTGCTGCAAACAGTTCAGCAGGTACTCGACGAGAAAATCGCTGAAACTGAAGTACAGATTGACTTTGCTTCCTGAAGAAAAGGTCCCGCAACGCGGGACTTTTTTTGGTCGTTAAAAACTTCAGTTGGCCAACTTAGCAACCGATTGAAGTTTGTTTTGCAGTTTTGTCATGTCCTCACTGATTTTCATCTCCACTACCTTCGCGTAAATCTGTGTAGTACGAATATCGGAATGTCCGAGCATTTTGCTTACAGATTCAATTGGAACTCCATTGGTTAAGGTAACCGTCGTGGCAAAAGTATGCCGTGCAAGATGAAAAGTGAGGTTTTTGTTTATGCCGCATAAATCTGCAATTTCCTTCAGGTAACTGTTTAATTTCTGGTTTGAGATTCCAGGGAATACCGTACCGCTGAATTTTGTTTTAGGGTGGTCTTTATATTTTGCAATTATTTCCGAAGCTTTCGATAAGAGAGGAACCTGAACGGGTACCTCAGTTTTTTGTCGGGCTGTGAAAATCCATTCACCTCCATCAATTCCTTTTCTTATATCAGCAGATTTTAGGCTGATTGCATCAATATAGGCAAGTCCTGTGTAACAACTGAAAACAAAAAGGTCCTTTACCTGCTGAAGCCTTTCAATTCCAAATTCCTTTTGTTCGATTAATTCAAGCTCCTCCTGTGACAGGTAACCACGCTGAACTTTTATGAATTTTGCTTTATGGGCTGTGAAAGGGTCTTTTTCTATCCATTCCATTTTCACAGAAAGGTTTATCATTTTTCTTAACCGTTCAATGTGCTTCATAACCGTATTGTTTCCCATGGGTTTAATGTGGTCTGTTCTTTTCAGCTTTCTCATAAAATATTCAAAGTCACTGATAAATCTGAAGTTGAGTTCACTGAGCAGGATGTCATTCCTGCTCAGTCTTTCTTTAAGAAAAAGAGAAACATATTTTTCAGTGGTAAAATAGTTTTTTTGGGTTCCCCATTCCAGGTTCTCGTCCATGCGATCATTATGATATTTTATCAGATTCATTAATGTTTGCTCAGATTCTTCTATTCCGTAATATTTTTTCTTTATGGCATCAGGAGTTATCTTTTGTTTTTCCAAAACCAGTTGATGATAACAATTGACAAATTGTGCCCTGGTTTTTTCAAGAAGAGAATTTAATTCTGCCATTTCTGAATTTTTCCCTTTTGCCATTCCACGTGCTGAATTCCAGTTCGATTCTGCAATTTTTTGTTTCAAAGAGATTTCAAATCGATGCTTGTCAATTGTAATTCTTGCATAAATTGTAGAAATTTCGCTGTCAGATTTTTTACCCCTGATGACAAAATGAACGCCGAAGGTGTTAATAGTTTTCATATCAATTTAAATTAATTTGTTTAAGGTTGCCTTTTAGCTCACCTGAAAATGGTTAAAACACTCACTAAAGTGAACCAAAAGGGACCATTCTGAATGAATTTAAACCGATGTAACCATTAGATATTCAGTTTCTTAAGTCTTAAAAGGTGAGTCAAATATATTTAAAAATTTTACTCACCTTATTACTCACATATCC
>CAZXVT010000340.1:0-2217 GCA_964644015.1 uncultured Maribellus sp.
GGAATGGACTCTGGCCAATAATATAAAGGTAGTTTACAAAAAAAGAACTGGTTATGTTCCAGATTCGGATGAAAATAATAGTGAAAGGATTCATCTATTAAAAAAATATGAGAAAGCAAAAACAAAAATCAGAAAGGAGAAAATACTAAAAAAAATGATGGAGTTGAATATAAAAAACGAGTTGTATAAAACAGACAGTCTTGCTTTAAAAATCAGGGAACATGAACAATATGCAAATACCATTGAAACCTTTCTGAATACAAAAGAAGAAATCATTCTAAAAAATTTTGCCAGTGAAAAGTATATTTTACTTGATGGAACTTCTTTTAATATCAGGATTACCGAAAAAGGGAAATTGACTAAGAATTTTAAAGTTCAGGCCCCACGAAGCGATTCGTATCCATTAATTAATCAATTGATATGCGAGTCTCTTGACTTATACCGAGCTAAATTTGAAGATTCTTTTCTTGATAAAAAACACACTAATGGATATTGAAAAAACTCATAAGGTGAAATTCAATTTTTCATTGCCGCTCCAAACCAAAAAGAAATAGTTCTTTCCGGGCTATTCGAAAACGGACTTAAACATATTCATTTTAAAATTTTATTCTCCTCTCTGACATCCCAGTTTCACAGATTTCATTAGCTTTGTCACGAGCAGTACAGAACAGTACAGCTCAATGAACAAAACTTAAAATTGAACCGATGAAACAACCGCAATCAAAAGTGTCGCTGGTCGAAAAGATTGGCTACAGTCTCGGAGACCTTGCCGCAAACCTTGTATTTCAGACTTTAATTACCTACCTCGCTTTTTTCTACACCGACATTTACGGATTGAAAAACAACGACGCATCCATCATCATGTTGTCGGTGGGTTTGGTGGCTGCTTTTCTGTTTAACCCGATAATCGGGGCAATTGCCGATCGCACCAAATCGCGCTGGGGAAAATTCAGACCGTGGATTTTATTCACAGCCATTCCGCTGGGTGTTGTGGCGCTGCTCGCATTCAGCACACCCGATTTTTCATACAAGGGAAAAGTGATTTATGCCGCTGTTACTTATACGCTTTTGTTGCTGATGTACGCTTCGAACAACTTGCCCTACTCAGCATTAAGCGGAGTTTTGACAGGTGATATGGGCGAAAGGAACAGCATTTCGTCCATCCGGTTTGTGGCGGTAATGTTTGCGCAGTTCTTTGTGCAGGTTTTTATGTTGCCCATTATCGAATATGCCGGTCAAGGCGACAAAGCTGCAGGTATTGAAGCAGTAATGACATGGCTGGCCATCATCGGAACCGCCATGCTTTTGATTACCTTCTTTACCACCCGCGAAAGAATTGTTCCTACCGAAGCACAAAAATCAACTTTAAAAGAAGACCTTTCAGACCTGGTAAAAAACAAACCGTGGATTATCATGCTGGTAACCACAATCCTGATTTTTATTACCCTCGCCATGAAAGGGGGTTCGTATGTTTACTATTTTAATAATTATGTCGATGCTGCGGCGCTGACCAGTTTTATAAGTCCGATAACCAGTTCACTTACCGCCATCGGAATCAACTTTTTTGGTTCAGACCCAATTTCGGCAGGTTTTGGATTGTTTAATGCCGGAGGTATAATTTTTATGCTTGTGGGTATCGGTTTCTCAAAAGGTTTGGCTGATAAATACGGAAAAAGAGATGTGTTTTCATCGGCACTTTTTGTATCAACACTGTTCATCTTGTTCTTCATTTTTTACAAACCCGAAAGCGTGGTGATTATGTTTGTTTCGCAGATTCTGCACGGATTCTTTTACGGTATCACCATCCCGATTTTGTGGGCGATGATTGCCGATGTTGCCGACTATTCGGAATGGAAAACCAACCGCCGCGCCACTGCTATTATTTTCTCAGCAATGATGGTGGGACTGAAAAGCGGATTATCGATTGGTGGTGCGCTGGTTACCTGGATTTTAGGACAATACGGCTACATCAATAAAGAAACTGTTGCCGCAGGTCAGGAAATTATTCAACCCGAAACGGTTGCCACCGGTGCAAAAATGCTGGTGAGCGTTTATGCTTCCATCCCGTTTTTTATGGTTGTGGCGCTGTTATTCTTTTATGAAATAAACAAGAAAAAAGAAGTGTTGATTGAAAAAGAACTGAGTGAACGGAGAGCAAAAACAAATTAAAAATGGGAAATTAAAAAAATGAAAAAAGAAACAATGAAACCAAGATAT
>CAZXVT010000341.1:0-2201 GCA_964644015.1 uncultured Maribellus sp.
GATTAGTAATTTAAAGAAAGTTTAAAAATTTTACTAATATTGAAATTGTTGACCAATAATTACTTATGGAAAAATTAAGCACATCAAGCAAATGCCGGTTTTGTAATAATAAATTGGAACACAGTGTTATAAATCTTGGAATGTCGCCACTGTGTCAGAAACATGTGAAGCCCGAAAATGCCAATGATATGGAGAAGTTTTATCCGCTTCATGCTTTTATTTGCAACAAATGCTGGTTAATGCAGCTTGAAGAGTTTGCCACCCCTGATGAAATTTTTGCTGACGAGTACGCCTATTTTTCATCCTATTCCGAAAGCTGGCTGAATCATGCCCGCAATTACACCGAAATGATGACTGAACGTTTTGGTATAAACCCAGGAAAACTGGTTGTTGAAATTGCCAGCAACGATGGTTATCTTTTACAGTGGTTAGTACAGAAAGGCATTCCTGTACTTGGGATTGAACCAGCTGCAAATTGTGCTGAAGCAGCGAAAGAAAAAGGAGTCCGGTCTGAAGTAAAATTCTTTGGGAAAAACACAGCAATCGAATTATCAGCAAAGTACGGAAAAGCTGACTTGTTGCTTGGTAACAATGTTTTGGCACATGTCCCCGATATCAATGATTTTGTGTCGGGGATGAAAGAAATGCTGAATACAGGCGGCGTGATTACGATGGAGTTTCCGCATTTGCAGCGTTTAATCGAAGAAAACCAGTTCGATACGATTTATCACGAACATTTTTCATATCTGTCGTTTGTGGCAGTTAACCGAATTTTCGCCCATCACGAAATTATCTTATTTGATGTGGAAGAGCTACCCACACACGGTGGTTCGCTGAGAATTTTCGGAAAACATGCCGATGACTCTTCCAAAGAAATTACAGACCGTGTTACACAGTTATTGAAGAGGGAGAGAGAAATGGGGTTTGAAACCCTTGAATATTACTCGGTTTTTGAAGAAAAAGTAAAGGAAACAAAACGAAAGATCCTCGATTTCCTGATAAAGGCTAAAAGAGAAGGCAAATCTATTGTGGGTTATGGTGCACCGGGAAAAGGAAATACACTTCTGAATTATTGCGGTATACGCACCGATTTCATTGATTATACGGTAGATATGAGCCCTCATAAACAGGGGAACTTTCTGCCCGGAACACACATCCCAATTTTACATCCCGATGTAATTAAGAAAACAAAACCAGATTATGTATTTATTTTGCCCTGGAACCTGAAAAAGGAAATTACTAATCAACACAAATACATTGCCGACTGGGGAGGTAAATTTGTGGTGCCAATTCCCGAATTAACAATTCTTGAATAATAAATTTCCAAATAACAATAAAAATGAAAGTAGTTCTATTTTGTGGTGGACAAGGCATCCGGCTGAGAGATTTTTCTGATCAGATTCCCAAACCGATGGTAAATGTGGGGTACAGACCAATTCTCTGGAACATAATGAAATACTATGCACATTATGGTCATAAAGACTTTATTTTGTGCCTGGGATACAAGGCCGATGTAATTAAAAAATACTTCATGAATTATGACGAAACCATTTCCAACGACTTTGTTTATACAAACGGCGGAAAGGATATTCAGCTTCAGAATTCAGATATTCACGACTGGAAAATTACATTTGTTGATACAGGTTTGAATGCCAACATTGGAATGCGCCTGATGCAGGTTAAAAAGTACCTCGACGGAGAAGAAATGTTTCTTGCCAATTACAGCGACGGATTAACCGATCTCAAACTGCCCGAAATGATTGAATGGTTTAAGGGGCAGAAAGATAAAACAGCAGCTTTCATGACCAATAAATCAAATCACAGTTATCATTTTGTTGATAAAGCGGAAGATGGAACTGTGAACAAAATAAGCGAGATTGGTACTTCTTCTTTGCTGATTAACACCGGGTATTTTATTCTGAGAAATGAGATATTTGATTATATGGAATATGGCGATGAACTTGTTGATCAGCCGTTCAGAAGATTGATTAAAGAACAAAAACTCGTAACCTGGGAACATAAAGGTTTTTGGATGAGCATGGATACATTCAAAGACAAAAAAACGGTGGATGATATTTATGAACAGGGAAATCCGCCGTGGGAAGTTTGGAAAAAGAGTGAAGAAAAAAACAGGAAATTGGAGAAAAAGTAAAAATTTCATCGTTGAAATGAAAATTAATTTCGAAAATAAAAATCCACTG
>CAZXVT010000342.1:0-2130 GCA_964644015.1 uncultured Maribellus sp.
GATAATTTTACTGAAGGTGTATTAAAGTTCCTGAATATTGATTTTTCTCTATTTTTACCCGATATAACTTAACAAGTGAAATCAGACCAATTATTCCGGAGAAAATCGGTAACCGACATCATGAGTGATGCCGGTTCGACAGAAGCAAACGGCGGCGGGATGAAACGAACGCTGAGAGTTTTTGACCTCACCGCACTTGGCGTTGCGGCCATTGTTGGCGCTGGCATTTTCAGTACAATTGGAAATGCCGCTGCAAACGGAGGCCCAGCTGTTTCGCTGCTTTTTGTTTTTACTGCCATCGCCTGCGGACTTTCTGCTTTGTGCTATGCCGAGTTTGCTTCATCTATCCCAATAAGCGGAAGTGCCTATACTTATGCTTATGTCAGTTTTGGCGAATTAATTGCCTGGATTATCGGCTGGGATCTGATAATGGAATACGCTATTGGCAATATTGCCGTCGCCATTTCATGGTCGGGCTACTTTACCGCATTGCTCGACGGTTTGGGATTGCACATTCCCGATTTTCTTTCCACCGATTATTTAAGTGCTTCGCGTGGATACCAGGCTGCACTGGAAGCCATTAACGCCGGCACTCCATTAGCACAATTGAGTTCGGGATTACAGGAAGCTTTTGCAGCATGGACAAACGCTCCTCAATTGGCAGGATTCAGAATAATTGCGGATTTCCCGGCACTTTTTATCGTTGTTATCATTACCTGGATTTGTTATGTGGGAATCCGCGAATCCAGAATCACCAATAACTTTTTTGTGGTCCTGAAAATTGTCCTTCTGCTGATGGTAATCGGAATCGGGGCATTTTTTGTGAAACCCGAAAACTGGAGTCCTTTTGCACCCAACGGAATTACAGGTGTTTTGAAAGGTGTTTCAGGCGTTTTCTTTGCCTACATCGGATTTGATGCCATTTCAACCACTGCAGAAGAATGTAAAAACCCCAGGCGAGATTTACCTCTTTCGATGTTTCTTGCACTGCTGATAACAACAGTGCTTTATGTAATGATCAGCCTTGTGCTCACCGGAATGGTGCCTTATTTTGAACTGGGCGTTTCTGATCCGATGGCCTATGTTTTTGCCAAAATAAACATGCCTGGATTATCAGGCGTAATTGCGTTCGGAGCCATCATAGCAATGGCTAGCGTTTTACTGGTTTTTCAGTTAGGCCAGCCACGCATTTGGATGAGCATGAGTCGCGATGGATTACTCCCTCCGGTTTTTGCCAAATTACATCCCAAATACCGGACACCTGGTTTTTCAACCATTGTTACAGGTTTGGTGGTGGCAATTCCTGCTCTTTTTATGAACCTGACAGAAGTTACAGATTTAACCAGTATCGGAACACTGTTTGCCTTTGTACTGGTTTCAGGAGGGATCATTATTCTCAATCCGCGTGGAAATCTCAACAAGGAGCGCGGTGGATTTCGGGTTCCTTATTTCGATAGCCGGTGGTTTTTACTGCCGATTTGGATAATTATTATTTTTATTATTCTGAAAACAGGATTTCAGGTTCCGGCGGCACAGTCGGAAACTGGCGAAGTTTATAATTTCCTGCAATACATAAGGCATCATTTCCCGTTAATGATTTTTGCCATTGTTTCGATTGTCATCACATTTCGGGCAGTTGTAAAAAGATGGTCGCTGATACCGGTTTTGGGACTTTTAACAAACCTCTACCTGATGAGCCAGCTCGGTTCAACCAACTGGTTCCGTTTTATGATCTGGCTGGGAATTGGACTCGTGATTTATTTCTTGTATGGTGCCAGAAACAGTCGAATTAACATCAAAAGACGCTGACAAAAACGGAGCATGATTTTTGGCCGAAGAATAAGGATGGCAAAGCTGATATTCATTTATAAAAATTTGTAGATTAGCAGCTTATAAAACCTTTAGAAATAAATAGTTCAACCCATGGAACAACGATTTTGCCTCGACTGCGGAGCACCACTTAAAGGCCGTGCCGACCAGAAATTCTGTAACGATTTGTGCCGGAACTCATGGAATAACAAAAAGCTGGGTGCGTCCACCAACCTGATGCGGAACATCAACCGCGAACTCAAAAAAAACCATTCAATTCTGGAAGAGTTGAATCCGGGAGAAAAATCAACAGTACTGAAA
>CAZXVT010000343.1:0-2126 GCA_964644015.1 uncultured Maribellus sp.
TTCATTGATACCCCTGAAGATATCCGCAACAAATACCAGTATTTTACCGAAGCTGATATTCAGAAACTGAGAAACGTAGGTTACGATAAACCATTTACTTCGCTCGAAGAAGGAGTTGGAATTTATGTTGATGAGTTTTTGAAATCGGGGAACTGCTTCTGATTAAATTCATTTTATCACCTTTTAATTTGTTGAAATGAAACGAATCCCGATTCATCGGGATGAGTTCCATCGGGTGAGAAAGTGGATATATGAGACTAAGCTTAACCGCCAACTAATTAGCAACTTCAATAATTTGTACAGATGAAAAAAAAGGTCTTCTTTTTTCTGTTCATTTTAAGTGTGACGGGTGTTTTTACCGGGATCATTTTACATGAAAAGTGGTTTGAATATATTTTTAAACCGTTGATTATGATTTCGCTCGGTGGAATGTTTTTTTCAGAAACAACCGGAATCAGCGTCAGGACAAAAATTTTTGCCGGCTGGGCGTTTTTGTTTTCGCTGCTGGGTGATACATTTCTGATGTTTTCGGGCAAAAACCAGCTTTTTTTCATGGCTGGCCTTGGTTCATTTCTTGTTTCTCAAATCGGCTACATTTTTCTGTTTCAGCATTCAAATAAAATTGCCGGAATACAATCGTGGTTATATCTGAAACAACATCCGGGCTGGCTGTTTTTGTATTTTTTGTATGGAAACCTGATTTACTTTCTTTTATTCCCGAATCTCGATTCGATATTGAAAGTGGCTGTGTTTATTTACATGGTGGCACTGCTCGGAATGTCGGTGATGGCATTAAACCGGAAGGGAACGAAACCTGAGAAAAGCTTTTATCTTGTTTTTATCGGGTCACTGCTTTTTGTGATTTCCGATTCTGTGATTGCCATCAATAAATTTCTGCAGCCCATTTCTTTTGATGGGATAATTGTAATGTCAACTTACATGGCAGCACAGTTTCTGATTGTAAAAGGCCTGATTTTGCAATTCACAAAAAAGGGTTAAATCCCTTGTTTCAGAATTTAACCCTTTCATGTAATCAACTCAAAAGTTTATGATTTATGCGCAATTAATCCGTGTTTTGCTGAAGCTAAAATCCGATCGATAAAAACTAACATGGTTGACGCTAATAAAATCCCACCAATACTCAAAGGTAGTGATCCCAGGTTGCTGAAGAACGATTTGTACCCTTCCGAAACTCCTTCATTTTGCAATCCCTGCATTAATCTGGACAATTGACCTGCTTCCTGCCCTCCATTGCCTGAAGTAATAGCCACCGCAGCAAAAAGCCCGACAAACAGAACCAGGATTATCCAGAACCCTTTGCCCAGAATCCGCTCGTTTTTAACTACCTCCACCCTCGATTGAATCGATTTTTCTTCCCAGACACGATTCATCACCTTCATTGTAAAATCATTACCCGGCGACTCGAGTTTCACTTCCCTGAGAAGTTCCTTTAATTTTTTATCGTTTTCCACTGTCTTCATAGCAGTATTTATAAAATGGTGTACAATTCTTCTTTCAGCATCTCATTCAGAAAAGCATAAAGTTTTTTTCTGGCTCTGAACAGTTTTACTTTTACATTGCTTTCTGTCATTCGTGTAATTACCACGATTTCTTCCACCGATTTGTCTTCGAAATAATAAAGCAAAATCAGCGTGTATTCATCCTGAGGCAGTTTTTCGAGCGCAGCCTTCACATATTTTGCACGGTTCTCTGCCGGAATGCCATCGAAATTCATTTCATCCGGTTCGTCAGGCAACTGAACATCGTCGGCTGAAACAAATTTCATTTTTCGTTTCCTGATTTCCGAAATACAATTATTATAGGTAATCCGGTACAACCAGGTTGAAAAACGCGCATTTCCTTTAAAAGTGTGCAGCGATTTAAACGCTTTTATAAAGCTTTCCTGCGCCAGTTCTTCTGCGTCTTCACGATTTCTGAGAACTTTCATGGCTATTGAAAAAACCACATCCTTGTATTTATCAACCAGGTACGAAAAACTGTGCGTGTCGCCACTTAATACCTTGTTCACATACCAGATGTCGTCTTTTACTTCCATTGTCACCGATATTGACGCTAATTTATAAAACTGGTTACAGTTTGAAAAATATTTTTTTAAAAGTTGTAAC
>CAZXVT010000344.1:0-2086 GCA_964644015.1 uncultured Maribellus sp.
TTTGAAACAAAGATTTTTGATTTGTCGCAGGGATACAACAAACCGGCTGCTCCGGCAAAGTAAAACACCTCCAGAAAAAAGAATAAGAAACAAAAAAAGAAATCAGGAAATTCAGAAAGCCCGATACTTTTAGATTTTGTTATTACCTGCCTATTTACTGACCTATAGGCGATATCTTAGCTTGTAAATGAGCTAAATTTTTGACACCGCTTAAAAACAATAGAAATAATTTGAGAATATCACCTAAAATAGGTACTTTTCTCGAAAAATTACTAAAATTGACAGTCGCAGAATATATTAAGAAACTTTTATCGGTTGAAGAATATTCATTTTCAATAGATGAACTAAGGACGTTTGTTAACAAAAGCGACGTACCCATTAAACGAGAACTGGATCGACTTATTGAAAAGAAGGAGATTATTAACCTCCGAAAAGGTTTTTATCTTATTATAACACCCAGATATTCATCAGCGCAAAAGTTGCCAATTCAGTTTTATTGCGAGAAACTTTTCAAATATTTGGAGCGGAATTATTATGTCGCTCTTTTTTCAGCAGCAAAATTCCACGGTGCAAGCCACCAGCAGGTTCACAGAGATTACCTGATAACAGAGAAACCTAAATTCAACGATATTTCAAAAGGCACAATTGATATTCGTTTTCTTACGACGAGTAACTGGACTGAAAAAAATATCCAAATTAAAAAATCGGATGCCGGTATATATAAAGTGTCAAGTCCTGCCCTGACGATTGCCGATTTAATCCATTATCAAACAAAGTTAGGTGGGATAAACAGGATGCTTGCTGTTATTGAAGAACTGTCAGAAGAAATCAATGAATCGGATTTAGCTGAACTTTTAAGATGGTATCCCAACAAAAGCACATTACAACGATTTGGCTTTTTGTTGGAAGAAATTGGGATTAAAGAAGACTTTCAGGAATTAATATTTATGAGTTTAAAATCAACAAATTTCTTCCCGGTTTTGCTTAGTCCAAAGTCAAATGAAAAACCCGGAGCAGTAAATAACAGGTGGAAAGTTGCAGTCAACGTGAAATTGGAAAATGATATATGATTCCAAAACCACATATCGCAAAATGGCAACAGCATGCTCCGTGGAAAGAATTTGCGCAAGTTGAGCAGGATTTAATTATTTCCAGAACATTGGTAGAAATCTTCTCTGATGAGTTCCTCCGTGAAAATCTTGCTTTCAGAGGAGGTACAGCTTTACACAAATTATACCTGAATCCTGCAGCACGATATTCTGAAGATATTGATTTAGTTCAGATAAAACCTGGTCCTATTAAACCAATAATGGAAAGAATTGGTGAGGTTGTTACCTTTTTTGAGGAAAAAAGGACAACACAGGTTCGTGGACATGGAGCAAAAGCTTTATATCGGTTCACATCGGAATATGAAGAAATACGAATGCGACTCAAAATAGAAATTAACTGTAAAGAACACTTCAATGTACTTGATTGGGTTGATTTTCCTTTTGAAGTTGCAACTGAATGGTTTTCTGGTAAAGCAGAAATAAGAACGTACAATATAAATGAACTTTTGGGAACAAAGCTCAGAGCGCTTTATCAGCGAAGCAAAGGAAGAGATTTGTTTGATTTGGATTATTCCCGTCGGAATATTGATTTAAACTTTGAGCAAATCATAACTTGTTTTAAAGAATATACATCGTTCGCAACAGGCAAAAAACCGCCTGGCAAAAAAGAGTTCTTGCTCAACATTGAAGAGAAAGAAAATAGTGCTGAGTTTACCGGAGACATGGAAGGTTTATTGAGGCCTGAAATTAAATACTATCAAAACGAGGCTTTTAATTGGGTTAAAACAGAATTAATAGAAAGAATCTAAATGAGAAATACAATTTCATTGTTTAGTTCTGGTAATTTATCGATTAACTGTAGACATTATGAAAGAAATGCAAATAAGGGAGGAGCTAGCTGGAACAATAGCTGAAGACCCTAACAGCATTGATAAAATACTGAAGCTATCGCATGAGTTAGCTTCTCTCGATAAGAATAATGTCCGGTTTTCATCTTCATTTTATCTCTGCCGACGAAAAAAAAGCCGGTCATGTAT
>CAZXVT010000345.1:0-2073 GCA_964644015.1 uncultured Maribellus sp.
AGGCAAATTTTATGTGCTCACCATCCCCGATAATTTTATCGACCTCTATATTTTACCCGAAAACGTGCTGAACCGCATCCGTGAAACCGTTGCCGGCAATTTGCCTGTAACGTTGGAAGCGCCCGGCGAAGTATGCCTGTTTGCTTACGACAACAATTCGTTTGTGGTGGAGTCATTTCTCGATAAAGAGGTAACCGTAAAAGTGCTTTTGGGTTTGGATGTAAAACAGGTAAAAAACCTCGAAACCGGCGAAACGCTGAACACGGTTGCCCGCCCGGCTATGAACTTCAGAAACCGGAAATACGGAAAAGATGCCGCAGTTTTTGAGGTGACGTTGAAACCACATTCATTTCAGGCGTTTGGATTTTGAAAGGATTAAATAGTAAAATAATTATTTGATATCTTTATCAGAAAAAGAAAATAAAGGTGAATGGCGTGTACAAACTTGTTTTATTGAATATATTAACTATCAGTTGTTCAGTATTTAAAAATGAGTGGCGGGTATACAAACGTTAGCACAATTATAAATAAAAAGCTATGGATACCGAATTGTTTATTGAAATACTGCTTTTACTTGCCGCTGTATATTTGGCTTTTTTTAAAAGTTATCTGACCGAAAAAGGTAAAAGTGCTGCTCTTAAAGAAGATTTGCAGAGTTTGACGAGAGAAATTGAATCCGTAAAAGATGAGTTCATAAAAGAACAGGAAATTTTAAAAACGGACTTGCAAAGAATTTTAAATAATGAGATAAACTACAGAGCAGAGGAAAGGACCGCTTTAATTGAATTCTACGGAATTATTAGCGAATGGATATTCTCAATACTTTCTGTGAATTTCGGAAGTTTTGATAAATCGAATGTCGGCTGGTTGATAGAAACAAGAAACAAAAATGCTACATTTTTTGCACGAGCAGGAATCGCAAAATCTAAAATTTCCCTTTTAGTGACAGACAATGAACTTGTTAAGAAATCTTCAGAATTATATTATGCTACACTGGAATTTCATAACTGGTGTGACATGGAATACCTTAAACTTCAACACATTTGCGAACGACAAAAAAGTCTAACTGACAGATTCTTAATTATAATAAAAGATTTTGAACGTAATAAAGATTTAGCGGAAGAAATGGCGAAAAAAGACGAAGTAAATAGAGCAGAATCGACCGCTCTTTATGAAAATTACATGGATAATAGGAATATGAAAAAAGAAAAGATAAATCCAATACAAGTTGAATTTGAAGATTTAGTAAAGCAATATCTAAAAAAATAATTGGACATAACAATTTGTTTATGGCAGGCGGGTTTTAAAGGATTTTACAAGTGACCGTTAAAAATTTGAATAATAAATTAGCATACTGAATTTTATGCCCGACAAATTCCGGAATAAATACCGCATTTCATCCTCCCGGTTGCAGCATTGGGATTACGGTTCGGATGCCATGTATTTTGTAACCATTTGCACACAAAACCGGGAACATTATTTTGGCGAAATTGCCGATGGAAAAATGCAATTATCCGAACCCGGCAAAATGGCGCACCGTTTTTGGTTCGAAATTCCCAGCCATTTTCCGTTTGTTCAATTGGGCGAATTTGTTGTGATGCCCAACCATGTTCATGGGATAATTATCATTGATAAAACGGGTTACGATGGTGACGTCCGCAATGGTGCGATTGTAGAGACGCCCAATTTGGGCGTCTCTACCGTTGCCCCGAACCACACCGTCATCAATAATCAAAACCACGCCACCATTGATATTCCACCCGACAATATTGGGAAAACCACCGCCGCGTCTGCAAAATGGAAACCGGGAATTTTGGAGTCAATTATCAATCAATACAAACGGATTTGCACCATCAATGCACGCAAAATCAATTCGGGTTTTTCCTGGCAACCCCGTTTTCACGACCACATTATCCGCAATCACGAATCATTTCAACGTATATCAAATTATATTATCAATAATCCTGTAAATTGGCAGGATGATAAATTTTTTTAAACCAAAAAACGTACAGACGCCCAATTTGGGCGTCTCAACCGATGAAATAATTCAAAACCAATGAAACCAACCATTTT
>CAZXVT010000346.1:0-2067 GCA_964644015.1 uncultured Maribellus sp.
CATTCATCATTCGTCATTAGTACCTCGTCATTAGTAAAACATTATTTCAAAAAATTAACACCCAAAAATTACTTTTATCAAAGAAGATGATATACATTTGTTTCGTCATTCGACGAAATGCGAAATGATATGAGAAAAGAAATGATATACACTGAAAATCAGCAGAAACTGGCACGTCTTGCAAAGGCAATGTCGCATCCTGTGCGGGTGTTCATTCTTGAATATATTGCCAGTAATACCAAAACCTGTTGCTATAGCGGTGATTTGCACGAAAACCTTAACATCGCCAGATCAACCTTATCCGAACATCTACGTGAACTGAAAGATGCCGGTCTGATCCAGGGTGAGATCAACCCTCCATACATTAAATACTGTATAAACCGTGAAAACTGGGCAATTGCAAAAGCGATGTTCAGCAAACTTTTTGAAGATTAATTAAAGAGAGCACTCTACCAACGAAATGGAAAACAACAGCATCTCACTTCAAAATAAGAACAACCTCAGATTCCTTCCATTGGTTCTTCTTCCGATTTGGTTTTTGCTTTATAAAAACCTACGCATCTTGACCGATCTTGTAATCTATGATGTAATTGGCCTGCAAAAAGGAACCCATCTTACTGAATCCATATGGTTTTTTGTTTTTGAAGTTCCCAAAGTACTGTTATTGCTAACCCTGATCATATTTGCTGTTGGAATAGTCCGCACCTGGTTCTCTCCGGAACGTACCCGAAAAGCGCTGGAAGGGAAATCGCTTTTTACCGGAAATGTTATGGCAGCTTCCTTAGGAATTGTTACGCCGTTTTGTTCCTGTTCTGCAATCCCGTTATTCCTGGGGTTTATCGAGTCAGGCATTCCGCTCGGGGTTACTTTCTCTTTTCTTATTGCAGCACCAATGATTAATGAAGTTGCTGTGGTACTTCTTTTTGGCTTGTTTGGGTGGAAGACTGCAGTTATTTATGTTGTGACCGGATTGTTTATTGCCATTTTTTCAGGATGGTTAATCGGGAGGTTTCATCTTGAAAAATGGGTTGAACCCTGGGTTTATCAACTTAAAGCCGGTGACCACCCGGAAGATGAAAAACTCACGTTTGAACAACGTATTAGAATGGGATATTCTGCAGTTATAGAAATTGTTGGTAAAGTGTGGCTGTATGTAACCATTGGAGTTGCCGTTGGCGCCGGGGTCCATGGATACGTTCCTCAGGACTTTATGGCTTCATTTATGGGAAAATCAGCCTGGTATTCGGTGCCGGTTTCGATTCTGATAGGAATACCTCTTTATTCAAATGCGGCTGGTATAATTCCGATTGTTTCGGCCCTGATTGGAAAAGGAGCAGCACTCGGAACCTCACTTGCATTTATGATGGCGGTTATCGGTCTTTCTTTACCTGAAATGATAATCCTCCGCAAAGTGCTTAAACTGCCCCTGATATTTACATTCATTGGAGTTGTCAGTACGGGAATCCTGATTGTAGGATATCTTTTTAACTACATCTTTTAGTCTGAAATTACCAATCAAACCGGAAAGCCGGTTGACAATAACCTTTATAAAAATCGAAATAAAATGGAAATCAAAATTCTCGGAACCGGTTGTTCCAATTGCAAGAACCTCGAAAAGGCAGCCCGCGAAGCAGTTACTGAACTCAATCTTGACGCAACGGTCATCAAAGAAGAAGATATTGTAAAAATAATGGGCTATGGCATAATGCGTACACCTGCCCTTGTGGTAGATGAAAAAGTTTTGTTTTACGGCAGGGTACCTTCTGTTACCGAACTCAAAGAAATGTTAATTAAAAAATGACCTTTAATTCTCAGAAAACATGAAAAAGATCACTTTCATTACACTCTCCCTTATTATTTCAACCATGGTTTTTGGCCAGAAAGCTACAAAACTGAATATTGTTTATTTCCATGCAGAGCACCGTTGTCCGACATGCCTGTCAATCGAGGAGAATACAAAAAAGACTTTAAATACCTATTTTGCCACACAATTGAAAGATGGAACAATTAATCTTCAGGTACTGGATGTATCTGAAGAAAAGAATCAAAAGCTGGTTGAAAAATATG
>CAZXVT010000347.1:0-2049 GCA_964644015.1 uncultured Maribellus sp.
TTCTCGTCCTTCTTTAACAGCGCTTTGCCCGGAGCCTCAAACTCGCCCCACTGGGTTTTCATTTTCTCGGTTGGCAGAAAATCACCTGTAATCTGAACAGTGTCAGCATTCGGCGCAAATAGCCGGAAAACCACCGAGTTGTCAGCTTTTATTTCAGGCGATTTGATGTCTTGTCCGCCAAAAAGCGCCTGCTGCGCAGCTGCCGATAATGTTGTCATGATAAATAAAATCAGAATTGAATTTTTGATTAGCTTCATTGTATATCAGTTTTAGATGTTATTAAAAAGTTTCAGGGTAAAAATAGGATTTGATTGTGAGACCAGAAAATTTTTTTTGTGTTAAAATGACACAATAGCAATATTTATGCGGGACAAACTATTTTTTTGATTTGATGAAAAGAACTTTTTATCTATCTTGCCAAAGCAAAATTTATGGTGAAACCAGATTTTAATTATGGATTTCAAATTACAGAATTTCAATATTTTATAACTAAACAATGGAAACAAAAGAATCAAATCAATTTAACCGGAGAAAGTTTCTGGGGCTTTCGGCGCTGGGACTAACCGGATTGACCATTCTCCCCAGCTGGAGAATTGACGGAGTAAAAATTGCACCCAGCGACCGTGTTGTTCTTGGGTTTATCGGTTTGGGCCAGCAGGGTTTGTCTGATTTTGTCGGCTTTTCAAGTGTACCCGGAGTACAGGTGGCAGCCTGCTGCGACGTTGATACCATGAAACTGACCCGTTTTAAACAAAAAGTGGAAGCCTGGCAAAAAGAAAAAGGCATGTCGCCACGCTGCGATATGTACGAATATTACGAAGAACTGCTTGAACGCCGCGATATTGACGCTGTTGAAGTGGTAACACCCGACCACTGGCATGCGCTGCAAACCATTCATGCCTGCCAGGCCGGAAAAGATGTGTATGTACAAAAACCGCTGTCGTTTACAATTACCGAGGCGCTGAAAATGGTGCGCGTTGCCAACGACAACAACCGCATTATCCAGGTGGGCAGCCAGCAACGTTCGAGCGGCGAATTCAAAAAAGCCATCGAATTAGTACAAAAAGGTGCCATCGGCCATATCGATAAAATTTATGCAAAAGTTGGCGACCCGCCACGTCCGCTTGATTTGGAAGAGCAATCGGTACCATCGAACCTCAATTTCAATTTGTGGATGGGCCCACTCAACGACCCGAAAATTCATTATCATCCCGATTTGTGCCCGCCGATTTCGCTCGACCCGCCTGAAAAAGAAAAATTGTGGGGTGCATGGCGCTGGTACCGTGAAACCGGCAATGGTTTTACTGCCGACTGGGGCGCTCACATGTTCGACATTGCACAGGCTGCCATCGGAATGGATGGTTCGTGCCCCTCGGAAATTATACCGAAAGGCTACAACGGACAGGAATACATGACGTTTAAATATCAGAATGGCGTGGTAATGACCGAACAGCCTTACCTGGAAGATATGCCGGGTGCGCAGGGTATTAAATTCATCGGCGATAAAGGATGGATTGAAGTGGCCCGTGGTTATTTAGGATGTTCGGATGCTTCGCTGGTTCCGGCTGAACTGGCTGGCCGCCGCCCGAAAAACATGACACCCGAAGAAAGAAAGAAAATGTACGAAGAGATGCAGAAAAGCATCGATAAAGGCAAGGGCAGTTTCGAAATCAGCTCGCCACACATGCAGGATTTTGTTGACAGTGTGCGTTCGCGCAAAAAACCAATCGCCCCGATTGAAGTGGGTGCCAGCACCGCAGTTTTGTGCTGTCTCGGAAATATTGCCACAGAATTACAACGTCCGGTAAAATGGAATCCGGCAACACTCAGTTTCGGTGACGACAAAGAAGCCTGGAACCACAGGTTGTATCATTACGAATACAGAAGACCTTACAAATTGTAAAGCATACCAAATCAAAGAAAAAAATCCGGCAGACGAAAGTTTGCCGGATTTTTTTTGACTAGCCAGACTGCAAATTAATGAATACCAATTTCTGAATAAATTAAAATATTTAATTTAAAAGTACTTTGAAAAGCAAAGTATATTAT
>CAZXVT010000348.1:0-1998 GCA_964644015.1 uncultured Maribellus sp.
AAATGTTTGGTTTCGAAGAAGTGGAATATTTTGATATGGTCAGGGATTTGATCGAAGAATACCGCCTGCTTTTTATCGATTGGGTGGCTGGTTTTGATCAATGGAATTATATCATTGACCGCTGGGGATTGTTCAATCCGCCGGGAGTTGGTCCTTTTGATAAGGACCCGGATGATGACATTCCGTTTAATCCCGATGATTTTTTTGATGATTAAGTGACTGAAAAAGAAATTTCAGTCACTTAATGCATTTTGCAGTTAAATTTCAGGCTTTTACAAAACTCAGCCACGAACTGTTTTCATTGTAACCTTCAATTACTTCCGTTTTATTGTTGAACGAAAAATTGGCGATCAAACGATAAATATCCTGTTGAAGCATGGTAATTCCGCCATCAATCAAATCTTTCCGAAAGCCTTTTTCTGCGAGATCAAGCAATTGATTCATTGAAATGATACGTCCCATCACGCGTCCCATTTCCACTAACTTGCGTTGCGGCATCTGAAAATTGATATTAAAATTGGTCATTTCTTTCAGGTAATCAGCCGCTTTTTCCGAAAGATCATGATTTTTCAGAAACTGGTACAAATTGCTTTCTTTTGCACGTTTCATCAGTTTAATCAGGCTTTCTGAAATCTGGGCATAAAGAATATCGTTCGATCCTTCGAAAATCTGAAATGGCCTGCTGTCAGCCGTTCCCCTGCCTCCGATATGATTGATCCGGTAAGCTTTTGCGCCCACCAACTGCACCAGCGACTGCGCTGACTCCTGCATTAAATCGGTAACGACACTTTTCACAGCGTTGGCTTCAAGGCCGTGAGGAACCAAATCAACGTCAATTCCGGCTTTTTCGCTGCTGTTGGCGCACATGGCCGAACAAATGGTGTACGACGCCTGTAACCGCGAAAGCCGTTGTTGCACCTGGTCGTATTGAAACAGGCTTTTACCGCCTACAAACCGCTGGTTACAGTGATCGATTGCTTCGTCTAACATCCTTTGGATAAATCCCATCGCCATTCCCGGAAACTGCATCCGGCTGCGGTGCAATAAATCAAGCATTAATTGTACTCCGGTTGAATGTGGTTGTAGTTTATAACTTACCGGAATTTTAACATCGATATGGTTTCTTCCATAAGGAATCATGTAAAGCCCAAGGTTCTCGTAAAATTCCTCCACTTTTATCTGTTGACCCGGTGTATTTACATCGCAAACAAAAAAATCGATATCGCGCTGCAAATTGCCGGTTTCTGTTTTTTGACGCGCTGTTAGCAACCAGAATTCTGCCCATCCGGTTAAACCAGCCCAGTGTTTTTTCCCCTTCAAATGAGCATATCCATTGTTTTCAGTATAAGATGTTTGCATGTTTAAAGCATCGCTGCCGTAATCGGGTTCGGTAATCATTAATCCACCCATTGTTTTATCTTCGATAAACCTTTTATACACGGCTGATTTTGCTTCTTCCTGTCCGTATTTTCCGAGAGGTTGCAGAAACAACGCCGAGTTGATACCAAAAGTGAGCGAAAGTGCAAGCGACTCATATGAAGCTGCTGCCAAAACCGCAATATTTTCGTGAATTAGTCCCCCCCTGCCTCCATATTCTTTAGGGATTCCCACCGAAAGAGGATTTACCGACATAATTTCGCGCATGGCAAATGGAGGTAAACCGCGTTTCAAACTTAATTGGTTTACATCGGCGCGTGTGTGAAAGACCAATTTCATTTTGTTTTTAAGGGAGTCGAGAAATTCGGAAAAAGGAATAATATTAGATTGAGAAAAACTTTTGACCGGATTTTCCACGGTTTGAGACTGAATCATTTTTAAAAATTTTAATTACACTTTGCTTATTTCAAATCATGGTATTAAACGTATTCAGCCCTTTTATGTTTTTGATTAAATTCACATCAATCCATAAGCATCTCATTATTATAATATTGACGAATATATTTATGATTTTTTATGAATTCGAGTATTCCAATTGTGAATAAAAATCGAATCAGTGGT
>CAZXVT010000349.1:0-1992 GCA_964644015.1 uncultured Maribellus sp.
ACTCATTGTCATTCTGTGCGAAATGAAAAGAAACGAAAGAATCTCATCTTTTAAAATATTTTTACCTGACAACTAATATAAAAATAAAAACCGGGGTGGCATTTTATGCGGCCCCGGTCTTTATTGGTTGCTGAAAATAAGCGTTTTACTTTATTGCAGCGAGTTGTAATATTTTACCACTTCTTTCAGGCTTTCCGCCTTATTTATTTTGATTTTATTTTTATCGATAAAAGCTTCCACTTTGTCCCTGTTGTCGGGAAAAGCTTCGATCAGGCTTTTTTTATTGCTGATTTCCACGGCTGTAGTATTTCCGATTCTGATGTAATACGTGTCGGCTTTGCGGATAAATTTGGCAGGTTCGGCTTCTTTATAGGCAGCAGGTTCGGTGGCTTTCTGAAAAGTAACGCTGGCTTTTGCCATCAGGTTGGCTTTTCCCGGTTCCAATACCAGCAGAAATCCTTTCTTTACTTTACTTCCCTGGTAATAATCTGAATATGAAATAATGTTATCACCAAAAACGGCATATTCAACAATTTCAGGAGCGGCCAGTGCGAGCACTTCTTCCGTCGGTTTTTTAAACTCAAGATCGTCGTTGTAAATATTGTACCGGAGCGGAATGCTGTTGTATTGCTGTTTCTGCGTGGTATAAATTGTTCCGCTTACAAATTCATTATTCAGATAAGGCGAACCCTTAATATTATCTTCGGTGTAATCGGTTTTCCATTTTCCTTCCGCAAAATGATTCATATTGTAAAAATCGATGGTTTCCCTTGTGTAGTAACCCAGCGGTAGCTGTGCCTGTGCGTGCATTGCTCCTCCAATAATCAGGAAGAATGATGCGATGATTAATTGTTTCTTCATAGTTCAGTTTAATTTGTTTATCCTTTTTATTTTATAATTGTAAGAATCATATTTGTCAAACCAATTGTTTGCGTATAATGTTTAGTGAATAATAACAAAAATCATGCACGAAAATAACGACGTTTCGCTTCCGCGGTTAATTTTTACAATTATACTGAATCTGATAATTACTGTCGCACAAATAGTCGGAGGAATTATTTCAGGCAGCCTTGCCCTGATTTCGGACGCCATTCACAACCTGAGCGATACAATTTCTGTAATTCTGGCCTACATTGCCCAGTTGCTCAGCCTGAAACCTTCGACAAAACAATCGACTTTTGGTTACAAACGTGCCGAAATTCTGGCTGCCTTTATCAACGCCGTGGCATTGATCGCCATTTCGGTGTACCTGATTTTTGAGGCAATTGAACGGCTTTTAGAACCACAGCCGGTGGATGCCCGCTGGATGTTCTGGCTCGGCCTGCTGGGCCTGGTTGCCAACGGACTTTCGGTGTTGGTGCTCGAACGCGAAAAAAACAAAAACATCAATATCAAAGCTGCCTACCTGCATTTGCTTGGCGATGCGCTAACTTCGCTGGCGGTGATTGCCGGTGCCGGACTGATCTGGTTTTTCGGGGTCGTGTGGGTCGATGCGGTGGTAACCATTCTGATTGGTGTTTATCTTTTGGTGCATACTTCGAAACTGCTGGCCGAGTCGGTGATGATTCTGATGCAGATGGCACCAAAAACCTTTGACGGGAAAAGGGTGGAGGAGCAGCTTCTGAAAATCTCCGGAATCCGCCGTGTTTATCATATTCATGTGTGGAACCTGACCGATAAAATCCTGCATTTCGAATGTCATATCGAACTGGAAAATGATTTTCGGATTTCGGAAACAAAAGACATCAATGAAAGGGTACGAAATATTCTTCAT
Organism: uncultured Maribellus sp.; assembly: GCA_964644015.1. GTDB lineage: Bacteria > Bacteroidota > Bacteroidia > Bacteroidales > Prolixibacteraceae > Draconibacterium. The sequence continues at coordinate 1,775 of CAZXVT010000349.1, forward strand.
GACGAATTTGATATTGACCATGTGACCATTCAGTTTGAGTATGGTTCACAAAACATTTCCGATTGCGATTGTCAGTAAACTGAGCGGCTGCATTGATATTAATTGTCAATACTGTCCGGTTAATTTTATGAGATTCCCTGCCCGACTTCGTCATTCAGGCGGGCTCGCTTCGCATCGGAATGAACTGTGTTAAAAAGCAAATTTAAAATGATAATTTT
>CAZXVT010000350.1:0-1946 GCA_964644015.1 uncultured Maribellus sp.
GTCGTAAACTTTATCACCTTCACAAAGCATAGGGCATTTGTAGCCAGTGCTTTTTTCAACTTTTGAAGAATCTTGATTTTTCGTTTCCATGTCTTTTTGATTTTATATTGTTTTTAAAAAAATGGTTGATTATTGAAAATTTGTAATTCCCAAATTACTGCACAATAGCATTTTAGCAAAGCTTTAAAGGAATTGAATAAAAAGAATAAAAGTAATCCTCGAAACCTGCCATGCAATTACACATTTTTAAAGAAGAATTATATAATTCACACATAATTGTATTTGAGAACTATTCATATACGGATTGTGGAATTATCCAACAATGTTTCCATATCAATTGTTTCCCACTACTTTAAATTGGGCCGGTCATATTTGCAACAATCAGGCAAAGCATCATATGTTTTGACATCAGCCTTGACCTTTTCTGTATCGTGCCCGACCTTCGCAATTGATTTTTGTATTGCATAGAGATTAGTGAGTTTGTCATCGTATTCAATTATGATTTTTTTTGACTTTACATCCCATACAGCATAGGCAACGCCTTTTACTGATATAGCAGCTTTTTCAATGCGATCCTTGCACATTTCGCAGTTACCGGAAACACCAAATGTTGCTTGTTGAATTGCCGAAGTTGAAGTATTTTGTTTATCTGGTTTTGGTTTCTCAGGCATATCCATACCAGGCATTGAATTGTCTGTTGCAGGATTCGTATCATTCGTCGTTTTTGTTGCAGGCAAACTCTTAGTGTTATCAGGCTTTGGATCACCAGGCATAATCATCCCCGGCATAGAGTTTGTTTGCCCTCCCTGAGGATTCATCATACTGGGCTTGCCTTCGAGCTGTGCAGATGCATCTACACTGAATGCACCCTGAGTAACGATTTCTTCTCCATCCATCAGACCACTTTCAACCACATAACTGTTTCCTAACATAGGACCAAGTTCTATTTGACGAATCTTAAAAATAGGTTCATCGCTACCAGCCTGTTTTACATAAACAACTGAGCGTTTGCCAGTCCATAAAACGGCAGAACGGGGAATAACTAATTTGCCTTTGTATTGATTGAGGTTTGCATTTACAATACCTGTCGCAAACATTTCGGGTTTTAATTTACCACCCTGATTGCTGATTTCTACACGCACCCTTGCAACACGGGTAACAGGATCGAGCACAGGATCAATAAAGGAAATATTGCCTGAATAATTGGTTCCTGGCAATGCCTGGATAGTAAAGGAGACTTTTTGACCTTGCGACAAATAAGGAAGATCACTTTCGTAAGCATCGAACATGATCCAGACATGTGAGAGATCGGCAACATCAAATAAGACCGAGCCCGGTGAAATATAGTCGCCATTGTTAACGCGTCTGGCGGAAACAATACCTGAAGTGTTGGCAAAAACTTCAAAATCAGCTTTTACCTTCCCTGAACTTTCGATAGCGGCAATCTGGCTTTCGGAGAGTTTCCATTGGCGGAGTTTATCTTTTGCTGCTTCATACAGTATAGGTTGAGAGCTTTTTGTAGAAACTGTTTCGAGTAACTCCTGTTGAGCGGTTACCAGTTCGGGTGAATAGATTAAAGCAAGTGTTTGTCCTTTCCGGACTACCTCGCCTGTGAAGTTGACAAACAACTTTTCGATACGGCCGGGCAGATAAGAAACCTGGCTTTGCAGTAAACGCTCATCAGCCTGCACCTTACCGTACAAGCGAATATCCTTGACCGGATTTTGTTTGGAAACTAAAGTTGTCAGTACATTGGCCAATTGAGCAGCTTCTTCTGTCATGTGAATTGCGAGGGGGTCTGTAGTGGTGTCGCTACCTCCTTGGTTGAGCGGGATCAGATCCATGCCGCAAATGGGGCACTTATCTGGTTCGTGCATGCGAATCTGCGGATGCATGGCGCAGGTCCAGATGGTGCTTGTAGTGGCTTCGGCTGCTTGGTCGTGTTT
>CAZXVT010000351.1:0-1943 GCA_964644015.1 uncultured Maribellus sp.
AAAAAGCCAAAAAGCGGTGCAACCACCAGTTTGCCAAATGCATTTCCGGAAGTGACTTCGGCGCGTGAAAAGCCAAAATCCCTCACCATAAAATCGTAAAAAAAGGGGATGCCATAAAGCGCAAATCCCACAATGGCAAACAGTGCCAGAAAGGCTGTAAAAACAATGTAAGTCTGCGAACTTCCGGCTGAAGTTTTGGGTTGACTGGCTGCTGAATTATTCATAGTTTAAGTTTCAATCAGGTTCGGCAATATCAGTTGTTTTACAAATATGCATTTTGTTTCTGGGTAAGGAAAATACTTGAATCTGAAATTTTATTTCAGCCCAAAAAACAATTTATCAGAAAACAAAAAACCCCGCCTCACGGCAGGGTTCCCTGAATAGTATGAGTTTTAAAACCTTAAATAATCGCTTTCATCGATTCCATGGCTTCGCGCAGTTCTGCGCCAATCATTTCCACTTCGTGGTAACGGATTTTATCATTGATTTCAATCAGTTCGCGGTTGTCAACATGACCGTCTTTTCCTTCGTTAAAGTTGCGGCCAATCACGTTGGTGTCGATACGACTCATAAAATCGGCTAACAACGGACGACAGGCGTGGTCGAACAAATAACAGCCATATTCGGCAGTATCCGAAATCACGCGGTTCATTTCATATAGTTTTTTGCGTGCGATTGTGTTGGCAATCAGTGGTGTTTCGTGCAAAGACTCATAGTAAGCCGATTCAGCTTTGATACCGGTTTCAGTCATCACTTCGAAAGCCAGTTCAACACCTGCTTTTACAAAAGCAATCATCAAAACACCATTGTCGAAATACTCCTGTTCTTTAATTTCCATGTCTCCAACCGGTGTTTTTTCAAACGCGGTTTCGCCAGTGGCTGCGCGCCAGGTTAACAGGTCTTTGTCGCCGGCAGCCCAGTCTTTCATCATAGTCGATGAAAATACGCCCGACATGATATTGTCCATGTGTTTTTCGAACAACGGACGCATAATCGTTTTCAGTTCGTCGGCCAGCTTGTAAGCTTCAATTTTTGCCGGGTTCGAAAGACGGTCCATCATGTGGGTAATACCGCCCAGTTTCAGTGCTTCGGTGACAACTTCCCAGCCATACTGAACCAATTTGGCAGCGTAATTCGGGTTGATTCCTTTTTCCACCATTTTGTCGAAACACAGCAGTGAACCGCTTTGCAAAACACCGCAGAGAATGGTTTGCTCACCCATCAAATCCGATTTTACTTCGGCAACAAACGATGAATGTAAAACACCCGCTTTGTGACCGCCGGTTCCAACGCAATAAGCTTTGGCAATTTCGAGTCCGTCGCCATTCGGGTCGTTTTCACGGTGAACTGCAATCAATGTCGGAACACCAAATCCACGCAAAAACTCGGCACGAACTTCAGAAGCCGGTGATTTCGGCGCAACCATAATCACTGTTAAGTCCTTGCGGATTTCGATTCCTTCTTCCACAATGTTAAAGCCGTGAGAATACGAAAGACAGGCACCCTGTTTCATGAGTGGCATGGCAGCTTTTACAACCGGAGTGTGGTATTTGTCCGGCGTCAGGTTCAGCACCAGGTCCGCTTGTGGAATCATTTCCTCGAAAGTGCCCACTGCAAATTTGTTTTCGGTGGCATTGATGTAAGAAATGTGTTTTTCGTCGATTTCAACTTTGCGCAGTGCATACGAAATATCGAGGCCGCTGTCGCGCATGTTCAAACCCTGCGCAAGTCCCTGGGCACCGCAACCCAATACCACGATTTTTTTACCAACCAGTTTTTTTACGCCGTCAGCGAATTCCGAATCTTCCATGAAATCGCATTTCCCCAATTGTTCCAACTGGAGACGCAACGGAAGCGAACTAAAATAATTTGCCATTTTTTATTGTTTTAATTTGATTAAAATTTCTGCTCTCTGTCTCATTACTCAATACTGAATACTCAGT
>CAZXVT010000352.1:0-1923 GCA_964644015.1 uncultured Maribellus sp.
CGCCTTCAATTCCCAGCGGGTTAAGTCTGATCTCTTTTCGCGGAGTTTTAATCGACCCTTTTTTTTCTCAAATCTTCAGCGATTTGATGATACAGGAATTTGTCATGATTTGATGCTTGATTCTGGATACTTGATTCTCGATATTTGATACTTGATTCTTGTTTGAATACTCATTACTAAAAACTTACTACTCAATACTTGAAAAAATTGTAAATGGTAAATAGTTGAATGGTAAATTTATTCGATGTTTGTTTTTTCTTTAAAATCGAGTTGAATATCGCTGATTTTCATCTGCTTGTCAACGGCTTTGCACATGTCGTAAACTGTTAAGAGTGCAACACTTACAGCAGTTAAGGCTTCCATTTCGACGCCGGTTTTGCCTGTGCATTTCACTGTGCTTTCCATTACAACACCATCATTTTTAATCGTCGATTTTACTTCAACCTGGTTTAGTAAAAGCGTGTGGCACAGCGGAATCAATCGGGGAGTCTCCTTGGCTGCCTGTATTCCGGCAATTTCGGCAATGGTTAAAACATCGCCTTTTTTGATGAGGTTTTCATTGATCAATTTGAGCGTTTCAGGCTGAAGATGAATAAACCCCGATGCCTTGGCAACCCTGATTTGCTCTGGTTTTCCGCCTACATCAACCATATTGGCTTTTCCGTCGTTGTTTAAATGCGATAACTGGTTCATATTTTATCCTCCGATATTTGAAAATTCATGTGATTCGGTACCTGTGCCTTTTTCGGGTTTAAATTCCACAGCTTTACGAAAAGCCTCTTCAATTCCATATTCCCTGATATTGAACCGAAGCCCGGAATGCAGACACGGTACAATGTATCCGTCAGCCGTGAGCCGCAGCCGGTTGCAAATTTCGCAGATGCCGCCGTAACCCCCGTCAACCGCATCAAACTCACCTGTTTTCAGGTTCATCTGACGGATAAAACGGAGCTGTAAATTTTTCTGTTCACAAAATTCACGAACAGCTTTTTCGTCCACTTCGTTTTCACTAGGAATTCGGACAAAATTGATTTTAACGGGTAAAAGTCCGGCTTCCAACGCTGCATCAATACCTTTCAGAACATCGCTCACATTTCCACCGCGGGTAATTTTTCTGAATTTTTCAGGATTCAGTGTATCGAGGCTGATATTGACGCGATTCAATCCGGCTTCTTTTAAAGGTTTTGCCAGTTGAGTAAGAAATACACCATTTGTGGTGAGCGCAATCTCGTCAATTCCATCAATCGAAGCAAGCATTTTTACAAGTACAGGCAAGTCTTTTCGCACCAATGGTTCGCCCCCGGTCAGCCTGATTTTCTTCAGTCCCATTTCTGCACCAACCCGCACCACATCGGCAATCTCGCTGAATGTTAAAATTTCGGTATGACTTTTCAGTGGCACACCTTCGGGTGGCATGCAGTAAACACAGCGGAAATTGCACCGATCGGTTACCGAAATCCGCAGATAGCTGATGCGACGGTTAAAGCGGTCGTACATAAACGTTTTCTCCTCTGTTAATTTCGGTTTGTCCGGGCTGAATTTCCATCAGTGCGTCGGCAAAAACCAATGAATTGATGTGCGCCGAACCATTAAAGGGAATGGACTCAACTTCTCCGTTTTTGTTGATGGTCACCGGAATCAGAATTAAGCGGTCGGCCTTTCGTTGTTTGAAATCGAACGACAAAGGTGCTTTGATTCTGAGAGGTTGGTATTCGGCCCCGGAAAGCTGGTAAAGGACAGGTTTGGCAATCAGTTCAAACTGAACCAATGACGAAACCGGGTTTCCTGAAAGTCCGAAAACATATTTTTCGCCTTTTTTTGAAAATGTCATCGGGTTGCCGGGTTTCATGCCGGTTCGGGTCCAGAAAATTTCAAAACCCTGCTGTTTCAGTATTTCAGGAATAAAATCGAAATCGCCCACAG
>CAZXVT010000353.1:0-1912 GCA_964644015.1 uncultured Maribellus sp.
GAGACATATGTTTCCTGGTAATTTAGGTCTTGTTCAAAACAAACAAATAAGAGGGAAAAATATAAGTCATTCATTAATAACTAACCATATTATTGATTTTCATTTGCTTGAAACAGCAAACGCCAATCCTTACCTTTTTCCACTCTACTTATACCAATCCGAGCAAAAGCAAAAAAGACACGGTTCCCAAAGTATGATACTGTTTGAACCGGAACCAGAATACGGGAGCGAAGGCAAAAAGCCAAATATTGCTCCAACCGTTTTTGAAAAATTAGAAAAAGTATATCAGCGAAAGCCAACCCCGGAGCAAATATTCTATTACTGCTATGCCATATTATATAGCAACAACTACCGGGAGAAATATGCCGAATTCCTGAAAATAGATTTCCCGCATATCCCTTTTACAGAAGATGTTAACTTGTTTCTTCATATGGCTGCATTAGGCGAAGAACTCGGTCAGTTGCATTTGCTACGGGGCAAAGTATTTAATAAACCTTTTGCCAAATTCAGGGGAAGGGGTGATAGTATTATTGAGAAGCCTGTTTTTGAGGCAGATACAAAATGTTTGTACATAAATAAAATGCAGTACTTCGAAGGAATAACTCAGGAAGTATGGGAGTATCATATCGGTGGCTACCAAGTTTTGAAAAAATATTTAGATTCCAGAAAAGGAAGAACGCTTGATCCCCAGGATGATTTTTTCAAGATCATCACTGCTATTTCAAAAACAATCAGTTTGCAAACCCTGATAGATGCTATTTTTGAAAGTATTGAAAACACAACTATTTCTTTCCAATGAATTCGAAAATAATAATTTGTGACCGATATGACATTGAAGGGGTAAATAATAGAAACGATCTGTTTTTTCCTGAAAATCCGAGTGGTTTTATCCATTTTTTTGAATGGGTTGATAATCGGGGATACTATTTAATAATAACAGGTCTTGAGAGTGATGGTGAAGCCTTTTACCACCATTTAAACAACACCGGAGAATGTGATTATGGTGATGGTTGTGGTCGTGCCAACGTTTCCGAACCGACTTCAATTGGAATATTTGCATTTAATTTTGAATTTCGATTTTTAGAATTTATCAAAGAGAATCACGTTGTTTGAAAAATTCCGGATAAATTATGTCTGGGCATGGAAGATGGAGCCTGGCTAAGATTTGAAAAGTTTGAACCGGAGAATTGGCTAGCGGTTTTTTTAAATAATGAATTTGAAAAACAGAAATTGCGCAGGTTAAGGAAGCAGGAAGGGATGCAGATAGATTTGTTTGAGTAAATTACCACCACCATTGCCGGAACAATAAAAATCCAGGAAAGCATCGACTTATTATACATAAAGGCCGAGGAAAACCTGATCACAATGATCCAAAAAGATTAATCAGATCGGGTATTTAAAAATCTTCCTCGTCATATTCAATTGGCACTTCGGGATTCAAATCAACCACCATGGATTGCCAGGATACCAGAATCCATCGGTTGAACAATTCGAAGGTGCGTTGCTGAGGCCAGAGCGATTCATCGGTAATCCAGCCAAAAAGTTCCTCTTCGAATATTTCAGCGTAATTTTCCCTGAGCCATTCTTGAAAATCCTCTTCGGTTTCCAACTCTTCAATGAGGTAGATGGTCGATTCGTCGTAGGATAAAGGATCGCGGTATTTTATGGGATGTACTTTGTCAATGGAATTCACCCAGTCGATGAGTGGTTTTTTTGCACATACGATGATAGCATTGCGGTTGATTGGTTCCATGGTTTTTATCTTAGGGTTAAAATAATTTAGTTGACCGACATTTAAAAGTCTTTATCAACTTGTTATTGCTTATTTTTTAATCATGAAAGACCCTTTTTGTTTCCTTTTCATCGGCAATTTCTTCCTTCTGATCCCGTCGAAAGTGTATAACGCATTGGC
>CAZXVT010000354.1:0-1907 GCA_964644015.1 uncultured Maribellus sp.
AAATACCGGACTGCACTCAACCATCTGAAAGAAGAAAAAAACACAGCAGCAACAACTGCGCAAACACTTGAAAACCAAATTCAACTCGTTGACTTTAAGCAATACTTAGATATTGAAAAAGAAGAAATTAAGAACGAAATTTCAGCGTTGAAGCAAAAATCAGATGAAGTTGAGAAGCAATACAATTCGCTCACAGAAAAGCTGAACCAGTTGCTGGTTGATTTTGGAAAAACGGAAGTAACGCTTGAAAACAACCGGGCGGATTTGAAAAAAGAAAATGACGAAACCACAAGATTGCAGATTCAGATTTCGGAAAAACTGGCGACTTCAGATTTTGAATCGGTGGAAAAAGTGGAACAGGTAATAGTACAAAATCTTGATACAGAAAAACTCAGAAAAGAAATCACAACGTTCAGGCAAAATATACTGAATACGCACACAAATATCCAAAACCTTCGCAACGAACTGGGCGACAGAAATTACGACGCCGAAAAACATCGCGATAGCGAAGAAGAATTGGCGAAAAACAAGGAAGTTCAGAATCAAAAAAACCAGGAAAAGGGCAAACTCAGCGAACAACTGATTCAATTAAAATCAAACATTGAAACCAGGCTGTTACTAACCGCTCAATTAGAGCAGCTTCAACTTCGGGCCGAAAACATCAAAACCATGAAATCGATGTTTAAAGCCAGTGGTTTTGTGAATTATATTTCGTCGGTGTACCTGCAAAACCTTTGCAATGCCGCCAACGACAGGTTTTTTAAACTCACCCGCCAGAAACTGAGTCTCGAAATTACGGAAGACAACAATTTCCAGGTGCGCGATTTTATGAACGGCGGAAAAGTACGCAGCGTGAAAACGCTTTCGGGCGGACAAACCTTTCAGGCGGCTCTTTCGCTGGCACTGGCGCTGGCCGACAACATCCAGAAAATCACCGAATCGAACCAGAATTTTTTCTTTCTGGATGAAGGTTTTGGCTCGCTCGACAAAGAATCGCTTTCCATTGTTTTCGACACGTTGAAATCGTTGCGTCACGAAAACCGGATTGTGGGTGTGATTTCACATGTGGAGGAAATGCAGCAGGAAATCGAGGTTCACCTGCGTGTCGTTAATTCAGAAGAAACAGGGAGTAAGATAATGGAAAGTTGGGCTGGTTAATTATTGCCGTCGGTTTTAACCGACGGTCAAAATGTACCAAAACAAATCAGGCTTTAGCCGCATACAATAACATGTGGCTAAAGCCCTTTCTATTCATGCCCTTCAACCGTTGGCTGAAGCCAACGGCAAAAGACTAATCCTCAGCCGTAAACTTCTCCGGAAATTTTCCCACCACCCCTTTTTCGCGGTAAAATGCTTTCATGCGTTTGATGTCTTCTTTTGCGTCGTCGGTAAGTTCGAATTTATGCCCGATGGTAATTTCCTTTCTTCCCCAGTCGAAACTGCCCAGGTAAACCGGAACGTTCGCCATGGTGGCGATCGTATGAAAGCCTGCCTTCCAGTTTTTGGTTCTTTCACGGGTTCCTTCGGGAGTAATCGCCAGGTGAATGTGGTCCATATCCTGAAACAACTGGATGGTCTGCCGCACGACATTGGCACCTTTTGAGCGGTCAATCGGGATGCCTCCCATTTTTTTCAGAAACCACCCAACCGGCCAGAAAAAGAATTCTTTTTTTATCAGAATCCGGGCACGACCGCCAATGGAAGTGTAAAAAAAGTAAGAAATTACAAAATCCCAGGCACTGGTGTGCGGAATCCCGATGATGATGCATTTTGGCTCCGAAGCCACGCCACCAACAGCTTTCCAGCCTAAAATTTTCAACATGAATTTGCAAAAAGTCCTCATTTTTATTGTATGTTTTTTATTTCGAAATTGACAGCCGCGGCATATTGAACCAGCAATTCCCGGG
>CAZXVT010000355.1:0-1823 GCA_964644015.1 uncultured Maribellus sp.
GCATAATACTTATCATTGGTAATAAATCCGGCTTCGTGTTTATCATTAACACCTGAACTTATTGCATCAAAATCAAGTCTTTCAGCAAAGACCAACATTTTCTGAAACATCGAATCCACCTGATTTTTTATCAGTTCGGTTTGCCGGGTTGAAAGAGTCTGACCTTCTGCTTGCGTTATTAATCCGAATAACAGCAGAAAAGAAATCGAAAGGATAGTTAGATTTTTCATTGCCATTAAGTTTTTAAACTGAAATATTTTTTGATAAAGAAGTATAGCATTTTTGTATCAGTCAGCTTATACATAATAGGCTGCACCACTGTAAAATTACAAATTAAAAACCATTCAATTTTGCCCTTTACCTATTTCCATTTGCCCGGTTGTGGGTTTTGCACAGCTCGGCTCCTGCCGGGGTCGCACCTTCTTTGTGGCGCGGGCGTTTCTATAAACATGACAACCCACCGGATCAGGAATGAATAGCCGGATTTTGTATTGACATTGATTGCTGAACTTTCGGTTTATCTACCTGTTTTTAACTGAAAATGTTGAATCATGGCCGAAATTATCATCATTTGCATCGCTGCGTTTCTCACATCCATCCTTACTTTTTTTTCAGGATTTGGGTTGGGCACTATTTTGATGCCTGTTTTCGCGCTGTTTTTTCCGGTGGAAGTGGCCATCGCCTTAACTGGTGTGGTTCATTTCGCCAACAACCTGTTTAAAATGGCGCTGGTGGGCAAACACACCGACAAAATGGTTTTGCTGCATTTTGGCATTCCGGCCATTTTTGCTTCGTTTGCCGGAGCATGGTTGCTGATGCAGATTTCAGGTTTTCAGCCTTTGTTCAGCTATCATTTGGGCGAAAAGCAATTTGAAGTTACCCCGGTAAAACTGGTGATTGCCGTTTTACTGCTTTTCTTTTCGCTGTTCGAAGTTATTCCCCGGTTTCAGAAAATTCAGTTTGGCAAAAACAAGCTGATTTTGGGCGGAATTTTAAGCGGATTTTTTGGCGGTCTGGCAGGTATCCAGGGTGCTTTGCGCAGTGCTTTCCTTATTAAGGCTGGTCTTTCAAAAGAAGCATACATTGCCACCGGGGTGGTGATTGCCTCAATGGTTGACATCACCCGTCTTTCGGTTTATGCTGAACGTTTTACCGCATCCGGATTGCATGAAAACATTGTTCTTATAGTTGCTGCTGTTGCTTCAGCTATTTTGGGAGCAATTGTCGGCAAAAAGCTGCTGAAGAAAATCACACTTCAATTTGTACAGGTTTTTGTGGCATTCATGTTAATTTTGATTGCATTGGCATTGGGTGCTGGTTTAATTTAAAAGGGAATAACATGAAAATTCGAGATGGATTATTTTTTTCTTCACAAGATTTCAAACCGTTAATTCCACGCTTGGTTGTCGGGCTGGTATTTCTTTCCGAGGGAATTCAAAAATTTCTTTTTCCTGAATCGGTTGGGGCAGGGAGGTTTGCAAAAATCGGTTTTGAAAATCCCGAATTCTGGGCGCTGTTTGTTGCCTCATTCGAAATTGTTTGCGGAGCACTGGTTTTTATTGGTTTTCTTACCCGAATCGCTTCAATTCCCTTGCTGATAATCATGTTTACTGCGCTGATAACAACCAAAATTCCGATTTTGCTGGAAAAAGGTTTCTGGCAAATGGCGCACGATTCGCGCACCGATTTTGCCATGACGATGTTGCTCGTGTTTTTAATTATTTTTGGGGCGGGCCGGTTTTCGGCTGATGAGAAATTGATAAAAATGAAATGAAGTGAAGAATCTCAACTTTAATAATATTTGCATTTCATCAATGAAAAGT
>CAZXVT010000356.1:0-1784 GCA_964644015.1 uncultured Maribellus sp.
TCACAAAGTTTACTGATGAAAAGAATTTTATTGACAAGCAGTTTATGCTTGATCTGAAATCCAAAGGACTTGCTCGTAAACTGGTTGGATTTGAACTTGTTGATAAGGGCATTCCACGTCATGGATACGATGTGGTTGATGCAGGAAACGAAAAAATAGGAATCGTCACAAGCGGTACGATGGGGCCAAGTGTTAAAAAACCAATAGCTATGGCCTATGTCCCGGCTGCTTATGCAAAAGAGGGAAGCGAGATTTTTATCAGCGTCCGTGATAAAGCACTGAAAGCTGTTGTGGTGAAACCGCCATTTTATAAATCGGTATAAGAATTCAACCAATTAGTAATTTTGCCGGGTCAATACTTGAAGACCCGGTTTTTTTTTATACCGGTTGCATAAGAATGTTTAAAGAAGTAAACCACAATGCCAAATATCGAAACCTGCCTGAGTCCATTACTCTTTTCTGCCCGCCAGACTAAAGACAACTATGTGGTGGTTGTTATAGATGTACTCAGGGCTACAACAGCTTTTTGTGCTGCGTTAGACAGAGGCTTCGGTTCAATAATTCCTGTAACGGGAATTGAAGAGGCATTGAATTATAAAGAGAAGGGCTATCGGGTGGCTGCAGAAAGAGAAGGAGATAAACTCGATTTTGCTGATTTTGGCAATTCTCCAACAAGTTTTCTTTCGACTAATAATATTGGCGATGAACTCGTCTTTACCACAACAAACGGGACCCGGGCAATAGATACAGGTAAAGTTGCTGATGAACTCATTACAGCATCATTTTCAAATCTTACAGCGGTTTGTAACTGGATATTTAACAGTAATCGGAATGTTGTGATTCTGTGTGCCGGTTGGAAAAACACTTTTAGTCTTGAAGACACACTATGTGCCGGGGCAATCGCTGAGAAACTGATCAAGGGAGGACACTTTTTGCCTGTAGATGATGCTACTCTGGTTTCTAAGGCACTTTGGGAAAAATCCAATGAAAACCTGAGGGAAAATGTTAGCCAGTCATCACATTATCAAAGACTTAGATCAAAAGGATTGGATAATGATCTTGAATATTGTTTCAGAATAGATACCTCCGAATCAGTACCAGTTCTGGTTGATGGAAAACTTGTGAATGATAAGGCATAGTAATTCGGGGCAAATTTTTCCTGTTCTCGACAATCGTTTTACTAGGTTTATTCAGCTCTCCCATGTTAATTCAAGTTTGTTTTGCGGATTCAATAATGATTCTTAATTTTATTTTATCAATCTTTCGTATCGCCAAAATATTATGGGAATTCAGCTTGTGAAACATTTCGGGAAATGTGTCAGATATTCCGGTCTTCTGATATTTATCCTTTTATCGTTTATACCAATGATTTCTTTGGCTCAATCGGTAGCTGAGGTTCAAAGGGATTCATTAAGGGTGGTAATTCTGAATAAAAAGTTCGACGAATTACTGGAAAACAAACAATATGATGCTGCTTCTGCCGTCAACGATTCATTATTGCTTATCTGCAAATCCGGAAATGATTCAAAGCTTCTGGGTGATATCTATTTTAATTATGCTTTAATAGAAAACGGAAAAGGAAACCGCGAGCAATTCATTAATGAGCTAAAAATGGCTGCTTCGCAATACAAGAGGGTAAACGAGTTTAAGCTTGCCGGCAAGTGTTATTTTTTTATTGGCCAGGCATTTACTCAGTTAAAGGATGAAATAACCGGTCTTGATTATTTTAAGGAATCACTCACAATGCGTGAAAAAGCAGGTGACAGTGCCGGAATAGCAAATTC
>CAZXVT010000357.1:0-1753 GCA_964644015.1 uncultured Maribellus sp.
CATGTAATTTACACCGCCACCCGAGATTTCAATGATTTCGGGGAAAGCACCCAAAGCAGGCTGCACCACCGGAACACCCGAAGCCATCGACTCCAGCAGGTACATTCCGAAAGCTTCGCCAATTCTGACCGGCACCGAAACCAAAACCACTTTTTTGAAGAAATCATTTACTTCCTTTCCTTCAAAACCGGGATATATTTCAAACTTATCCAGCAGGTTATTTTTTTTTAACTTGCGTTTTTGTTCTTTCAGAAATTTGGCATCGTCACCGGTTGAACCACCCGTGGCAACCAGTTTTACATCTTCAAAACCGGGTTTCTTTTTCAGTTCGATAAAAGCATCCACCACAATATCAAACCCGTCTTTATGACACATTCTCGAAATGTAGCCCACGTTTCTTTCTTTTTCTTTGGGAGAAACGTATTGATAATCATTTACATCAACACCCAGATGAATTACTTTTACTTTTTCGTCAGCCAGGTTCATCCGTTGTTTCATCACCCCGGCAAAAAAGTGGCTCACCGAAACCAGCATATCCACATCGGCAGCGCGTTCGTGCATCAGGTCCCATATTTTTTTCTGAAAATGAGGTTGCATCGGGTCAATCCACACATCTTCGTCCTGTAGCGAACAAAGTACCGGAACGCCGGTTTTTTCCTTAATCCTGCGGGCCAGGCCCAATAGTAATGCGTTGGAAATGTGTATGATGTCGGGTTTGCAGTGTTCGACAATCCAGTTTACCATGTGGTCGAGTTCCTCCTTTTGGTTGCCCTGTTCACCCAGCAACATCGAAAGGGTCATGTCTTCAAGTCCTTTTGCATTGGTGGAACCGGCCATCGACGCGGCCATTTTCATCATGGGTTTTGAGTTCAGCATTTTTTCAACCCACTTGGGCGCTTTCCTGAAAATGGGGTAAACCTGTTTCAGGTACATACTGATTGCTCCATAAAAAATGGGGACTTCCGAAATGTCGTGCTCGTCGGCAAACAGCGGCAGGTACATCGGTATTTTTGTAACCTGGTGTCCCTCGGCCCGCAACGCATTGAAATACTTGCTGTCTCGCAAACAGTTGCCGCAGTAAAAACTGCCCCCTGAACCTGGTATGATTTGTATGATGTTCATTGTACTATTTTTTCACCGCAAAGGCGCGGAGACGCTAAGTTTTCTCTGCGTCTTAGCGACTCTGCGGTTTAGCTTTTATTTTCCAAAACAATAAATATTTCCGTCAAAAGCACCGACAAAAATTTTGCCGGCAGCAACAGCCGGATTGCTTACAATCTGACTGCCAATTTCGTAACTCCAAACAAGTTTTCCGTCCGAAAGGTTTACGATTGCCAAATCGCCACGCATATTGGCAACCAGCACTTTATTGCCCACCACCACCGGCGATGCTTCCACCTGCCGGCCGGTGTTGTATTCCCACAGCTTTTTACCATTATTTTTATCGAAACAGTACAAAAACTTGTTGTGGTTCGCTGTCAATACTTTGTCACCAACCAAAGCCGGAGAAGCGATAAACTGTAGTTTGGTGGTTTCGTGCTGCCATTGCCACACGGTTTTTCCTTCTTTTAAATCAACCATAAAAAAACGGCCGTCGTAGTCGCCCACCCAGGCTTTGTCGCCTTCAACCGCCACTGAACCTGCAATGTAAGTAGCGATATCAATTTTCTTTTCCAGTTTGCCTGTCGAAACATTCACCTCGTGCAAAAACCCGTCGCAGCCGCCAAAATAGGCTTTGCCTTTGTCGCAGGCC
>CAZXVT010000358.1:0-1751 GCA_964644015.1 uncultured Maribellus sp.
TCATTACGCCGAATTGGCAATAACATGTAATCCTAAATTCTTTTAGTAAATCATTTATTTTAATTCAAAAAAACTTATTGAAGGTTAAAATATATTAAAACTTGTCTTCTGTTCTTTTTCGTTCATAACTGCGCCGATTCACGAATGATTTTTGTCACATTTGAACAACCCCGAAATACATTGAACTTCCTCACCGGGGCTTATTGTAATCTGACACGTATCGGGTAGGGAAAAGAAACAGGCTGCTGTTTTGATGATCAGAAAACTGAGAGAAAAGAAAACACCGGGTCTTACAAAAAATGAGATGATAAAATCAGGCATTAAATTGCCTTAGCTTTTTTATGTTCCACATCAACCAGTGGCAATTTACAGCAAAATGTGTTGCCCCATTTTTATTCCCTGATAATTATAGAAAGCGTATCGGAACTCCAGGCTGAAAAATATCTTCCCCTCCCACGCGAATCCTTCCTTAAATCCGCAAGTTAAGAATTGAATGAGCTATTTTGAGTGAAAAGCTGCTATTTGGATTCAGATTTTATTACATAGCCTGAGTATTTTCTGTGTTTCTATGTCTTTTCTTTTTTGTAATCCCTGTTTTTTACGTTTAAGCACAAAACTATACCGGGAGAATTTTATTCTCAGTAAAATTTTGAATGAAGGGTTAACTTTCAGAGTTGCTTCACCTATGTCTGAAAAGTCAGGTTGCCGTACAGTCGCAGTTTTTGTGTCCGGGCTGATTTTATCCATTTTGCCGGGATACAAACAAATCTGAAGATAAACTTTTTAATCCTGAAATCGGGGGACAGAAACTTTACTTTCTTTGAGAATTGTTCAATTACATGTACATACAGGTTTTTGCACATGGCCATTATCAGAAGAAATACGGCATTTTGTTCCATTCTGGAAAACGGTAGCTTATTCCATCCAAAATCATTTTTCACAACATCAAACTCTTTTTCCTCCCCACCTCGCGCATTATAGTAAAACACAACCTGGTCATCGGTCATTTCAAAATCGTTGGTCAGAATTGGACTGTAACTACAGGCTTCTCCGGTAAACATGTTGATTTGCCCATCTCTTCGATTTTCTTTGGTGACCACCACCCGGTATTCTTTTAATGAACTGGGTTTCTCGTTGTTCCCCCTGGCATAGCGGGCAAACAGAATAATGGTGGTTGAACCTCTCAGAACCACATCGTCGCCAATTTTTACTTCTTTCCAGTTCTGAATACCTGCAATAGCTTTTTCCAGGGTATCAGTCATTCTTGCTTTTATGAAGATGCGGTTGGCATTTTTCTTCATTGCTTTGATTATCTCATAGGTATAAGATGCCGAGTCTGCCCGTATTACATCGATAGAAATGCCCTCTTCCTGTAACATGGAAGCCATTCTTTCAATCGTTTCATGCTGTAATACATGTGCCGTGCTGTTTCCGTTCCGGTTTTCAACATATACAATGTGTTTTCCGACGATTCCTACACCTGGGCAATAACCAAACTCTCTTTTATAAGTCATTTGTGCGTCAGCCTTTTCAGTAAAGATTATCGTGTTATCATAATCCAGTACCACATTCTCTTTTTTTTAAACCCGGGAAGCAGGAATAACATTTTCAGGTTTAAACGGTTTAAATGGCTGGCCAGCGAAAACTGGTGTTCGTTTCTTCCACAGCTTGTGTTGTAATATTGGGGAGCTTCGGCCAATGATTTTAATCGGGTTAACACCCTGTCGGGACTGGGAATGTTAATAAATGGA
>CAZXVT010000359.1:0-1734 GCA_964644015.1 uncultured Maribellus sp.
CACCAAAACCGCCTATCACTACCGCTATGAACTGCGAAAACTGCTGAAAAAAAGCTCCCTGCGCCGCTTTTACAGCAGCATCAGCGAAGATGATATTCTCGATTCCGTCTCCAAAAAAAATGAAAAAGCCTACAAAAATGTCATTAAAAAAGCCAAAAGCCGCAGCTCGGAACAGGTGATTTCCAAAATGACGCACAAAGATGCCTATGGCCGGCGGGTGTTCACCGAAATGCCTCCGGTTCTTACCCATCTGGACCCAACCCTGACCGGTGATGTTGAAGCCGCCTTCGAAGCCTATAAAAAAGTTGATATCGAACCTGTATTGGTTTGAGATATTTAAGTGTATAATAGAATCTAAGAAGATTCATAGCCAAAAAAAATTGCGCATATATCAAGAGGCAATAAAGGAGATCATTTAATGTCAATCCATCTGCCTTCTTTAAGGCTCATAATTGCACCAAAACTTGCCTTTGTTGTATTCACAATTTCTTCAAACGGGATAAAGGTTTTTCCTGTTTGGATAGTATTAACTAAAATTCTGAACTGATCCTTATGCCCTTTATTCAATCTTGTTTTTACCTTCGAAAATCCTTTGGTACCATAACCTTTTAAAGTTCTCCAGTTGTCAATCACCAAAGTCTTTTCCTGATTGTAAGCCTCTATTCTTTCTTTTGAATATGCTTTACTTCCATTGGCAAAATAGTTAATTACTGCATTTGTGCCATTTTCATATTTCAACAGGATACTCACATTGTCCGTATTTTCCTGCGGGTTCGTGCCCATACTGTTCATACATACCGCGGTTACTTTACTTCCTGCCAGATAACTGCATAAATCGATGTAGTGGCATGCTTCTCCAATTATCCTTCCGCCTCCAACCTCCAGATCGTGTACCCATACATTGGAAGGGATAAAACCAGCATTCATTGTAGCAATAATATTTTTAGGACCTTCGCCTAGCATATTTTTCATTTTTAGGGCAAGTGGTGCAAAGCGTCTGTTAAAACCAACAACAACCTGCAGATTATGTCCCGATTCATCTGCTTTTTGTTTGGCTTCGGTTATTTGTTCAAGTTCTGATAGGTTTAAACACAATGGCTTCTCGACAAAGACATTTTTTCCTGCTTCTATAGCTTCTAATACCATTTTGGCATGAAGGTCGTGCCGTGTAGTAATTATCACCAGATCAATATCCGGGTCATTCAATATCTCTTTATAATCAGAAGTGGCAATTGAAGCCTTGGCTTTCCTGGCAAGAATTTTAGCCGATAATCCCTGGATATCAGCAATATATTTAATTGTGCTCTCTGTCTTTAGCAGTGCAGGAACCACGGTGGATCCAGCAAAATTTCCTGCACCCACTATACCAATAACTCCCTTCCCCTTTTTTAGGTTACCATTACCAATTATAATCCGTTTAGACTCGTCGGGCTTTTGCTGATATTCGAGAATCGAGGCAATGGAACCTTCTTTTCTCAAGTCGTTGTAGATTTGTTGAAACTGTTCTAATGATACTTGTTCGGTTATTAATGGTCTTACATTTAATTGTCCCGAGGATATTGCAAGCAGGACGGCTTCAAAATTCCTTCTTTCGGTCCAGCGTACATAACCAATCGGGTAATCTTGTCCTTTATTTTCATAGTTTTCGTCATACCTGCCCGGACCATATGAACAGGAGACCTGAAAAGTCAGCTCCTTTTTATAAAAATCATCCCTGCGGATATTTAGTCCGAT
>CAZXVT010000360.1:0-1705 GCA_964644015.1 uncultured Maribellus sp.
TTTTGTTGATAAACCAATTTAGTGTACAGATAAACAGAGGCATACAGAGATTTTATTTTGTTATTTAAATATCATTCAGGAGTTCTGAAAAGGGTATGTTATTGATTAAATTTACAAAACTGATGTAAAAACGGGAATTTAGGTGTTGATACGGGGAAAGAGAAGATATGGCAGACCAGCGGTCGGCAGGAAACTGTGAACAGAATTTGAATGATTAATCTTTATTGAAACTTCGTACTATGGCTAAGAAAAAACTGAATGGCGAAGTAGCCGGAAATATTAAAACTGTCAAGAAACCAATTCCTGCGAAATTAAAAATACCTGCAACTGCCGGTTTCGTTCCCGGAAAGTTGGAAACAACAACCGGTAAATCAAAAGAAAAAGTCGTTTCTCAAAAAAACAGGAAACAGAAGAATGGGTCTGTTAACAAGACTTTGGATTTGCCTGTTGCAATTAAGCCGGATCTTAAAAAAGGCAAGTTTTTACAAGCTGAAATTACAGACAAAATACCAGTAAAGGCAAAGAAATTACCCGTCAAAACACCTGATAAGATTGAAAATCCAAACAGAGAGCCTTTGATATCAGATGTTGAGACCCGCAAGGAGGCAACTTTAAAAGCGAAGGTTGTAAAAATAAATGGTCAGAAAAAGATATTTGTTCTCGACACTTCCGTCATTCTTTATAACCACGATTCAATCAATAATTTTGAAGACAATGATGTTGCCATTCCGATAACCGTTCTTGAAGAACTCGATAATTTCAAAAAAGGGAATGATACCAAAAATTTTGAAGCAAGGGAATTTATCAGGATCATTGATGCCTTGTCAGAGAATGGAACACTAACCGACTGGATTCCACTAACAAAATCGAAAGGCGGAAAATTTAAGGTTGTGATGAATGAACGTAGCCTTATTGATGCCCGCGAAATTTTTGATGACAACAAACCCGATCACCGCATACTTAACGCCGCACTTTCATTAACCCAGGATTATCCTGACCGAAAGGTCGTACTGGTTAGCAAGGACATAAATCTGAGGTTGAAGGCCAAATCCCTGAATCTTACTGCCGAAGATTTCCTTACCGGGAAAATTAAGGATGTTGAAGGGTTGTACACAGGCATTTCTACAATCAATAACCTAAGCAGCAGGGTTATAGACAAATTGTACCAGACCGGAAGTTGTGTGCCCAAAGATATAGGTGTAAGAAATCCGGTGCCTAACCATTATTATATACTCCGCAATACCAATACTTCAGCCCTGGCATTTTATAATTCACTGACAAAGAAAGTAGAAAGGATCGAAAAGAGATCAGCATTCAGGATTACCCCCCGGAATGCTGAACAGGTATTTGCCCTTCATGCAATTCTTAATCCTGAAATTAAGCTGGTTACACTTCAGGGAGTTGCAGGTACCGGAAAGACCTTACTGGCACTTGCTGCAGCATTGGACCAGCGGAGAAATTTCAAACAGGTTTTTCTTGCCAGGCCTATTGTTCCTTTAAGTAACAAAGATATTGGGTTTCTTCCCGGCGACATAAAGTCAAAAATTAATCCATACATGGAGCCATTGTATGACAACCTGAAATTTATCCAGAGTCAGTATAGCGAAAAGGATAAAGAATACAAAAATATTACCGATTCGCTTGAAAATGAGAAACTGGTGATTCAACCGTTGGCTTATATTCGAGGAAGAAGTATTTCGAATGT
>CAZXVT010000361.1:0-1623 GCA_964644015.1 uncultured Maribellus sp.
AATAAATATAAATACCGGATATTTGTCAATAATTTCTCCCGGTTCAGTATTTTGTCATTACAGCTACTAACAAAAAAAACAATCATCAGATAAAATACCCTTTGCCATCAAAGTTTTTGAGGCAAACAATGGCTGGCGAAATTCAGTTTTGATAAGAAATTACGAAATTATCAGGCAGAAAACGATTCCGGCTATTCAACAGCAATCGGCTTTTCTTAACCAGAAAAATGCATATGTAGCTGCAGTTGAAAGCTCCCCGTTTTTAGGACAATTTAAAAGTAGATTTTTTTCTTTTTCATAACCAAATCTTAAAAGCTAATTCAGTGAACAATTAGGTTCTGTCAAGGGCGGCTGAGGCACGAAGCCGTTTTATATACCCTTGACGGGTTCTAATTGTGAACTTTCTTTGCTTTTCAGATTTTGGTTTTGCATTTTATTTGCATAGCCCAATGGCGTCATTCCACCTAATGAATCATGCGGTCTTTTGTGGTTATAATCAAACAACCATCTCTCTGTTTCTTCGCGGACTTCATCCAACGATTGGAACAGGTAAGCATCCAGAACAGTTCTTCGGTATGTTCCGTTCAGTCGTTCCACAAAAGCGTTCTGTGTTGGCTTCCCAGGTTGGATATACAAAAGTTCTATCCCTTTTACCAGGCTCCATTCTTTCAATAAATCAGCTATAAACTCCGGTCCGTTATCCATTCTCAATTGTTTTGGTTTTCCTCTCCGGTTTATCAGGTGGTTTAAAACATAGACTACTTTATTACTGCGAATGGAATGATCCACCTCAACATGAAGTGCTTCCCTGTTGAAGTCGTCCATGATATTAAAACTCTTAATTTTTCGCCCGTTCTCAAGCGAATCGTGCATAAAATCAATCGACCAGCAATCATTGATGCTTTCCGGAATAGACAAAGGAACTTTTATTCTGGCAGGGAGTCGTTTCTTTACCTTACGCCGGATGTTTAACTTCATCAGGCAATAAACCCGGTATACCCGTTTGTGGTTCCAGCCGTAGCCTTCCAGCCGTAAACGCCCATAGGCCTTCCAAAAACCCTCTGTTGGATGATCTTTGGCTTTTTGTGCTAACGCATCGATCAATTCTGAATCATCTTTGACTGTTTGATAATAATAAACTGACCTGCTAATGTTTAAAACCCGGCACGCCCTGCTTATGCCGATGGTTGGATCCGAACCGATTTCTTCTGCTATATCTCGCTTCTCGCAGGGCTTTAAAGCTTTTTTTCTATAATAGCCCTGGCAACTTTTAAATCAAGAGCCTGTTCGGCATACATTATTTTCAACCTGCGGTTTTCTTCCTCCAACTCCTTGAGCCTTTTTAACTCGCTGGCTTCCATGCCGCCATAACGCTGACGCCATTTATAAAACGAGGCCCTGCTGACGCCGTGATCACGAATAATTTCTTCTACACTTTTCCAATTCTCGAACTCCTTCAAGATAGAGGAGATTTGCTGTGGTGTAAATCTTTTCTTTTTCATTTTAACAGTTTAAAATTATTACTTTTTGTATACTTCTAAACTGTCCAGTTTTCGGGGGAGCTTACACAATGATTTTAATCGGGTTAACACCCTGTCGGGACTGGGAATGTTAATAAATGGA
>CAZXVT010000362.1:0-1603 GCA_964644015.1 uncultured Maribellus sp.
TTTTCGACATATTTTCTGCCCATGAAAATTTATTACGACCTAAACAAAAATTCTTAAATTGGGTTGTTTTTACTAAAAATCAACTCATGAAGTTTATAAAAGAACCGATAAATAAATTTATTAAGCTTGAAACATCATCAAGCATCGTGCTTTTTACGGCCACAATTCTGGCGTTATTACTGGCTAACAGTGCAATCAGTGATCAGTTTCTCGGGTTCTGGAAAAACCAGATAACCATCAGCATCCCGGGGCTTGAACTGTCAAAACCGGTTATCAAATGGATCAACGATGGATTGATGGTGATTTTCTTTTTTTTAATCGGACTTGAAATAAAACGTGAACTGATTGCAGGCGAACTGAATGATTTTAAAAAAGCGTCGCTGCCTATGTTTGCAGCCATTGGCGGAATGATATTTCCGGCTGCTATTTTCACTTTATTAAACTACGGAAAACCCGGAGCCGAAGGCTGGGGAATCCCTATTGCTGCCGATATTGCTTTTACACTTGGGATTTTACAATTACTTGGCAAAAGTGTTCCGGCAGGTTTGAAAGTTTTTCTGATGGCCTTTGCCATAATTGATGACCTTGGTGCTGTGCTTGTAATTGCTTTCTTCTACAGCACCAATATTGCCTGGAACTATTTAGGAATAGCTTTGGTTTTAATTGCTTTTCTGTTCCTATTCACCTGGAGAGGTTACTATTCGAAATATTTGTTTTTCACTATAAGTCTGATAGTTTGGGTTCTGTTTTTAAAATCCGGGATTCATGCCACAATCGCTGGCGTATTGCTGGCTTTTACCATTCCGTTGCGGCGCAAAACAAAAACTGCCATTTTTATCAGTGAGGTGAAAGAATCGCTCAGTATTTTTGAGAACGATTGCAACAGACAAAAAGACAAACTGCTTTTAACAAAAGATCAGCTTTCTGCAATTGATGACATTCAGGAAGTTTCTGAAAAAACAGCCGCACCGCTTCAATATCTTGAACATTCGTTACATGGCTGGGTTTCATACCTGATAATGCCACTTTTTGCCTTTGCCAATGCTGGCGTGGTATTCAGCTTCGGCAACAATTTTAACTTTGATCTTACTTCCAATATTGCAATTAGTATGATATTAGGAAATGCGATCGGGATTTTTACATTTTCATATTTATCGATAAAACTTAAAATTTCGGAAATGCCACAAAATGTGAATCTTAAAATGCTGGCCGGGATTTCAATACTTGGCGGGCTCGGATTTACTATGTCGCTCTTTATTAATAATCTGGCATTTACAGATCAGGCGCTTATCGACTCAGCAAAAATGGGGATTCTTATCGGATCGGTAATAACAGGCTTACTTGGATTCGTAGTACTTCGTTTAAACCTGATTAATGTAAAAGAGAAAGGGAAGTAATCAACTTACTTCCCTTTTCCTTCAATTCAGATTCATTTCAACAAATCCCGCACTTTTTGTCTTTTTTACATCGTAACTGCGCGAAAAGTTTAAAATATTATCAATTGTTTTCTGAGATGGCGTTTTTAATGGTTTCCCATCCCAGAAACCTGCATCATTAATACGGGTTTCAACTTGCAATTTTTCCTCCTGAAATCGATTAATAA
>CAZXVT010000363.1:0-1592 GCA_964644015.1 uncultured Maribellus sp.
ATCAAATACATCCTTATTTGTAAATCGAATAATCTTCAAACCCCAATTTTCAATTTCAGCACTTCTGCCTGAATCATATTCAATCTGATCCTTATTCAAATGATATTCTCCATCTAATTCAACAACCAATTTTGCGTTATGACAATAAAAATCGACAATAAAAATGTCAATTGGGTGCTGACGTCTGAATTTAGAAGGAAACAAATTCCTGTCTTTGAATTTTTTCCAAAGAATTTTTTCTGCCGCAGTCATGTTGTTTCTGAGAGCGGCAGCTTTTTCAAAGATTTCAGGTTTTGCACCATAAAACATGGTGACATCATCGCTGATTGGCATTTGACTTTATGCTTAAATAAAATAATGAATACAATTTACTGATTCTTTTTTCACCCCGCCCCTGAAGGGTGATAATTTTGTACTGAAACTGAATACATAATTCCATTTGATTGATTCAATCTTCATCCTGGCTCGGGTCATGTTTTTACTGCTCCCTTTAGGGATGGGGTAAGAGATTTTTGCTCCCTTTTGGGATGGGGTAAATTTCTATTTCCTGAATCCTGCTGCCACCCAGTTGTTTTTTGTTTTAAATCCGGCAGGTTTCAATCCAACAGCGATGGCTTTTTCTGTAATATCCCGGAGGTCTTCGTTATAAAAACCACTCATTACAAGAATGCCACCCGGCAATAATACTTTTTCGTATAAGGGCATATCATTCAGCAAAACATTTTTATGAATGTTGGCTAAAATTACATCAAACGAGTCACTGCCTAATAAAGAAGCGTCGCCCAGTTTTACCTTCATATTGCTGATTTTATTCACCTCAGCATTGGCGGTGGCGCCTGAATACGACCAGTCGTCGATATCGATGGCAAGTACACTCGCAGCTCCTTTCATCGACGCAAGGATACCCAGAATACCGGTCCCGCATCCCATATCAAGCACCGACTTTTTGTTTAAGTCAAGTTCCAGGATGGTTTCCACCATCATCGAAGTGGTTTCGTGATTACCGGTACCAAAAGCCATATTCGGCTCAATAACGATTTCGTATTTTGCTTTTGGAAATGCTTTGTGAAACGGTGCCCTGATAACACATTCATTGTTAATCACCAGCGGCTCAAAATAGTTTTTCTCCCACTCTTCGTTCCAGTTACGGCTTTTTATCAGTTCCTTGTGAACCGAAAAACTGAAATCGTCTTCAAAAGCACTCAGTACAAACTCAAGTTCACTCTCGTTAAATTGCGGAGCGGGAACAAAAGCATCAATTCCGCCTTCCGTTTCCACAAAACTTTCATACCCGGTTTCAGCCAATTGCGATGCCAGTACATCTCGCAGCCACTCTTCAAAGGGCGTTATCTTTATTTCAACTTTGTAATAATCCATTGTTCACTTAATTTTAATACAAAAGCCATCCGTACTTAACGAATGGCTTTTTAAATATACAATATAAAACGGTTAGTAAAACGTATTTCGTTTTAATTAAAAAGCATTGATAATCTGGATAAAATCTTCTGCTTTCAGCGATGCGCCGCCAATCAGCCCGCCATCCACATCTTTGTTGGCGAAAAGTTCTTTTGCATTTTTGGCATTGCAACTGC
>CAZXVT010000364.1:0-1589 GCA_964644015.1 uncultured Maribellus sp.
TTTGTAAATTTATAAAAGCAACTTATTAACTTCATTTTTCAAACATAGGATGACAGTGAATTGAAAGTGGTTGGATTTTAGCGGAGGGTGGTTTGGTGTCTTTGCCGCCAAGCCACCCTCCGCTAAAATCATATCGTAATAAGGCATGTCATTCCGAACGAAGTGAGGAATCTTATAATTTTTTCAGAGTTTAAAGATAAATTATTCCATTCAATCATTGATGATTTTTTACTCTACCCTCAAATCCCCCACAAGGTTTTTCTTTTGCAACATGGCACGTGTGAGTCCAGCAATCCAGATAAAACCATTCACCAGAATCAGCATCACTACAAGTGCCACTGTGCTTCCCGAAGCATCGGAACCTGGCGATAGAAAAGCAGGTAAAACCGCAATTACAGCAGCAATCAGTCCGGTTAAAACACCCGCAACCAGCAAAATAAAATATTCAAAAGCGATGATTCTGAAAATAGGTTTTGTATCGAATCCGGTTGCCTGCATAACCGCAATTTCGCGTTTACGTTCCAACAGCGAACGGGCCAGAATCACCGCCAGCCCGATGGTTCCGAGAATCAGACCCAGTGCGCCCAGCGCCATAAAAATGGAAAGATAAGTGTTGGTGATGGAGTAAAATTCCACCAGCCGGCTCACGGTTGTTGTCATTTCCCAGCCGTAATCGCGGAAAACCGAATTCAGTTCATCGCCGATTTGTTGCTGGTTTTCAGGCTTTCCTTCCACCAGAAAAACCGAAGTTCCGCTGTGGGTGGGGTAGTTTTTCAGAAAATTTTCCGCTGAAATCAGCACAAAACCCTGGAAAACAGAGGGTGTGGTTCCGGCAATCAGTTTCAACCTGAGCGTGTCGCCTTTTTCGTTCTGGTACAAAAGAATGTCGCCCACTTTCATTCCAAGCCCCCATTGAATCACGGTCTGGTCGGCAATGGCAGGAATGGTGCCGTCGGCAAAAGTCTGATTTAACGCCAGCCACGGGTCGGTTTCACTGGTTTTTACTGCAAACGAAAATCGTCCGGCAAGCGCCGATGGGTCAACTCCCAGAATAGCAGGCTGCGAAATGCGGTTCAGGTTTAAACAACTGGCATCGTCGCCTTCCACCTTCATCATCTGAACTGCAGAAAATTCTTCTACAATGCCTTCTTCAGCGCGTTTGTCCTTGTCGTTGATATCGAAAAGCACTGGTACCGATGATTCAGCAAAAAAGAGAAAACCGCCGGTACCGCTGGTTTTTTTCTGCGCTCCGACCGAAAGGTCGAGTTTGTTCGAACCGGTTGAAACCACCAGAAAAGTGCCGATGGCAAACAGTGTCATCACCGTCATCGACCGCGCTTTGTTTCTCACCAGGTTCAGCAAAACAAGCCTGCGTTTTCCAAATTCAGCAGCGCCTGATTTTTCGATACTGAAAAGAAAATTACGAATAATCAGTATGATTCCAGTCAACAGCAGAATTCCTGAAACAAAAAACAATCCCGGATTCATCTGGCCCGAAATCACGACTTGATAAATCACTATCAAAACAGCGACAACCGGAAATAAATAAACAACCGGCTTTGTCCATCCCCATTTTTGTTTTGCTGTTT
>CAZXVT010000365.1:0-1535 GCA_964644015.1 uncultured Maribellus sp.
GGTTAAAATTATCCTGAAAATTGATACATTTTTATACGATCATCTGCCAAACGAATTTTATGACCTGGTTCGCGATCCGGACAAAGGAATTGACGAATCAGAAGCAAAAAGGCTGGTAAGAAGGCTTACAAAACTGGCCAATGAGAAAATTGATATTCCCTATTTGCCTGAAGTTGCCGAACGTATTGCAATAAAATTTGTAATCGGGTTGGTTGTAAGGGCAGCGAGGAAAGCTTACAGTTTTGCACAAGTCAGGGAAGATGCTGACAAAATGGTGATCACTGCATCGGCTGACGATGTGGAAACTTTGGTGGTCTGAAACTAAAAATCCATTCGCTGAAACAGCGAATGGATTTTTTATTCTTTTTGACAAATCCTATAATTTAAACGATAACCCTATTCCGAACATTTCCATAAACTGCACCATTGGAGCAGCATGCCCGGTTTCAGAATTTTGAATTTTTACATCATCATCATAAATCAGTTGCGTAATCAAATTTGCCGAGAGCCATTCATTTACTTTCATATTCAGCATAAAATTCCAGTCAACATCAATGTTCTGCGGATTATGAAAATAATTGGAGAACAAATCAAGCTTGGTTTGTGCCGTTACATTTTTCACCACTTCCTTTTTTATTGCCAGCCTGATGCTGCCCCCCATTTCACTCCTGAATTTCTTGCCCGGATCGACTCCAAAACTTCCGGCAGCAGAAAGAGCGTCGTCGCCAACAATTGTAAATTTGCCGGTAACCGGCGAAATAAACAACGACATGTAATCGTTTTTGTGATCGATACCAAGCGCCACATTAACATAACCCGGGGCCAGGAATTTCGAAATTGGTGAATCGCCAGTAACACGCGGATAATTGTAACCCGGTGCAAACTGCGATTTAAAACTCACAAAACCGGCATAGCTCCATTTACCAGCGGTATTGTAACCAATTTTTGTGTTAAGTTCAATTCGGTCGGTAGATTTTCTTAAATCTTCATCGTTGTTTTTCAGAAAACCATAACCCAAATCAAGGTAGTTATCCCAGTATAGACTGTCTTTTTTGTAGTTGGCGAGATAGTTAAAAAGGAATACACCCGACATTGAACTCTCGCCCCCGGCAGCCCAATTGGTAAGCGATACCTGCGAAAAATTGGCATTAAATACACCACTGCGTTTCCAGTATTTTACTGTGTCAGCGCTTTCCTGTGCAAAAAGCACCGATGGAATAATCAGCAGCAGAAAAATTACTTTTTTCATGTTCTTCAGTTAAAAGATTAATTCAGTTAAGTTAAACTATATCGAACAAATTAACAACCTTGAATTAATAGTTGTTTATAAAACAATTTAACATTCCGACAAATAACTAAAGACAGTGAGAAACCAGTTAGAGAAATATTTACGGATTGGGCCACCACTTCCTATAAAAAAGGAACCAAAGCTTTGTTTGAAAAACACAATGTTCACAAAGCACTAAATTGTTTTGACGATGGCATCAACTATCTGCCCTATGACAAAAGTCTGTTAATGTTGCGCGGAATATGCC
>CAZXVT010000366.1:0-1528 GCA_964644015.1 uncultured Maribellus sp.
GATGTATTTGATAAAATTGACAATGTTGTTTTACAGATTCAACAGTTAATTGCTGAAAGAGAAGCAGAATTGAAATAAATCCATTTGTTTTTTACAGCACCACCTCATTCCTCTTCATCTCCCAGATTTCCAGATCGCGGATATCTTTTCCGTCGATTACAAAACGCACGGCAGTGCATACTTTGTGAAAGCCCTTGTTTCCCGCAGCACCCGGGTTGATATGCAGAAAATTCAGTTTCTGGTCGAAGATCACTTTCAGAATGTGTGAATGTCCGCAGATAAACAAATCGGGCGAATTGTTAAAAATGGCTGGTTTCACCGTTTGCTCATAATGGCCGGGATATCCGCCGATGTGCGTGATCCATACATCCATATCTTCACACAAAAAGCGCTGGTGCAGCGGCCAGGATTTTCTGACATCGGTTCCGTCGATATTCCCGTAAACAGCTTTCAGAGGTTTGAATGCAGCAAGTTCTTCAGCAGTTTCAATATTGCCAATATCACCGGCGTGCCAGATTTCATCTACCTTTTCGAAAAATACCTTCAGCCGTGGGTGTATAGATCCATGTGTATCAGAAAGTAACCCGATGCGTTTCATAAAAACATTTTTTAATGCTCCTTTAAAAGTAAATAAAGGTAAATTTGTTGGTATTGAACCAAAAATAAAAGCAATTATGATTTCAATTGTGGCAAAATTTATTGTAAATGAAGGCCAAGAAGATAATTTTCTGAACCTGGTGAATGAATTGGGAATTGCTTCACGGGCTGAAAAAGGTTGTATCGAATACGTGTTGCACAAAGACATTCAGAAACCGCTTACTTATTGTATTCTTGAAAAATGGAAAGACCAGGCAGCTATTGATTTACACAATAATTCGGCACATTTTACTTCAGTCGTGCCAAAAATTGTTGCAATTTCCAAAGCCGAAATTGATGTTTATCAGCCGGTTTTGTAAAATCTGAAGTGATGAAAAGGATTGTGATTGTTCGTCATGCCAAAGCAGTTCCGTATGGTTATGATATGGATTTTGACCGTGAACTGACCGACCGGGGTGAAAATGATGCCGGAAATATTGGCCGTGAACTCAAAAGGAAAGGGATTGTTCCTGATCTGATGATTTCGAGTCCTGCTGCAAGGGCGCTGAAAACAGCTCAGATTTTTGCTGAAAATCTTGGCTTTGAACCCAGCCGGATTCAGGAGAAAATGGCAATTTACGATGGACTGACCACTGCTGGGTTTTTGTCAATCGTTCACCAATTGCCGGAGAATGCAAAGACCGTCTTTTTCTTTGGGCACAATCCCGGATTTCACTACCTGGTCAGCAACTTACTCACTTCATTCTGGGGTGAAATGCCAACCTGTTCAACCGTGGGTATAGATTTTGAAGTTGACGGCTGGCACGAAATTGAAGTACGAACCGGAAAAACAGCTTTTCATTTAGTACCCAAAAACTTTCATTAGAAGTTAGTCTTTGCGTTATGGGGAAATTAATTGCAATTTAGTTTAACTGGAAATTCTGTTTGTTAT
>CAZXVT010000367.1:0-1527 GCA_964644015.1 uncultured Maribellus sp.
TATTATATTAATGGATGTCAATTTTGAAATTGCAAGGTATTAACTTTGAAATAACATGATATCAACTTTGAAATAACATGGATTCAACTTTGAAATTGCACGAATTTATCAGGGTTATTTTATGATGATTTTTCGGAAGGTAAAATTTCAATAAAGCTTTTTCCGCTTTACAAGAAAAGAGAAAAGTACGTCTTTGAAATCTTTGTTGATGTCGGCTTCGGCAAGGTCGATCTGGTATTGTCCGCATTTTACCTTCAGATCATCGAAATACGAACTGACCGTTGAAATATATTGGTTTTTGATTTCCCAGGGATTGAATTTTACCGACTGCCCGGTTTCGAGATCGACAAATTTGTGGGGCCGGTTGCTGAATTTAAATTCACGTTCCAGCAAATGATCGGTTACATGAAAAAGAATCACCTCGTGTTTGTTGTACCGCAAATGTTGCAGAGCCGAAAAAAGTTCATCGGTTTTTTCGTTGTCAATCATATCGCTGAAAATAATCACCAGCGAACGTTTGTGAATGTTCTCGGCTATTTCGTGCAAAACGGCAGAAGTGTTGGTGCTTTTTCGCAGATGCGCGTTTTCAGGTTTTATCAGTTCAGCCAGTTTGCCGTACATCAGTTCGGCATTTACTGAAGAGATGCGGGGTGTTGTATGAAATTCAACAGAATCGGAAAATAAAGTCAGCCCAACGGCATCACGTTGTGTCCGCATCATATAAATCAATGCAGCGGCTGTGTAAACTGAAAAAGCCAGTTTATTCCGCAGGTGTTTTTCTCCTTTTGAATAAGGAAATAACATTGATGAAGAAGTGTCAATCACAATCTGACAGCGCAGGTTGGTTTCTTCTTCGTATTGTTTTACAAACAGTTTGTCGGTGCGGGCAAAAAGTTTCCAGTCGATGTGTTTGGTCGATTCGCCCTGGTTGTAAAGCCGATGTTCGGCAAATTCAACCGAAAAACCATGAAACGGGCTGCGGTGAAGCCCGGTAATGAAACCTTCCACAACCTGGTGTGCAATCAGCCCGAGATTATCGAACTGGTGAAACTGTTCTATGTCGAAAATGTTTTTCAAGAAGAATAAAATGAAACTGTCATTTCAAAAAAGCAGAAATGAAATCTTTGATTCAACAGGAAAAAGATTTCTCATTCGTTCCTTATTCGAAATGACAGTTTAAAAATGTTGTCTATAGCAATGCGTTCAATTTGGCAGTAAATGCCTGTTTAGGTGCTGCACCTACCTGTTTGTCAACTACTTCACCGTTTTTAACAAAAATCACAGTTGGAATATTTCTGATACCATATTTCATGGCAATATTCGGGTTTGAATCAACATCCACTTTCCCGATCACAGCTTTCCCACTGTATTCAGCGTGCATCTCTTCCACAATCGGAGCAATCATCCGGCAAGGGCCACACCAGATTGCCCAGAAATCGATCATCACAGGTTTGTCCGATTTTAATACCAATTCATCGAAATTGGCGTCTGTTATTTCTAATGCCATATTATTTATTGTTTTAATAT
>CAZXVT010000368.1:0-1514 GCA_964644015.1 uncultured Maribellus sp.
GATATCAGAGACTATTAATATCTTAATTTTTATTGAAAACAAATTAATTATAATTCAACTCACAATCATAAAAACAAAGTGATGTTAGGATAATGTGCAAAATATTTAGTTCATGTTTTCATGAGACAGTTTTTATGATTATAAAGTTATTTCATAATTTGTCTGGATTATTTTCTTCCACCACCGCCACCTCCTCTTTCGAGTATTCTGACATCGATGTATGTAAGATTGTTGGTAAAATCGAGTATGGCAGTTCCACCTCCTTCATCTCCTGAATCATCCGCTTCGGCTGCAAGTACTTCTGTTAAAACTTCAGTTTCAAGCGGAACAACAATTTGTGTAGATGGTGTAAAAAAAGTATTAAGAGGCAGTCCAACAACATTATTGTCAAAGCTGAAGGTAATACGATAATCTCCTGCCGGGGTAGGAATGAAAGCTGGAGGAACAGGTGTATTATCATTCAGTGTTCGAACATTCCAGGTATATCCGTAAATAATTTTCCCTTTAACGTTTATTTCTGCAGAATAATATCCGGGGCCATCACCGCCTTCGTGAACTGAACCATTAAAAATATGTGGATTTATCAGATCAAAATCATATCCTTGCGGCTCAATCCAACCTTCACCCGGAACCCATTGCAGAACAGCCAACCTGGGATCATCTCGTTTAACCAATAATTTCTGTATGGTTAACCTGGCACAATGAGAATATACAGTTGCACTGTTTCCGGCTCCCATTAAAGGTACTTTTTCCAGATCTGTTGCAAGACCGTGAACTTCATCAATACCCCAACCAGAAGTATGTCTCATTTCATATTCGACCATGACTTCAACAAGATCCTGTAATAGAACAACTTCAGTCCTCACCTGCGACCGTGTATACCAATCAACCGATTCAAGGTTATCACCCCAATCAATCCAGTTTACATTAACAGGTGCTGAACTCCAGTCAGCTGTCCCTGCCTGCCAGATACTTTTAGCATCTTTCTGAAGAAAAGCCTTTGCCAACGGTAACGAATTATCTGCAAGTGGTACTCCGGCGGGTAAAGTCAGACTGTTGGGGATCCCATCGTCACAAAAATTTAATCCTTCAGGATTTAAAGTTAAGTTGTTTTCATCCGGATCAGGAGGACAACTTGCCGGGGTTACATCCGGATCAACACCATTTGTTCCCCATTGATACCACCAAACGCCGTTTGTTATCGGTGTCATGCCAGGTGTTCCGGGTAAAGTTTTTGTTACACCTTCCGACCAGATAACGGGATAAGAGAGATTATTGCCAACTTCCGTTTCAGGTGCTGGTTTACCCCCTTTTTTCAGAGTCAATTCAGAATTTTGTACAAAAGTTTCATCTTCTACACATTGCACTGCAATAATTGAAAAAGCAAGCAACGATAATCCAAAAAAAATTTCCCTTTTTTTCATCGTCTTAAATTTTTAAGGTTGAACAAAAATGATTTTCCAGTAAAACTTGGACAATGGCTTTATAAGCAAATACTTAACTGTATATTAAAG